>CABSDO010000101.1 GCA_902476475.1 uncultured Collinsella sp. | reverse complement strand
CCTAAAAGGTAACGAGGCGCTCAAAGGTTGTCCCGATCCGGCGGCAGACGCCGAGTGCATCATCATGCTCATGGAGTTCTACAAGCGCCTGGGCTTCGATCTTTCCAAGCTCCGTCTGCTCATTAACTCGATGGGCGACGCTCAGTGCCGTCCGGCTTACCGCGAGCAGGTCAAGCAGTTTATCCTCGATCACGCTGACGAGATGTGTGACGAGTGCCGCGAGCGCGCCGAGCTCAACCCGCTGCGTGCCTTCGACTGCAAGAACGACCACTGCCGCGAGATCATGGCCGACGCGCCGCTGATGGGCGACAACCTGTGCGACGAGTGCCGCGAGCACTACGAGCAGGTCAAGCGCTATCTGGATGCCGCCGGTATCGAGTATGTCGAGGATCCCACCCTGGTGCGTGGTCTGGACTACTACACCCGCACCGTCTTTGAGGTCGAGGCTCCCGGTGCCGGCGTCGGCTCCATCGGTGGCGGCGGCCGCTACGACGGCTTGGTCGAGCTCGAGGGCGGCAAGCCCACGGCCGGCGTCGGCTTCGCCGTCGGTTTTGAGCGCGCCCTGCTGGCCCTGCAGGCCTTTGGCAGCGACCTGGGTGCCGATGAGGCCCCGTGCGTCTACGTCGCCAATGCCGGCAAGGAGTTGCGCCAGAACGTCTTTGTCATTACGCAGGAGCTTCGCGCCGCGGGCATCGTGACCGAGGCAGACTATCAGGGCCGTTCGCTCAAGGCTCAGTTTAAGCAGGCCGACAAGGTGGGCGCTAAGCTCATCCTGGTCCTGGGTGGCGACGAGCTTGCCGCCGGCAAGGTCAAGGTACGCGACATGCAGAGCCATGACGAGGTTCTCGTCGATCTGGCCAACGTGGTCGAGGCGGTTCGCGAGCGCCTGTAGCGCATCTTTTTGAGCTGCGGACCCGCTTGAGTGTCCCGTCCATTGCGAGCGATTGTTACGGGGGTGTTTCGCATTTATGCGGAATGCCCCCGTTTGTGTATGCCGTCCACCGAGAAATACGACCATTTAGGGCAAAAACCCTTGCAATGCAGAAAATACTTTTGTGTGGTAAAGCGCAATCAGTATCGAAAGTATTTCGCAAGCGCCTATAATGAATACCGCATGTTACGTGCATAGAAGGAGGAATGGGAGGAAACGTGGCTGAGAACCTAAGCAACCAGTCTGTACCCGAAGCCGCGGCGCGCGTCGCTGCCGTGGTCAACCGCCTCGTTAACCGAATCGGCTCGAATGCCGAGTCCAGGGAGCGTCTCGCCGAGATCGAGATCCCCGAGGAGCTGCGCGACAATCTGGCGCTGTTCCTGCGCCTGGAGCGTCGTGTGCTTAGCGAGTATGATCCTGAGATCGCGGACCTGTTCGACAAGATCCTGTCGGCCGAGATTGTGGCCAATGCCGGCAACCCCGGTACCCGCGCTGCCGACGAGGCCGTCGACGAGCAGGGCGTGCCCACCGCCGACGAGCCCACCGCCGTGGCATTCCGTGAGGTCGTCGATTTGATCGACAGCCTGCCGCTCGATAAGCAGCAGGTCATCGTTCGCGCCTTTACGAGCTTCTTCCACCTGGCAAACCTGTCGGAGGAGAACTACCGTGTGGCGCAGCTGCGCGAGCGCGAGGCCGGCGCATCGACCGATACCGAGGTCGATCCCGCCAACGAGCTCACCGTCGCCTATCACCAGTTGGTAAACGAGATGGGTGTCGAGGGCGCCAACGAGCTGCTTGGCAAGCTCGAGTTCCACCCTGTCTTTACCGCACATCCCACCGAGGCCCGTCGCAAGGCCGTCGAGGGCAAGATTCGCCGTATCTCCAATCTGCTGGAGGAGCGTCCGCGTCTGGGCGGCTCCGACCTAGTGGAGAACGAGCGCCATATGCTGCAGGAGATCGACGCCCTGGTGCGTACGAGCCCCATCGCGCTCAAGAAGCCCACGCCGGTCGAGGAAGCCGATACCATCATCGACATCTTCGATAACACGCTGTTCGACGTCATCCCCGTCATCTATCGTCGCTTTGACGACTGGGTGCTGGGCGACAAGGCCGGTACCGTGCCGCCGCTGTGCCCGGCGTTCTTCCATCCCGGCAGCTGGATCGGTTCCGACCGCGACGGTAACCCCAACGTCACCGCCAAGGTGAGCCGCGAGGTCGCCGCCAAGTACTTCACTCACATGGTGCTCAAGCTCGAGGACAAGTGCCGCCGCATCGGCCGCAACCTGACGCTCGAGGCCACCTACAGCAAGCCGTCTGCCGAGCTCATCAACCTGTGGAACCATCAGGTCGAGATGAGCACCCAGTACACCGCACGCGCTGAGCTGATCTCCGAGCACGAGCCGCATCGCGCCGTCATGCTCGTCATGGCCGACCGTCTGAACGCCACCGTGCGTCGCATCACCGACACCATGTACCACAGCGCAGACGAGTTCTTGGATGACCTGCGTGTCGTTCAGCGCTCCCTGGCCGCCTGCGGTGCCGTCCGTGCTGCCTACGGCCCGGTCCAGACCATCATCTGGCAGGTCGAGTCCTTCGGCTTCCATATGGTCGAGATGGAGTTCCGTCAGCACTCCGTGGTGCACGCCCGCGCCCTCAAGGATATTCACGAGAACGGTATCCATGGTGATTTGCAGCCCATGACGCGCGAGGTCATCGACACCTTCCGCGCTATCGGCTCCATCCAAAAGCGCTACGGCAAGAAGATGGCGCACCGCTACATCATCTCGTTCACCAAGAGCGCTCAGCATGTGGCCGACGTCTTTGAGCTTGCCCACCTGTCCTTTGCGCACGAGGAGGACGTGCCCGAGCTCGACGTGATCCCGCTGTTCGAGCAGCTCGAGGACCTCGAGGGCTGCGTCGACGTGCTCGACCAGATGCTTACGCTGCCCGTGGTGCAAAAGCGCCTTGCCCAGACCAACCGCCGCATGGAGGTCATGCTGGGCTATTCCGACTCCTCCAAGGATGCCGGTCCTACCACGGCCATGCTCGCGCTGCACTCCGCGCAGGAGCGCATTGCCAAGTGGGCCGAGAAGAACGATATCGACCTGGTGCTCATGCACGGTCGCGGCGGTGCCGTGGGCCGTGGTGGCGGCCCGGCCAACAAGGCCGTGCTGGCGCAGCCCAAGGGTTCGGTCAACTGCTTCTTTAAGCTCACCGAGCAGGGCGAGGTCATCTTTGCCCGTTACGGCAACCGCACGCTGGCTCAGCGCCATGTTGAGTCCGTTGCCGCCGCAACGCTTTTGCAGTCGGCCCCGAGCGTCGAGAAGACCAACACCGAGACCACGCAGAAGTTCTGGGATATGGCCGAGAAGCTCAACGCCGTAAGCCACGAGCGCTATCTGGACCTGCTGAACACCGAGGACTTTACACCGTGGTTCTCGACCGTGACGCCGCTGACCGAGGTCGGTCTGCTGCCAATCGGCTCGCGTCCCGCCAAGCGCGGTTTGGGTGCCAAGTCGCTCGACGACCTGCGTACCATTCCGTGGATCTTCAGCTGGAGCCAGGCGCGCATCAATCTGGCCGCCTGGTACGGCCTGGGTACCGCCTGCGAGCAGTTTGGCGATCTGGACCAGCTTAAGGCTGCCTACCAGGAGTGGCCGTTCTTCCGCACCTTTATCGACAACATCGAGATGTCGATCGCCAAGACCGACCAGCGCATCGCCAAGATGTATCTGCACCTGGGCGATCGCCAGGATCTGTCCGAGAAGGTCTTTACCGAGATGCAGCTCACCCGTAAGTGGGTCCTTGCCATCGTCGGTGATGAATGGCCGCTGCAGCGTCGTCGCGTGCTCGGCTGCGCCGTCCGCGTGCGTAACCCCTATGTTGACGCCCTATCCATCGCCCAGGTTCGCGCCCTTCGCGAGGTGCGTATGAACCAGGACGAGATGGCCGAGGAGAAGAAGGCCGAGTACATGAGCCTGATTCTTTCGACTGTGACCGGCGTCTCGGCAGGATTGCAGAACACGGGGTAATCGATAGCCCTGTAGTCGTCCGGGCCCGCCATCAGCTTACTTTTAGGCACGTCCTCGGACATGCAAGAAGCCCTCGCTGCGCACTTCGTGCGGCGAGGGCTTCTTGCGTCCTGCGGAGTGTGCCTAAAAGTAAGCTGATGGCGGGCCCTACGATGTCCGGTCTTCGGTGGATTACTGGCTGGGGGAATAATGGCGCGCTTTGCGCGTTTTGGATGGGGTTTGTCCCGGCGGCGCGTTTGGCGCCTCGCGCCTCGCGTCTTATCGATCGGGATTGAGATGAATGTGGCGCTTCTCGCCTTACGACTGTAGCGGCCGCGGCTCCGTTTGGGATCGCGGTTGTTTTGTTGTGGGTCAAATATGAACGTTGTGTTAATGAGTCGGTGGACGGTGGTGTTTTTCGGTGAGCGGCGTATCCTTCCAACGGTTTATCTAGTGTGTCAGTTGAAAGGAAGAGGGCGCTCGTCATTGTTTGAATGTGAACTGCCGTTTGACCACAAGACGTTGCATCTGGAGCTCGAGGATAAGAACTTCGCGGGTGTGATGGAAGGTCATCAAAACGAGTTTAAGACCACGAAATCGCAGGAAGAGCTGGTAGAGGAGTCGCTTGCCAACCCTTATGGCTCGCCTTCGCTCGAGGAGCTTTGTGCTGGCAAGAAGGATATCGTCATCATTAGCTCCGATCATACGCGCCCCGTTCCCTCGCGTGTGACGATGCCTATTCTGCTGCATCACATCCATTCCGCTGCGCCCGAGGCGCGCGTTCGCATTCTGGTTGCTACGGGTATGCATCGTCCGTCGACGCACGAGGAGCTCGTCAACAAGTACGGCGAGGAGATCGTTGCCAACGAGGAAATCGTTATGCACGTCGCGACTGACGACAGCATGATGAAAAAGATCGGCACCCTGCCTTCTGGTGGCGAGTGCATCATCAACAAGATTGCCGTCGATTGCGATCTGCTGCTTGCCGAGGGCTTTATTGAGCCGCACTTCTTTGCTGGTTTCTCCGGCAGCCGCAAGTCCGTCCTGCCTGGCATCGCCAGCTACAAGACCATCATGTACAACCACAACGGCCAGTTCGTAAACGATTCCCATTCGCGCGCCGGCAACCTGTGCCACAACCACGTGAGCGAGGACATGTTCGCCGCTGCCGAGATGGCTCACCTTGCCTTTGTGCTTAACGTGGTACTCAACGGCAAGCACGAGGTCATCGGCTCCTTTGCCGGCGACATCCACAAGGCACACGAGGCTGGCTGCGAGTTCGTAAAGAGCCTTGCCGGCGTTGAGCCCGTCGAGTGCGAGATTGCCATCACCACCAACGGCGGCTACCCGCTCGACCAGAACATCTACCAGGCCGTGAAGGGCATGTGCTCTGCCGAGGCCACGCTTCCCGAGGGCGGTGTGATCATCGACGTCGCCGGTTGTGCCGACGGTCACGGCGGCGAGGGCTTCTATCACAACATCGCCGACAACGATCCGGCAGAGTTTGAGCGCGCCTGTATCGACCGTCCTAAGGACGAGACCCTGCCCGACCAGTGGACGAGCCAGATCTTTGCCCGCATCCTGGCGCATCACCCTGTGATCATGGTCACCGACCTGTGCGATCACCAGATGATCAAGGATATGCACATGACGCCGGTCAACACCCTCGAGGAGGCGCTCAAGCTCGCCTTTGAGATGAAGGGTGCCGATGCCAAGGTGGCCGTCATTCCCGATGGCCTGGGCGTTGTCGTCGCGCAGCACTAGTGCGCGGCCTAAACGAATCGTTTATAACCGACAAGAAAGATAAGGTTTTATGCTTACCAAACTCCTCTGCGAATTCGGCGCAACGGCCCTCATGATCATCTTTGGCGTGGGCGTGCACTGCGATACCGTGCTCAAGGGCACCAAGTATCAGGGCTCTGGCCACATGTTTGCCATCACCACTTGGTCTTTTGGCATCTCGGTCTGCTTGTTTGTCTTTGGCGGTGCCGTGTGCATGAACCCTGCCATGGTGCTTGCCCAGTGCATCGTAGGCTTGGTGCCGTGGAGCAGCTGCATCCCCTTCATGATTGCCGATATGCTCGGCGGCTTTGTGGGCGCCGTAATCGCTTGGCTTATGTATGCCGATGAGTTCAAGGCTTCCGAGGGCGTCGTCGACCCTATTGCCCAGCGCAACATCTTCTCGACCAACCCCACCACCGAGGGTACGAACTATGCCCGCAACTTCTTCTGCGAGGCTATCTGCACCTTTGTGTTTATCAGCGCTATTCTCGCCGCTGCTAGCCGTGCTGGTGAGAACGTCCTGATGCTCGCCATCTGCGTCGGCCTGATCGTTTGGGCTGTTGGCATGGGCATGGGCGGCATCACCGGCTTCGCCATGAACCAGGCTCGTGACCTTGGTCCTCGCATGGCTTATCAGGTGCTGCCGATCAAGAACAAGGCTGACAACAACTGGAAGTACGGCCTGCTCGTTCCTGGCATCGCTCCGTTTGTCGGCGCCGCTCTGGCTGCACTGTTTGTGCATGGCTTCTTGGGCATGTTCTAGTCTAAGGCTACATAGTTGTCCGCTGGCCGCATGGGGTAACTTCCCAGCGCGTCCTCGGACATGAAAGAACCCCCGCT
>CABSDO010000100.1 GCA_902476475.1 uncultured Collinsella sp. | reverse complement strand
TCATCGCAGTCTTGAACTTCTCCGCTTCACATTCGCAGATCGCCTCGCCCTTGAGCCCCTTCTGATAGATAGCCTCTACCTCGTCGTCAGAAGCAGGACGGTACATCACATAATCCATACCATGATCGCAGTTGACGCAGCCCATCTCGTTAAAGAACGCCATACGCTCGTCGAGAGCAGCCAGCAGGTCATCGATCCCCGCGCCGGTCTTGGACGACACGGGTACGATCGGCGCGTCCGCAAACACGGTACCCGACAAAAAATCATCGACGTCGAGCTCGGCAAGCTCGGTCATCTCGGCGTCGGCCAGGTCACACATCGTCAGCGCGACCACCATATGCGTGACGCCCAGCAGCTCCAGCACATGCACGTGCTCGCGCGTCTGCGGCATTACACCCTCAACGGCAGAGACCACCAACACGGCAACGTCGATACCCGTCGCACCCCGCACCATGGCGCGCAGGTAGTGTGCATGCCCCGGCACGTCGACCAGGCCCACGATATTGCCACTCGGCAGCGCCAGCTCGCCAAAGCCAAGCTCAACCGTCATGCCGCGACGACGCTCAACTTCCAGGCGGTCGGGGTTTTTACCCGTCAGTGCCTCGATGAGCGCCGACTTACCGTGGTCGACGTGGCCCGCCGTACCTATGATAACGGGACACTCCACCAGCGCTTGAACCTCACTCATCGGCGCACCGCCTTGGCAACGCATGCGGCAAGCGTCGACGCCGCTGTCTCGATATCACGGTCGCCCACGAGTGTGCGCACATCAAACAAAATGCGATCGTGCGAGGTTCGCGTGACAACCGGCGTGTCGAAGTCCTGGACAAGCGAGCGCTTGAGCGCGTCGACCGTCAGGCGCTCGTCAACAAGACGCACGGCAACGCACATCGTCGGCAGTTCAACGGTAGGCAGCGAACCGCCACCGGGCGTCGAGGACTCCTCGACAATCTCCAACGCAACGGCGCACGGGCAACCGGCCTTATCGAGCCCGGCGACCATACGATCGCGCAGCTTGCGGGCACGTCGCTCCAGATGAGCCTGCGGAAGCGTGAGCATGCTGAGCACCGGAATATCGCGATGGGCAACATCGGCGCCATCCATGTAGATACGCAGCGTGGCCTCGAGCACCGTGAGCGCCAACTTGCCCGGGCGCAGGGCGCGCATAAGCGGATGCGACCCACAGGCCTGGACCAGGTCACGACGGCCCATGATAATGCCCGCCTGTGCGGCACCGAGCAGTTTATCGCCCGAACACGACACCAGATCGAGCCCTGCCGAAACCGAAGCCGGCGTGGTTTCTTCGCCGCCGCGAACCAGGATGTCGTCAGGCAACAGTGCGCCCGACCCCTGGTCTTCATAGAACAGCAGGCCATGCTTATGGGCCAGTGCGGCGAGCTCCCTTGAGCTCACTTCCTCGTGAAAACCCTCGATGCGATAGTTGGAAGGATGGACTTTCAAGATCATGGCCGTTTCGGGCGTGATGGCACGCTCGTAGTCGCCCAGGTGTGTGCGGTTGGTGGCGCCGACCTCGACAAGTTTGGCGCCCGAGGCCGCCATGACGTCGGGAATACGGAAGCTGCCACCGATCTCGACAAGCTCGCCGCGGCTGACGATGACCTCCCTGCCTGCGGCATGGGTCGCCAGCACCAACAGCACGGCGGCCGCGTTATTGTTGACGACCAACGCGTCTTCGGCACCGGTTAGCGAGCGGATCAGTTGCGCAGCGTGCTCCTTGCGCGACCCGCGCGAACAGGTATCGACGTTGTACTCGAGCGTGCTATACCCGCGCGCAACCTCGGCCACGGCCTTGGCGGCGGATTCCGCGAGCGGGGCGCGACCCAAGTTGGTATGGATGACCACGCCCGTGGCGTTGACGGCAGGACGCAGGCTCGGCAGTGCGGATCGATGCGCACGCCACTCGATTGCCGAGGCCAGGTCGCGCTTAGAGCGCGGGGCGGCACCGGCGCGAATGGCGGAGCGCTCCTCGTCGAGCTCGGCCGTGACGGCGGCATGCACAACCGCGTCGCAGGTCTCCCCCGCCGCCTTCACAACCGGCCACTCTGCGAGCAGCTCGTTGACGGAAGGAATAGCGCGAAGGCGGGCGCGTACCTCATCGGACATGTTCTGGCTATCGCTCATATGAGGCCTTTCAAAACCAAAAAGTGAATCAATCGTTCGGACGTCAAGCAATCAGACAAATCGATCGGCTGAGTCAATCATTCGCTATTATCCTCGCGCGCCGCGATCTTTTCCACGCGAACGGCGTTTTCCTGGGTGAGCGCGGCACCCGTCAACGGGTCCCAACGCAACGGCGTATGGTCGAGCGGGCCCACGCCCAAGGCTTGAGCGCCACCGGCATCGGCACCAAACGAACGCCCACCGGGAGTGGCCGAGGTGAAGATGCACGCCGGATGCAGATACGGCGTCGTCTCCACACGCACGCGGTCGCGGCCCATATCGCTCACGAGTTCCACGACCTCGCCATTGGCGATGCCCATGCGTGCGGCAACATCGGCATTCATCTGCACGGCGTCCAAGTCGGAACCCGCCTCGGCGGCACCTTGGGCCGCGAGTCTGCGCGAGGTATGCGACTCAAAGGGACGGTTGCCGCTAATGAGGCGAAACATTCCTGGGCCGGGCTCAACCATGGGAGCGATCCAGTTGGGTACACGACCCAGGCCGGCTCGTTCCCATACGTCGCTTGCCAGCGCGATCTTGCTGCCGTTCAAGGGAATCCCCGGCTCGCCCGTGCGCATCGGCAGCGCCATGCCTGTATCGGCCCAGCCGCGCTCCTTGAGCTCGTCTAGTTCGATCCCAAAAGGCGCCACCTGGGCAGCCGCCAGATTGTCAGACGTAAACTGGAAGTACTCGCCCACGCCACACGCCTGCGCCAGACCGGCAAAAATCTCCCGACCGGGACGTGTGTCGTCATGCAAAATGGGCAGCACGGCGTTGCGGTAGAACACGCGCGCGTCGTTGCGACCCACGACCGTACCCACGCCGCGGTCGGCC
Source organism: uncultured Collinsella sp. (assembly GCA_902476475.1). GTDB lineage: Bacteria > Actinomycetota > Coriobacteriia > Coriobacteriales > Coriobacteriaceae > Collinsella. Next base: position 3,566 of record CABSDO010000100.1, on the reverse strand, counting down.
TCCAGATACGTCACATCGGGCAGCACGAAGTCGGAAGCGCGCGCCGTCTCGGACCAGCGAATATCAATCGTCACGAGCAAGTCGAGCTGCTGCAAAATACTCAACCAAGCCTGTGCATTGCCATAGCCCGCACCGGGGTTACTGGCATAAACGATGAGCCCACGCAAATCGCCGGCAAGAATCGACTGACCGATGGTCGTGCACAGGCCGCGCTCGGGGTCGACGAGCGGATAGCGCTCGGACCCCAACTTAGGCTCACGCGGCACTGACGGCGTCGCAAAACGCACAGGGTCCAAGTCGCCCAGTACAAGCGGTGTGGGCGGGTTGAGGGCACCGCCCGCGTGTCCGATGCAGCCCAACAGCACATCGACCAAGCAGATAGCGCGCGCGGTCTGGGTGCTATTGGCATACGCGATACCGATGCCACCATGAAAACCCGCATCCACCACAGCGGCAGGCGCGGCGGCAGCGAGGCGACAATCTCTGCGGCCGGCACGTCGCACATCGACTCGGCCCACTCAGGCGTCCAAGCACTGGCTGCCTGCGCCAACTCGTCAAAACTTGTGGTATAGCGGGCAACAAACTCGCGATCGTACAGATCCTCGGCAATCAACACGTGGACAATGCCCAACAGCAAGGCCAGGTCGCAGCCCGGGCGCACGCGCAGCCAGCGGTCGGCAAGCGCAGCCGAGCCGCTGCGCCGGGGGTCGACCACGATAATCTTCGCCCCGCGCCGGCGCGCATCGTTGAGCGCATCAACGGCCCCCATCGTCGACGAATCGACAATGGAACGCCCCAGGTACATGATGCAATCGGTATGCGCCAGGTCGGAGGCGGGGCTGTAGCCCAGGCTGTGCTCCCAACCGGTAAGTCGGCTTACCTCGCAGGCGCCGTCGGCACCGTATACGTTGGGCGAGCCCAGCGCATGCATAAAACGATACGCCCAGTAACGGTCGAACGAGGGCACGCCGAGCGTCATGCCCAGCGCGCGCGAACCATGCCCGTCAACAATCCCCAAAAGGCACTCGGCAATCTGGGCAAACGCCTCGTCCCACGAAATCACATCGAACCCCGAGCCATCAGCTCGTCGGCGCATGGGGTGCAAAATGCGGTCGCGCTCGTCAAACGGCATTGCCAGACGATGCCGTCCGCGGGCGCACAGGGCTCGCGCCGCGCACGGGTGCCCCGGCACCGGCAGCTCGGCCACCACGCGACCGTCCTCAACGCGTGCCGCAAAGGCGCAATCGGCATAGCATCCCCCGCATGTGGTCACCACGGCGCGACCGTCACGCTCCACAGCAGATGCCATCTCGATTACCCCTTTCATCAGCCAAACACAACAGGCCAAAAGCCCGGCAACGAGTCCCGGACCCAAAAAGCCTCCCGCACGGCAACGCCCCGCGGGAGGCCCAACGTCAAACAGACGGCACCTTACGCCTCGGACTTCTTAGCATAGATAAACCAGTAGCCGAGCGCGACCAGGACCGCGCCGCCCACGATGTTGCCCAGCGTGGCGGCGGACAGGTTAAACGCAATGCCCGCAGCGTTGAGCGCATCGGCGCCGGCGACGTCGGCGCCATAGCCGCACGCGTGCATCACGGCACCCATGGGCAAAAAGTACATGTTGGCAACGCAGTGCTCAAAACCGCAGGCCACAAAGGCAGCGATCGGCAGCAAAATGCCCACAACCTTATCGACCACGGTCTTGCCAGCGGTACCGATCCACACGGCCAGGCACACAAAGATGTTGCACAGGATGCCGCGGAAGAAGATCGTCACCCAGTCGATCGTCACCTTGCCGGCGGCGACGCTCACCATGGAATTGGCGACCGCCTCGCCGTTGAGCTTGTAAATGCCGGCCATGTACACCAAAAAGACGATGAACAGGGCACCGACAAAGTTACCGACCCATACGACGACCCAAGCCTTGAGCATCTGGACCAGGGTGATCTTTTTGCTCTTGAGCGCGCAGACCATAAGCGAGTTACCGGTGAACAACTCGGCGCCACACACCAGCACCAGCACCAGGCCCAGGCAAAAGCACAGGCCGCCCACGACGCGCTGGGCGCCCCAGCCCAGCGTGCTGTCGCTCAAAAACACCGTAAAGAACAGGCCACCGAAGGCAATGAACGCGCCGGCGAACATCGCCAATACAAAGGCCTTTGCGACCGGCAGGTTGGCCTTGGTTACGCCGGCGGCCTCGGTTTTGGCCTCGATCGCGGCGGGCGCCAGGCAATCGGGAGCGGGATACTCCACCTTGGAATCTGCCATGTCAATCACTTCTTTCCTAATCAGCAGGGACAAGCGCTCCTATTGCTCTTGCCCCAAGCGGACAAAGTGGGAAAAGTCGTTGGCGGCCACGGCGTCGTACACGGCGTCGACGGCCTCAAAGACTTCCGGGGACATGGGGTTGTAGAACTCCGTGTCTCCCGGCTGAATCCCTATGAAGACGATATCTTCGCACGATTGCTCAATCTCTTCGATCAGAATCGACAAAGGAAGCGAGTGCGTGGTGAACATCGACTTGCGGGCCACATCGCGCTTGTCGAGCAAACGGATGGACCCGACGGGCAGCGCCATGTCGGCAGCATCGACCAAAACCAAACGCGGCGGACGCTCGCGCTTGACCTCGATGATGTCATCCTCGGGCGTTTGCCCGCCGTCGATGGTGTACCAACCGGCGATGGGAGCGTCCTCCATCTTTTTGGAGAGCACGGGGCCGGCGGCATCGTCGGCACGCAGCACGCTTCCCGCCGTGAGCACGATACCCGCAAAGGGAGCACCGTTCACGCGGCCATCCACAACGCGACCCATTACTGCAACCTCCCCGTCAGATACACGCCCGACACATCGCGCACGCGCTCAACCAGATCGCGGAACTTCATCAGAAACGCGACCTGCTGGGCATGCAGGCCAAAGTCGTCGTCGAACACCGAAATGCCGGCCTTGGCCGACCCGCGAAAACCGCGCTCGTCGAGCAGCACATCGCAGGCCTCGAGCAGCGACGGCACCGCCGCCTTGTCGAGCTGGCACTCGCCAAAGGAGCGGATGGCCTCGAACTTTGTCTTGGCCTCCCCCTCCTGCAGCGCGTCGACGAGCGAATAGAACACATCCACCGGCACCGACAGGCGCGGCTCAAAGCAGTCGAGCACGCCGGTGTGGTGGCCCACGGCGAGCGTGTAGTACAGCACGTCGAAGGCCTCCTGGGGAACGTCTTCCTCGGTCTCCACAAACTTACGCGTGAGCTCATAGAAGACCACCTGGTCGGGCGCGTGGCCCAGGCAGGGGTCGGCGACGCCCTCGGCGGCCTCGTCGCTTGCGCGCGAGGCATCGCCAAAAGAGCCGCCGAGCATACCGGGGCCCGCAAAGTAACCAGAGCGGTCCGTGAGTTCCATCTAGCGACCTCCGGCCAGCACCAGATCCTGCAGCGCCGAGTAGACCTCAACGCGGCGCGGATCGTCCTGCTTGTCGATGAGCAGCGCCATGGCACCGCGGATATCGCCCTTGGGCGCACCCTCGAGCGTGTCCATAAACTCGTTGGCCAGGTCGCGGCCGTAACGGTAGCC
>CABSDO010000099.1 GCA_902476475.1 uncultured Collinsella sp. | reverse complement strand
ACCTACACGACCAAGGTCGACGGCCTGCCCGCCGCGTACGATACCGCCGCCGAGGTCGCCGGCAAGGACGGCCGCACCGTCGCCGACGCCATCGCCCCCTTGGTCACCGCCGGCACCGCCACCTACACCGCGACGGCGGCGGGCGGCAAGGTCACCCAGAGCCTCGACTCGGGCCTGTATCTGGTCACCGTGACCACCACGAGCGGCACCACCAAGATCTACCAGACCATGCTCGTCAACGCCTCGCCCGTCGTCAAGAATGGCAAGTACGCCGCCGCCACCCTCGAAAACGTGGAGGCCAAGTCCCAGCCGGTGACCCCGCCGGACAAGACGGTCGTCTCCGCCGACGGCAGCACCTCGGGCAAGCTGACCGACTCCTACTCCGTGGGCGATACCGCGACCTTCCGCATCGACACCGCCGTCCCCAGCTTCCCGTCCGACGCCACCCACGCCTCCTTCTCCGTGACCGACGTCCCGGAGGCGGGCCTCTCGCTCAACAAGGACAGCATCAAGGTCTACGACGGTGACGGTTACAAGAACCCTGTCGGGGCCGATAGCTACGAGGTTGTCTACAACGACGACGGCGGCTTCACCGTCAAGTTCAAGTGGGACTACCTGAAGGGCCATGCCGGTCAGAAGGTCCGTGTCGAGTACAAGTCCAAGGTCGTCTCGATCAACGTAGAGACCGGCAAGGTCGGCAACAAGGCCTACGGCACCTTCACCCCGAACCCGTACGAGGACAAGGAAGTCAGCACCGAGCCGGCCGACCCGCAGGTCCAGACCTACGGCTTCGTCTTCAAGAAGGTCACCCCGACCGGCACCGCCCTGCCTGGCGCTGAGTTCACGATCACCAATGCCGACGGCCCCGTCACCTATATCGATGCCGCCGGCAACAAGCACACCGATGGCAAGGTCGTCTCCGATGCCAACGGCTACGTGCATGTCAACGGCCTCCATAAGGGCTCCTACACCGTGACTGAGACCGGCGTTCCGGCGGGCTATCAGAAGGTCGACGCCTTCGACGTCACCCTCGACGAGTCCGACAAGGGCGACTCCCCGGCGACCCCTAACGTGACCGAGAAGAACTTCGACGTCAACACCGCCGACGTGACCGACCCCAAGCAGGGTCAGCTGCCCACTACCGGCGGTGCGGGTACGGTTGCCTTTACGGCGGGCGGCATCCTGCTCATCGCTGGCGGCGCTGTGGTCGTCTTCCGTTCGCGCAAGCGCGACTAGTCTAACCGTTCTGTAGGCCATGACGCGCAAAGGGCTACATAGTAAAGAGGGGAGGGGGCATAACGCTCCTTCTTCTCCTCTTGCTCGGATGGATGGGCGGGATGACGCCTGTTTTGCCGCAGTTTATCGTGATGATGCCGCTGCTTCCCATGCGGGATATCGCAAGGGTGCACGTCGTTGGCTTGCGCCCATATTGGCGGCGCTTTTGGTGCTTACGGGCCTTTGCCTGCTTTTGTATCCTGTCGCGAGCGACTATCTCAATAAGGTTGAGCAAGCAAAGGTCTCTAACAACCTGCGTCAGGTTGTTCAAGAGGCGACGCCCGAGGATCTTTCGGCTTGGCGCCAGCAGGCGATTGACTACAACGATCGGCTGTATTCGGGTGCCGCCTATGTTGTCGACCCGTTTGACCCTGATGCCCCAAAGACGTCGGACGAGGAATACCTGGCGTGCCTCAACCTGGCTGGCGACGGCGCCATGGGAACCATCACCATCCCTTCGATTGGTGTCGATTTGCCCATCTACCACGGTGTTACGGGCGAAGGCATGGACCACGGCGTGGGACATGAGCCCCACTCGTCGCTGCCGGTTGGTGGACCTTCGACGCATGCCGTTCTTGCAGGGCATACGGGACTTCCCTCTGCCGTTATTTTCGACAAGCTCGACAAGCTCCACGTTGGTGACTACTTCGTGCTTCAGGTTTTGGATGAAGACCTTGCCTATCGCGTGACTTCGACCGAAGTCGTTCTGCCCGACGATACTTCGAGCCTTGTCATTCAAAAGGACAAGGACCTTGTCACCTTGGTGACGTGCATGCCGTATGGCGTCAACTCGCATCGTCTTTTGATTCATGCGGAACGCTGCGATGTTCCCAAGGAATGGCTCGAAAGGAAGGACCGCGACACCGGTTTGCTTTCGACTTATAACGCCTTGAGAGACAAGATTGGTGTGCCACCTGCGCTGATTGGCGTTTTGCTTGCGATTGCGGTGCTTGCCGCGGTTTATGCGATGAACCGTAGACGCAAGAACCGCGCCGGTCATGACGAGGAGGGGGCACGGTAGCATGGCGTCCCATTTTGGAGCAGACCATTCTTCCAAGAGGCGGCTGACTATTGCCGCCGTTGGTTGGACTGTCCTGTTTGTGGGCGCGTTGCTCCTGCTTGTGCCAGATTTTGTTGAGTTGAGTTACGGATTGCGCGCTTGTTCGGAGCTGGGGACGGCTTCGGAGGCAATCGACGTGGCGAGCGACAACGATGCATCATCTGCGCCTGATACGAGCGCGGAGGCGCTCAAGACGGCTGACAAGGGCGTGTCGTCCCGTCCCTGGCTGGAGTCCTACAACGAGCGCGTCCGCCAAGGCGGGGGGATGGTCATCAACGATCCCTTTACGTTTGGAGCCGCCGATCAGTCGTTTGCCAAGACGGGTCTTGCAGGATTGCCCGTGGGCGTGTTGACGGTAGACTCGATGACTTGCGAAGCCCCCGTATACCTGGGCTCGAGCGAGCAGAATATGTTGAACGGTGCCGCAGTGGTGGCGGGAACGTCGGCCCCGCTGGGGGAGCCCTCGTCCAATTGCGTCATCGCCGCCCATCGTAACATGTTCTTTAAGCAGATCGAGAACGTGCGAATCGGAGATCGCGTGTGCCTGCGGACCATTTGGGGCGGTTATGTTTACCGCGTTGCCGAGATTCGAATCATTTCCCCTTCCGATATCAAATCGGCTGCCGTCCAGAAGGACAAAGATCTGCTCACGCTGGTTACCTGCCATCCGTACGGCTCGAATCGCCAGCGCATTATTGCGGTGTGCGAGCGAGATGAGGGTGCCGAGGCGTTGGCTGCGGGCGCGGCCGCGAGCTTGCCACGAAAAACTGTCGACCGGGCGATGGGCAGATCGGCTCTCTCGAATATTCTCGCAACGATTGAGAGGGGCGGTGCCATCGATGAGTTGTTTATCGAAGACTGCGGGCGACTACTGGGCAGGATTCTGCTGGTGTTTCTACTCGTCCGCCTCGTTGTTGTAGCCGTGAAAAGGCGAAAGGCCACGAGTTGAGCGTTGCGTCGCCCCGCGTTGCGGCAAAACGCTCCCTGTTTGGCTCCCCCCCACCCCAATCCCAGGCTGAACAGGGAGCGCTTTGCCGCAACCCCTTTGCAAGTTGCGGTGGAATACGGACTGTTTGAGGCACGGGGCGCCCCATCCAATCCGTATTTCACCGCAACGCATGGGAGAGCCTGGGGCGGTACAATGGCTCGAACGGTTCAAACGAATAAGGAGCCATCATGCAGCTCACCAAAACGCTTAAGGTGACGCCGGAGGAGCTTTTTGACGCTCTGGCGGGGTCCATCACGCAGGATATCGAGAACGCCACGGGTAAGCGCCCCAGCCGCAACAAGCTCAACGGCTATAAGTACGAGAAGCGCGCCCAGTCCGCAAAAGGCAAGGCCAAGGGCACGGCGATCAAGGTTAAGATCAAGCACTTTGACTACCCGTGCCTCTATGAGGTCCGTTTTCAGTATGCGGCGGGCAGCAATACCATGCGCTATGAGGCTGCACCTGCTGGCGATGGCGCCTGCGAGCTCACCTATACCGAGGATTTTCAGGGTGTGGGTGGCAACACGTCTGGCACGCGCGGCAAGCTCGGCCTCTTCTTCTATGAGCGCAAGCTCAAGAGCCACGCCAACCAGACGATTGATCAAATCGTCAAATACATCGAGGGTGAGCGCCGTGTAAAGGCTAATCCCGCCTTCGCCGATGATACTGCCGAAAACGCTTCGGATGTATTCCATTGATACCCTGATCATAAGCTTTACCGCTCTCCACAGCAACTGTGAACACTTCAGGCTTCGAGTCGGTAGCGAGCGGCCCGACAAAATCAGTTGATGGAAGTGCCAAATGAATAAGAATGCCGCTACGCAGCTGCACATCTATTCCGCCTTTTTCGTTCTCGCGGGATTTGTTTTAAATCGGGGAGTGTTTCTACTTTTCCTTGCGGAGAAAGGAATGTCTGTCACGGAAATTGCGCTTTATCAAGCCCTGTTTAACATTGCAACGGTCGTCCTCGAGCTGCCAACAGGGCTGATAGGCGATTTCTTTGGAAAGAAGTTTTCGATTCAAGTGGGCGTGCTGCCGCTTTTCTTCCATACGGCTGGCATGTTGTTGCTCTCAGGTCCCTTTCTTGTCGTGCTTTCCCTTGTTGAGGCACTTGCTTACTCCCTTCAATCGGGATCCGAACAGGCTCTTTTATATGAAATTGCCCGAAATGCCGGTCAAGGAGAGCGCTTCCTCACCATCAACGCTCGGCTGCTTGCCGCGCAATCAATCGCTACGGGAATGGCGATTGTGCTCGGATCTTTCATTGCCCAAGTATCTTGGAGCGCCCTCTACGTATGTGTCTCCGTTTTCTATCTCCTGCAGCTTTTCCTTCTCTATCCCATTGAGAGGACGGAAGCGACCCGTTCTGAAAGCTCTGAGAAGGGAAGGTTTGACGCGGCCAAGATGTTCAGACGCGAAACCTGGCGTGTTGGAGAATCCGCTTTTGCGGTATTGCTTCTTCTAATCGGCACAAGCATGCTCGATGGATCCTATGGGAGTTATTACAACTTGAATCAGTTGGTATTCGACGCATTTGATGCTCCCGTCTCCATAATAGGAATCTTTTTCGGTGCATCCTATGCAGTAAATGCGACGGCCTACATTGCAGCAGATTTCTTCTCATCGCGTTTCGGGAAAAGAAATACCATGCTCGGCTCGATGCTAATCGAGGCCGGTCTTTTCATGATTCTTCCGTGGTTCGCTTCAAATCCGCTGTGTTTGTTTGGCCTTAGCATGGTGCTTTGTTTTCTCCCAGAAGTGGTGTACATCACTTCGGAAAACTTAATCCAAGACGCGATAGCGGACGATCTCCGCGCGACGATCCTTTCCGTCGCGTCTCTGGTAAGGGCTCTCTTTTCTGCAATGTTTTTCTCCATATTTGGATATGTGTTGGGGTTATATCCCATTCAGATAGCGCTCGGTGTTATTGGCGCAATCGCGATAGCAATTACTGCCGTTGTTTCATTGAAAATGGTAGGAATACATGCCTTCAAGAATTGATATATCGATTGACGAGCTGCCCGAAGCGTCGAGCCTTCTTGATGGACATGACTATTCGTCACAAATCATTCGGAGCATCGCCGGGGCTCCAGTAATACTCGATATATCAGGATGCCCTCATTCCCCTTTCTGAAGGTCCCAAAAAGACTGCCCGTGTGGGTTTGGCTAGGTTCGGGTGCTGTCCGTGCCGTGCGGTAAAATCGTTCAGTCAGAACACGAACCCGCATCGGAGCTCATCACATGGCATTCGTCCATCTGCACAACCACACCGTCTTCTCCATGCTCGACGGCGCAACCCGTATCCAGGATATGGTCAACCGCGCCGTAGAGCTGGGCATGCCCGCCGTCGCCATTACCGACCACGGCTACATGTATGGCGTGCCCGACCTGGCACTGGCCTGCGACGCCGTTAACCACAACACGCCCGAGTACAAAACCTGGAGCCATGACAAGGCCTTCTTGGAAAAGGACCGCCGCGACGAGCTGGTGGAGCCCGACCCCGAGGCAAACCCGCGCGAGCATGCCCAGTACGTGAAGGACATGGCCATGTGGGACGAGAAGGGCAATATCGACGAGCTCAAGCCGCCCCTGGTCATCAAACCCATCTTTGGGTGCGAGGTCTACTTTACGCCGGACGAGACGCTCGCCCGCGACCACAAGCCCGAGCTCTACCATATGATCCTTCTGGCCAAGGACCAGGAGGGCTACATCAACCTGATGCAGACGGTTTCCGAGGCCGCCGTGCAGGGCTTTTACTACAAGCCGCGCGTGACGCTCGACAACCTGCGCCGCCATGCCAAGGGCATGATCTGCACCAGCGCCTGTATCGCGGGCATCATCCCCAAGTACATCGACCGCGGTGACATGGAGGGCGCCATCAAATGGGCCGAGACCTTCCGCGACACCTTTGACCCTGGCGACTTTTATATCGAGATCCAGGAACACGGCATCACCACCGACAACGGCCTGACCGACGAGCAGATGGACCGCACACTCATCGACATCGCCAAGCAGGTGGGCGTCAAGGTCATCGCCACCAACGACTTCCACTACCTGCGCCGCGAGGATGCGCCCGTGCAGGACGTCATCATGTGCATCGGCATGAACGCCAAAGTCGACGACCCCAACCGCATGCGCATGACCGGCTCGGAGTTCTACATGAAGACCGAAGAGGAGATGCGGGCGATGTTCCCGTATTGCCCCGAGGCCTGCGACAACACACTCGAGATCGCCGATAAGTGCTACGTGGAGCTCGATTGGGACTCCATTATCCTGCCGCGCTTCCCGCTGCTCGATCCCGGCGAGACACACGAGAGCCAGTTCCGCCGCGAGTGCGAGAAGGGCCTGCGCCAGCACTACGGCGACGACTGGGCCACGCGCGAGATCGGCGGCGTCAACATCAAAGAGCGCTTTGAGTACGAATACAAGGTCATCTGCGACAAGGGCTTTGCCGCCTACTTTTTGATCGTCGCCGAGTACGTGCAATGGGCTAAGGACAACGGCATCGGCGTCGGCCCCGGCCGTGGCTCCGCC
>CABSDO010000098.1 GCA_902476475.1 uncultured Collinsella sp. | reverse complement strand
AGCCCGGACGGCCGCGTCCTGGGCAAGATGGGCCATGCCGAGCGTCGCGGCGACAACCTGTACCGCAACGTGCCCGAGCATGTCCCCGGCGACAAGTTCATGCCGATCTTTGAGAGCGGCGTAGCCTACTTCGCCTAAACCTTTCCCATCGGGTACAATCCCTTCGGGTAACATCACCCGCCACCGACGCATCCGGTGGCGGGTTCTTTTTTGCTTCGCGCATACAGGAAGGACATCATGGAAAGCCGCAAGCCGTATCTCGCCACCCTGCCCGGACTCATCCTGGGCTGTCTCGTTTGCTGCGCGCTCTGGGGCTCCGCCTTCCCCTGCATCAAGATCGGCTACGGCCTCTTTGGCATTCCCGCACACGACAGCGCCTCGCAGCTGCTCTTCGCGGGTCTGCGCTTCACCCTTGCCGGCATGCTGGTCATTGTTGGCATGAGCGTGGCCCAGCGCCGTCCGCTCGTTCCGCAAGCGCGTGATATCAAGCCCATCTGCATCTTGTCGCTCTTCCAGACCATCGGCCAGTACTTCTTTTTCTACCTTGGTCTCTCCCGTGCAAGCGCTATGTCGAGCTCCATCATCGAGGCCAGCGCCAACTTCCTAGCCATCCTCTTTGCCGCCCTGGCGTTTCGCACCGAAAAGCTCAATGCGGCCAAGGTGCTCGGCTGCGTACTGGGCTTTGCCGGTGTCGCGCTCGTCAACCTTTCGGGCGCGGACGGCACCTTTGGCTTTGCACTCGACGGCGAGGGCTTCATCCTGGCCTCCACCGTCGCGGGTGCCCTTTCGACCTGCCTGATCGGCATCTTCTCGCGCGAGCACGACGGCGTCTTGCTTGCCGGGTGGCAGTTCTTGGTCGGCGGTCTGGTCCTCACCGCCATTGGCTTTTTGATGGGTGGCGCGCTCTCCCCCACGGCGATTGCCCCCGCCATCGCGCTCATCATCTACATGGCGCTTATCTCCGCGGTCGCCTACTCGCTGTGGTCGCGCCTGCTTGCCGTCAACCCCGTCAGCCGCGTCTCGGTCTTTGGGTTTATGAACCCCGTCTTTGGTGTGCTGCTGAGCGCGCTGCTGCTCGGCGAGGGCGCTGGCACGAGCCCCATTATCGTCATCGTTGCCCTGCTGTTGGTCTGCAGCGGCATCATCATCGTCAACAAACCCAAAAAAGCCTAGCGAACTGCCCTTATTTAGCAGAGGGGATTCACATACTTTAGTTTAATGGAGTACATCGGTGAACCGAGGGCCGCCACGCCCGCCAGCGTGCGTCCCTTTTTTCTAGCGTATCTGGACGCCGGCTTTCTTTTTCTCGGCCTTGACGCGGTAGAGCTCCGCATCGGCAGCGCGAAGCAAGTCTTGCCAGGTATCGACACCATCACCGACCCGTGCATAGCCGATGGACATCCGCAACAGATACGGCACCTCGGCACGAGCGAGCTCGTCGTTAATCGCCGAACACAGGTCCATGATGTCCTGTTCCGCCGCTGCCTTCTGGAGCACCACGAACTCATCGCCGCCATAACGTGCGATAAAACCACCAGACACCGAGCAGACCTCTTTGAGCGTAGCAGATATGACCTGGAGAGCATGGTCGCCCTCCACATGTCCATACCGGTCGTTAATCTGCTTAAAGCCGTCGGCGTCCATCATAAGCAGATACACATCTTCGGCCTGATCCACATTTGAGAAGAGCGACAGCATATAGGTCTCAAAACGGTTGCGATTGTTAAGTCCAGTCAACGGGTCGGTCGAGATCAGCTGCTCCTGGTAGATGATGTAGAGCAGCAGGATACTCAGCGTTATACCGACACAAAGGCCCGGTACCGAAAACAAAACCTGGAAGGTACCGCCCACCAGAGCGGGAACCGCAAAAAAGGCGAGGGTGCGATAAATGGCCTTCTTTTGCAGACTTTCGACTTTTCGAGCCTGAATAAAGGCATGCAAGGACGTATATATAACGTAGCAGTAGCTAACGATAGGTTGAATCATATAAAGCGCTCCGCGACGATATACGCCCTGTGCATCGATATAGAACATAGTGTGCGTCCAGTAGCTGGCAAATGCCAGCACGACCACCAATACGGTTGGCAACGTCACGAGCGCCACCCTATAGCGCGCGGTCAAAAGGCGAGAGCCCTGCATCGTCTCGGAATAGAAAAACCAAATGAGGCACGCGATGGCGAACAGCGAAAACGAGACCGCGTTGGAAATCCAGTTGGCCGTGATGCCTACAGGAGTGCTCACGCCGTCCGAGAGCGTCCAGATCATATCGAAGAAAATGTAGGCAGCAGACGTGTAGCCCAGCATGCTAAACAAAAGCTGCTGGGTGCTCGAGAACAGGGAGCGACGGCTTCGTGCGGCAAGCCCGATAAGAACGATCATGCATAGCAGGAATATCTCGATCTTGAGTGCCTTAACCACTAGACGCCCTCCCTTCAATATCCAAGTGGTCAGAATCGCCCGATTCGTGTCTGGGCAATAAACGCCCCTTACTCCGCAGGGGTAAAGGGAATAATAGCAGAGCACCCGAACGTCACCGCAAGACAGCTTTCGTTCGGGCGCTCAAACGGCGCGAATTGCACGCCGGAATCTATTATCGGTAACGGCCGTTACTCACCGTCGATATCGGTCGCGACGGCCTCCTCGATGGCCTCGATGCCTTCGACCGACAGATCCTCTTTGCCCTGGCAAAACTTCTTGTCGACCCAGCCGGTCAGGATCGGGGCCATGATCGCCGTGATGATAACGGCGGTAGCGATCTGGGCGTACGCGGTGGGCGCAAGCTCGGCATAGCGCGGAGCGACCTCGGCGAGAGCCACCGGCGTGGTCATGGCCGTACCGGCGATGGTGGAGCAGGCAACAGCGGCCTTGCCGTTGCCGCCGCACAGGCGCTCAAAGGCAAAGGTAATGGGGCCGACGATAAAGAGGGTGATGAGGCCCAGCAGGATGCCCGAGATGCCGCCGGTGATAAAGCTCGACAGGCTCATGGACGCACCAAGCTGAAAACCGATGACGGCAATTGCGGGATTGGTGCCGGGGACCAGCAGGTTCTTGATGAACGGGAACAGGTTGCCCAGGACCATGCCGATAACGAGCGGCAGGATAGAACCGACGATAGTGCCCAGCGGAATGTTGGCCAGACCCGAGACACCGAGGATGATCATCGTAACGGCAGGGCCGGCGGTAAAGAACAGAATGCCGACAGCGCCTTGCTCAGACTCGTCGCCAAACTCGCCCATGATGCCCGTATAGAGCGCCATGTTGCAAAACGTGATGCCACCGATGATGGACACGGAGCTCAGACCCAGGAAGTTATCGTTAAAGAAATATGCCACGCCCAAGCCGAGAGCCGCCGCAACGACAAGCTTGGGGATCAGCACGACGATGCCGGTCTTGATAGCGCCCGGCGTGGACTTAAAGCTAATGCCAGCGCCCACAAACAGCAGAATCGCAGCAACGATGGTATTGGAGCCACCGCGGCAGGCAGCCGTAAAGAAGCCGCCGATCTCAAAGACCTGCGGGCAGAAGGTGTTGAGCAAAAGGCCGACGATCATGGGATAGATCATGATGTCGCCCGGGATACGCGGGACCTTGAATTTCTTTTGCCCGTTGGCGGTTGCTTCCTGTGCCATGAAACCCCCATTTCCGCTGACGGGGCACAAAAGCCCACGTCACGCTTTGCTACAGTAAAGTCTGAACATGGTACCAGAAGAAACAGACCACCTCGGTGAGAAATTCGACAAGTTCGGATGGCACGAGATTTGGCACCCGCGGCGCCACCCCTATATAAGGCTCAAGACGATATAGAGCACGATGCCCAAGACGCAGCACCACAGCATCGACTTTGTCTTGATTGCCACCGCCACGACGCCGGCGGCCGCAATCCAGGGAATCAAGCCCTGCCACAAGCCGGCGTCGAAAGCGCCAGGGCTTATCAAATCGTTGGCGACCAGCGCCGCAAAGGCAGCGGGCGGGATGTAGCCCAGCGCCTCGGTGACGCGGGGCGACAAGGTACGCCCGCGCAGGACAAATGCCGGGGCAATGCGGAAGAACGCGATGGCCGCCCACGACGACAGCCACAGGACCAGAAACTCGTTAACGGGCATCGCGGACGTCCCTTCCATCAAAGACGGCATCGCACACAAGCGCCGCGGCAACACCGACGAGCACGCTTGCCGGCACGGCGACATTCGCCCACCCCAAGAACTTGCATATGGCGACCGACACCGCAGCCAAAACGGCAGCCACAACGTTGCCGCGCGACAGTCGCTGCGAAAAGAGCAGGCAGATAAAGAGCGATGTGCAGACAAAACCTGCAATAGCGGTGGGGACATCGATGGCAGCGCCGGCGACAGCACCCGCCGTGCACGAGACGCCCCATGTTGCGATAAGGATCACGTTGAGCACGAAGGACTCGCGCGGGCCCCAGTCGTCCTTCTCGACCAAATTGGCTAGCGAGATGCCGTACGCCTCTTCGGTAAGCGTCGCGGTGACCGCCAGCGCCTGGCGCTTCGAGGCGCCCTTCAGATGCGGGGCAAGCGATGCCGAATAAAGTGCAAAGCGCGAGGAGATGGCGGCGACGCTCGCGATAATCGAGGGTGCCGGTACGCCCGCCAGCCACAGGTTGCAGATCATAAACTGGCCGCTGCCCGTCACAAACGTGCTGCTCAGGGCAAAAACCATCCAGGGCTCCATTCCCGTCTGCCCCATGATCATTCCGCACGGCGTGCCTATTGCAACATAGGTAAGCATCACCGGCCAGACGGTTCTAACGATTTTGAGCACCATAACGCCCCTCATCCTGACAAGGTCTCTGAGCCGCATGTAGCGACACGGCAGAATCATCATCCGACAGCAACCGAGTTCACCTACAATTGCCACCGGATCGAACAACGCAATTTTTAGGAAGTCATTATGACAGTTATCGATCGAGACCGAGCGGCTGCGGCCTTCAAACGCTATACCGATGCTTACGATGCCGCCAACCCGCGCATCGCGCTCAAGATCGAACATACCTATCACGTGGCGGAAGCGTGCGATACCGTGGCGCGAGAACAGGACTGGTCGACAGAGGATATTGACTTGGCATGGCTTTGTGGCCTGCTGCACGATATGGGCCGCTTTGAGCAGCTGCGGCGCTGGGACACCTTCAAGGATGCCGAGAGTATGAGCCATGCGACGCTGGGCATCGAGGTCCTCTTTGGCGAAAATCCCGCCGATGCGCCCGCCACAACGAGTATCCGCGACTTTATCGAAACCGACGCGCACGACGAGCTCATCCGCTCGAGCATCGCCTATCACAGCGACTTTCGCCTGCCGGCGCAGCTCGACGAGCGTACACGACACTTCTGCGATATCGTGCGCGACGGCGACAAGATCGACATTATGCGCACCATCGCCGACAGCGCCGTCGATACCATCCTCAAAGTGGATGAGGATGCGTTTCTTGCCAGTCATTTCTCGTCGCCGACACTCGCCGCCTTTGACGAGCACCGCTGCGTTGCACGCGATGAGCGCAACGAGCCCGCAGACTACCTGGTGGGACTTATCTGCTTTATGTTTGAGCTCGTCTATCCGGCGAGCCGCACGCTGGCGCGCAAGCAGGGCGACATCTACCGCCTGCTCGACGCGCCCTTTGGCATTACGCGGCCCTTTATCGACCCCGCCACACAGGCGACCTGGGAGCGCCTCAAAGACGAGATGCGCGACTGGTTGGCGCGCGCTTAGCGCTCAAGCCGGGCCAGCAGCTCCTCAACGACCTCGACGGCGTCGCCAACAACCTTGTACTGGGCGGCGCCAAAGATGGGGGCATCCGGGTCCTCGTTGATGGCGATAATGCACTCCGCCCCGCCGATGCCGGCAAGATGCTGGATGGCGCCCGAGACACCGATGCTCACGAGGAGCTTGGGCGAAACCGATACGCCCGTCTGGCCAATCTGATGGCGATACTCCAACCAACCGGCCTCTACAACGGGCCGCGTGCAGCCGAGCTCGGCGCCCAGAGCCTCGGCGAGCTTTCGCATCAGCGGCAAGTTTTTCTTGGAGCCAATGCCGCGGCCCACCACGACAAGGCGCTCGGCATCGGCAATCGAAGCCTGCTGTCCCCACTCCTCGGCGGGAATCGAGATCTCGACGCGGGCCTTAACGTCTTCCGCAAGCGCTACCTGGGTGATCGTGCCGGAGCGGCCGTAGTCGAAGTCGGGCGCCTTAAAGATGCCGGGACGCACTGTTGCCATCTGGGGACGATGATTGGGGCAGACGATGGTGGCCATCAGGTTGCCGCCAAATGCCGGACGCGTCTGCTGCAGCAGCCCCGTCTCCGCATCCATCGAAAGCACGGTGCAGTCGGCCGTAAGGCCCGTCTGCAAACGCACGGCAACGCCGGGTGCCAGCTCGCGGCCAAAGGCGGTCGCGCCGTACAGAATAGCCTCGGGCTTGCGCTCGGCCACCAAATCGCAGATCAGGCGGGCGTAGACCTCCGCATCGTTTTGGCGCAGGCGCTCGTCGCGACAGACCATAACTTCATCTGCACCGGCGCAAACCAAATGCTCAAGCTCCCCGAGCGAGCTCTCGGGCCCCATACCGGCCAGCGCCACCAGACGGCAGCCGCGAGCATCGGCGAGCTCGCGTCCCTTGCCCATGAGCTCATAGGCCACGGGAGCCACGACATCGTGTTCGTCGGTCTGCACGAAAACCCAAACGTCTCGATATGCGCTAAGGTCCGCCGCGCCGGCGGCCTCGTCGCGCTCGATCGAGATGGCATTGACAGGGCAAGCGTCGACACACCCGCCGCACAGGATACAGCCATCGGTTACACGGGCACAGCGGTTGGGGCGCTCACCCTCCACCACAATGCCGCCCGAGGCGCAGGCGCGAACGCTGCCGCGAGATAGAGCGCCGCCCCCGGAAGAAGCGGGATAACGGCGGGCGTA
>CABSDO010000097.1 GCA_902476475.1 uncultured Collinsella sp. | reverse complement strand
TCGGGCAAGACCACACTTGTCGAGAAAGTCATCGCCGAGCTTACCCGCCGTGGCCTGCGCGTGGGCTCGCTCAAGCATCATGGGCACCACGGCTTCGACATCGACGTGCCCGCCAAGGATACCTGGCGCCATCATCAGGCCGGATCTAAACACGTGGGCCTCATTTGCGCCACGCGCTGGGCGGAGTACGCCGACACGCGCGAGGAGGACGAGATGCCGGCGCGCGAGCTGCTGTCACGCTACAACGACGTCGACGTGGTGATCATCGAGGGCTACAAGACCGAGGGCTTCGACAACATCGTGGTCGCGCGCTCCGGCGTCGATCGCCTGCGTGGTAAGAGCTCGCTCGACCTGGTCGACGGCCGCACGCTGGCCCTCGCCTGCAACGAGGCCCTGGCACGCCAAGCCTTCGACGCCGGCCTTGCGACCCGAGCCATCAACATCAACGACGCCCGAGCCATCTGCGATCTTATCCAAGACCACCTCGCCTAACCCGCCAAAACGTCATTTCCGCCACAAAGGGGACAGGCACCTTTGTGGCGGTTTTTGCTTTGGTAGATTTTTGGGACATGCCTTAAAATCTACCAAGTAGTTCGTCCGGGCGAAGACGGAGAAAAGGGGCCCGATGCGTCCTTAACGTTGCATACGGAAAGATTGAGTCGATGGTCGGCGGTCAATGCCCGCGGCCCGTATTCGTATGCAACAAGGAGCGCCCATGTCCCTATCTCTAATCTCAAAATCCCAACCGTCGTTGTCTGCTCAGGCTAAGCGTCTGGTGGCAATGCGGTTTCTCATCTACACCGGCTTCCAAACCAGCTACTTTATCGGCGTTATCGGAACGCTTACCTATGCGGACGGCGCTTCGGTCGTCGCGACGTCGCTGGCCGTCCTGTTCATGAATGTCTTTGTGATCTTGGGGTCCTTTGCGGGCGGCGCTGCACTCGACGCTTGGGGCCCGCGCCGCCATTTTCTGCTGAGCATCGTCGGCACGCTGGCAACCGGCGCGGCGATCATCACCTTTGGCGACGCGACCGAGACGGTCCTTGCCGGCGCGGCGCTCCTGGGTTTTGTGATGGGGTTCGCTCAGCCCATTGCCACGTCCTACCCGGCTTACCTCACCGACGACCCCGTCGAGCTCAAAGACATCAACTCCGCCATCACCATGTTCTCCAACGTGAGCATCATCGTCGGCCCCACGCTGGGCGGCTTTGTCGCGGCGGCTGCATCGTCGCGCGCGGTGTTTGTGCTCATGATGCTGTTCACCCTGTTGGCGTTTATCGCCGGCTGGGGGTTTAAGCCGCAGACAGGTCGCGTCGCCGGACAGGCGGATGTCGATTCCGCAAAGGAAGGGGATCGCGCAAGCCAAAGCCCCAACCCCAGCACATCCGCCCGCGCCACCTTCGCGGCTAGCATCAAGACGGTCTTTACCAACAGCGTTCTCGCCCTGCTGTTTTGCATTATCTTTCTTTCGAATTTTGGCTATGGAGCCTTCGACCCGCTCGAGTCGTTCTTCTATCGCGATGTCCTGCATGTCGGCGTTGAGTGGATGGGCTGGCTCTCGTCGGCCTCGGGCATGGGCGCGGTGCTGGGTGCCGTGCTCGCGCTCCGCTTGCCGCCGCACCTGGTCAACCTTAAAACGCTGCTTGTGGCACTTATGTCCGTGGGCCTGGGAAGCCTGCTCTATGTGGGGACGCCGTACGTGGGTGTGGCCCTTGTCGGCCAAATCGCCCTGGGCATAGCTTGGGGCATCGTCAACCCGCTCCACAACACGATCGTGCAAACGACGGCCCCGCTCGAGCAACTCGGTCGTGTGAACTCGGTCATGGGCTTTGGCAATATGTTCGCCGGCGTGGCACCGCTGGCGATTGCACCGTGGCTGGCGGCAACATTTGGCGTACAGCAGACACTCGTGGGGGCAGGCATGGTCGTGACGGCGGTCCCTGCGGCGTTGCTGCTGTTTGGACGCAATCACTTGGAACGTGCCGTAAAGCAGTAAGAAACCATCACAACATTCGATGAAAATCGCGATTTTGCCGAAAAACGTCGAATGTTGTGATGGTTTGGCCCGTAGACGCCGCAATCACCACAAAGGAGCCAGGCACCTTTGTGGTGGTTTTTGCTTTGGCAGGCCGCGCCTGTGCCTTGGTATACCATGTACGCCGTTTGCGAATACGCCCCACACCGCCGCGCTACCCAGAAAGGCCCCCATGGACACCACCTTCAGCCACATCAAAGCCGTGTTCTGCGATATCGACGGCACGCTGCTCACGAGCCAGCACACGGTGTCCCCGCGCACCGTGGCGGCGATCCGCGCCCTGCGCGAGCGCGGCGTGCTCTTTGGCCTGTGCACCGGGCGCGACGCCCGCGCGACCGAGGCCATGTACGAGCTCTGGGGCATCGAAGGCCTGGTGGACGTGCTGGTGGGCTGCGGTGGTGCCGAGGTCATCGACCGCGCGCACGACATCAACGAGCTGAGCTATCCGCTGCCGGGCGAGACCATCGCGCGCATCTGCAAGCACATGGCGGACCTTCCGGCAACACCCGTCTGCCCCCGAGACGGCGTGTTCTACGTGCCCGAGAGCAACGCGTGCGTCGAGCACCTGTCGCGCGTCGACGGCGTGCCCTACCAGGTGGTCGATTTTGCCGAGTTTTTGCGCGAGCCACAGCCCAAGGTGATGTTTACCATGGCGCCCGAGGTAATGCCGCGGGTGATTGAGCGGGCGTCGACGTTTGCCGATGACACTGTTAAGGCGGCGGCTCTGCAAACCACGCAGCGGCTCTACGAGTTTATGGATCCGCGCGTGTCCAAGACACGCGGCCTTGTGCGTGTGGCGGAGCTCAACGGCATGGAGCTCCAGGACATCTGCGTGTTTGGCGATGCCGATAACGACACCTGCATGGTGGCCGACGCCGGCGTGGGCGTGGCCATGGCAAACGGCAGCGACGCCACCCGCGCCGCCGCCGATTTTGTAACCGCCAGCAACGACGAAGACGGCATCGCGATCTTTATCGAGGAGCATCTGCTGTAGCGCAGGGGGAGAACCACCACAAAGGGGGCAGGCATCTTTGCGGTGGCCTCAGGCGATTTGGACGAATTGATGTCTAAAATCTGCGCGCAAATTCAAATTTGTTCGTCAGAACATTACGCTGCTAACCACCGATGGGTTAAAGATATTCTCATCAGTTTGGTAGGGTGTTCCTCCCGGTTAATGACCCACCGCTCACGGTCGATTTTCGACCGTTCACAGGATGTTTGCTCTTGAGCAAAATGTTGTGCAAATAAATCTAATGCCATTAAAAAATAATAGGCAACTAAATTACCAGCAGAAACAAAAAATAAATAGCGAATAAACGAAGGCAAATCTGAGTAAATGTCAAGAGAATTAAGAACTTGCTACAAAACTATCGGTTTTGTTGTTCAGATGTTTAAACAATAGTTACAACAGTATTACTACGCGAGCGCAATTACAGATTGCGCAGATACGTTTGATAGGGAAAGAGCAAGATCGCGGTCTCTTGGGGAGGAGACATCGATGAAAGCGAATTCAGACAAATCTAAGCAGAGTAATAAAGCCACGCGCCGTGTACTGGCAGGCATTTTGTGCGGAGCATCCGTTTTGAGCCTGGTACTGTCGCTCGTCATGCCTCCGATCTCGCAGGCCATTGCCAATGGCACTCAGGAGGTTGCTGCCGAGGAGGTTGCTGCGGACGAGGGCACTTTAAGCA
This sequence comes from uncultured Collinsella sp., assembly GCA_902476475.1. Taxonomy (GTDB): domain Bacteria; phylum Actinomycetota; class Coriobacteriia; order Coriobacteriales; family Coriobacteriaceae; genus Collinsella. The sequence goes on along the minus strand of CABSDO010000097.1, from coordinate 3,212 downwards.
AGGACGCCCGTGCGGACAATTCCACGGGCAAAGACGCTGAAAACCGGAAAAGTGACGGCGCTGAGGGTGGCGAGGGAGAAGACGCTGCTGCGGCGGATCCGGCTGTCGATGGTGCGGAAGCCGAGAGCGCTGCGCAGCCCGCGGATGATGGACAGTCTGTCGATAAGGTCGCTACTGTTGCAAATGAAGGTAAGGTTCTGGGACTTGAAATAGATCAGGATGGGTACACGCTGCTGAAGAGTGACGAAGACCTGGCAGCGTACCTTCACGCGTCGACTAAACCCGATAAACTACGTCTTAAGGCTGACATTAGTTCAAGTGAGTCAATCACTATCAGTCAAAATACTACGATCGACCTTGAGAATCACAAGCTTTATTACAGCAACGGTAACTCTAATCAGGAAACCAAAGAGCCTGTTTGCGCATTTATCACAATTTCAAAGGGCCATACGCTAACTGTCAAAGGTGAGGCGAATGACTCGAAGAGTGAAACTACCAGTGGTGAACCTGGTCAGCCAGCAAAGATGCAGTTCACTGATGAAAGTGTTCCACAATCACTTACATACTACGTAACTGAAAGCACGCCTAACGGTCTTGGTACTAGGGAAACGACCTACCAGCACACTGTTGCCAATTTCGGCGCTATCGTTGCATGCAAAAAGGGCTATGTAAATCAAGTCATTTCCGTTGAGGATGGGGGCACGCTCGACCTTAAGGGTGGCATGATCACAACGCCTCGTATCCTGGGCAACGACGGTCACGTTATTTTCTCTCAGGGCACTGTCAATATTTCTGGCGGTTATGTCACCAACGGTAGCGGCGGCGGCTGGGGCGGTGGCCTGTGCATGGCAAAGGGTTCACTCAATATGACCGGCGGCGTGATTGCAGCGAATGAAGCTGCTTCCGGTGGTGGTATTTTTGCCAACAGTGGTGCCACGTTGGATCTATCCGGTGGTTTCATCTCGGGCAACGCAACATATGTCAAGGATATCAACAATGGCCTTAACACCTACGACGGCGGCTACGGCGGCGGTGTTTATACCATGGGGGCAACCGTAACCATTAGCGGCTCTGCCTGCATAACTAACAACCGAGCTGACGCTCGCATCACTAATAACGACCTTTACAACAACGGTCTCCTCGGTGGCGGCGGCATTGCATCAACGAGCAGTGATAATAAAAAGGGATCACTGACCATGACGGGCGGTTCTGTTACGGCCAACTACTCCAAAGAGGCCGGTGGCGGAATTTATGCTGGCTTCTGGAACCGAGCGATTACGTTTACCATGAATGGCGGCACGATTGCCGGCAACGAATCTGCAAACGCTGAGGGCGGTGGTCTCCGTATTTCTAGCGGTACTACCGGCGTTATTGAGGCAGCAAGTGCGTTCAGCAAGGTTTACATCACCAACAACAAGACCATGACGGGCGAGAGCCGCGGCGGCGACTGGGGCGGTGGCGGTGTCTTTATCCAGAAGGGCGGCAGGCTCAATATTTTCAAGACGCTGATCACTAATAATCGCGCCGGTGGCTGGGGCGGTGGCGTCGGTGCTTGTCCTACGGGCGAGACAATCGTTTCGCACTCAAATGGCGCTGCTATCTATGACAACAAAGATAACGTTGATCAAAATGGCAAAAAGCTGCCAGACCTTGATCAAAATGAACATAAACATCCAGCGTTTCATTATTCCGCTGGCGGCGACAACAAAACTGAAGACCGCGATGAAGTACATTACGTTACTCATGACTTCCAAAATTCCGGCCATGAGGATTTCTTCTTGGTCCGTAATAAGGAAGGCGCGGATAAGACTATCGCTGTCGTTCTTGGCAAGATGCTGGGCGGCGGCTCAGCTGACTGGAAGGGCACCTGCGATGGCGAAAAGATCAAAATCGATGCCAACGGCGGTGCCGAGGCTAAGTGGATGTTCGGCCTTGAGGCTAATCCGACCGAAGATGCCAAGGGAAAGGCGCAAGGCGCGGCTACGACCATCATCAGTGGCAACTACTCCTACACCCATGGTGGCGGCATCATGACCAACGGCGATCTTGTCGTTGGTGAGGTCAAGGCTTTGAACGTGTATCCCGCAATCAAAGTCAAGGCTAACAAGGTTCTCACGAAGGACGGCGAAGCTCAAAGCCTTGCGGGCCACGGCTATAAGTTCAAGCTGTTGGGTAAAGTCGCCGATTCAGCTGGGGAGCCGTATTGGGATGCGAACGGCACGCTCCACGCAAGCGGATGCGAGGCGACGTCTGAGTTTACCGTTAATAACGAGGGAAAGTCGGGAGAGATTGTCATTGATACGGCTGCGAACTATCAGTCGGGCAATTACGACCTATACCTTGTTGAAGTCCCTATCAAAGAGGAAGGCACGACCTTTGATAAGGCTATTTACAAAATACATATAAAGGTTGATACGACACTAGCTGATACGACCAACCTCTTGGGGATCGATATTAATCGTTATAAAGTTGATAAGAGCGCTTCCACAGTATCCGTAAAAAAGGAAGGCGCAGCGGACTTCACCGCGTGCGGATCTGACTTCTATGGTTGGACCGAAGATGCGAACGATAGGACCGTCTCGACCGTAAAAATCGGCAACGACTCCAATCCTGCGTTTACGAACGAACTTGCGCCCTACCAGACCTCAGGCACTTGGACACCTCAGGTGACCAAGAAGGTCGATGGCGGCGAGATGAAGAAGTTCAAGTTCGAGCTGTACACCATGGATTCCAACGGAAAGAAGAAGGTGTGTGACACCAAATGCACTGAAAAAGGGACGGGCAACGAATCGACAGTTAGTTTTGCTACGCAGACAATCGGTCCACTCGGCATCAAAGATCTCGACAACAATCGCCAAAAGCAGATCACCTACTACATCCGTGAATGCGACGCCAACGAGAACGAAGGCACCGAGCACGAAGGCTACAAGAACGACACCAAGACTTTCAAGGTCGTGGTGACGGCAAAGGATGACGGCAAAGGACATCTGACCTGCACGCCGACCTACTACGAGGTCGACGCCAACGGCGAACGCAAGACCGATGACCCCACCTTCACCAACACCTACTCCACCTCTTTGCCCCTTTCTGGTATGTCGGGCGTCACTCTGACGTACCTTGCCGGTGCGGCGGTGCTTTGCGCTGCTGCGGCCTGGATGCACATTCGTCGCAAGGCGAATGCGAAGGGAGGGGAGCGGCGTGAATAAGAAAGT
>CABSDO010000096.1 GCA_902476475.1 uncultured Collinsella sp. | reverse complement strand
CAAGTCGTCGCCGTAGCGTGACGGCACGCAGCCGCACATGACGATCGGGCAAGAACGAACGCCGTCCTGCACCTCGTTGGCAAGCTCGAGCGTGGTCTCGATGCTCTCGGACGTTGCAGAGGCAAGGAACGAGCACGTATTAACGATGGCGATATCGGCATCCTGCGGATCGAATGCCTCCTCGTAGCCCGCAGCGGTCAGCAGCGAACGCATACGGTCGGTATCGACCTCGTTCTTGGCGCACCCGAGGGTGATATAGAGTACGGAGCCCAACGGAGTATCCATGTTGGAGAGCAGTCCTTTCGAATGAATTAGCGGTAGTTGGTGAACTGCAGCGGCTGACCGTAGTCCTGGTCGCGCAGGAACTGGATCACGGTCTGCAGCGCATCCTTGGAAGCAGAGGAAACACGCAGTTTGTCGGCCTCAATCGTCACCTTGACCTTGAGCTTCTGATCCTTGATGTCCTTATTAATCTTCTTGGCAGTCGTCTGGTCGATACCCTCGACGATGTGACCGAGCACGCGCACGGTACCGCCCGATGCAGCCTGAGGCGCATCCCAGGACACGGCCTTAAGATCGATACCGCGCTTGATGAGCTTGGAGCTCAGGACGTCGATGATCTGCTTGGAGACAAAGTCGGCCGGGGCGTTGATCGTAAAGAGCTTGTCGCCCTTCGAAAGCTCGATCGTGGCGCCGGAATCCTTAAGGTCATAGCGCTGGGAAATCTCGCGCGTGGTCTGCTGGAAGGCGTTGTCGACCTCTTGCATGTTGACCTCGGACACGACGTCGAAGCTGGAATCTTTAGCCATGATGTTTCCTTTCGCGTACGAGCGGCTTAATAGCTATCGTACGAATAGTCGGTAGAATCGGTGGGTGTCTGACCGTCAGTTGCGGTATCGGCGCCATCCGTGGACTGGGCATCGGTAACGTCGGTGGTATCGGTACCATCGGTGGTGTCGGTACCATCAGAACTTTCACCATTCTCGGAATCAGTCGTCTCCTTCTTGGGAACGGTGATCGTCACACGCGCCACGCCCGAGGTCTTGGTATCGTAACGGACCTTTTCACCGTTCTTGGTAACGGTGACATCGGAAGGCTTGGACGTGGTGATCTCGATCGAGGACTCGGGCGTGTACTCCTGCTCAAAGGGGCCAGTCGCTTGGGCGCCATAGACCGACTTGCCGTCGACCTTGACCTCAATCCACGCGGTCTTTCCCTTGGCAACGGAGACTTTGACCTTCGTAACCTCGTTCTCTTCCTTCTTTGCCGTCGTCTTGGTAGCGTCCGAGTCAGTCGACTCATCCGTCGCCTCATCGGTGTCTTCGTCCTCGTCGACCGTTTCGGTCTTCTTAGAAGACTTCTTGGTCGCCGTCTTGGTAGCAGTGGGCGTCTCGGGCGTGGTCTCGGGCGCCGAAGATGCGCAGCCGCGCAGAAGCACCACGATGAGCACAATCAACAGCAGCGCAACGGCACCGATGCCGGCGTAGACGATACGCGGATCGAGCCCGTTGTTTTGAGGAGTACGTGATCCGCCGCGTCCACGATTGGAACTGCTGCGGCCGCCTCCCTGAGGCATACGACCACGATTGCTATCGGAACGGCCGCGATAGCCACCCTGGCCCTGAAGGCTGCGCTGACCCGAGCGAGGCGCAAGTTCACCGCGGCCTTGATAGCCACGCTGGCCCGAACGCGGAGCCGAAGAGCGCTGGCCATACGGCTGTGAATGAGAGCGAAGACGCGGCGTCACCTGCGTGGTATCGGCATCCGCATAGCCACCGCGAGAGCGTCCCGTAGAGGCACCACGGTAACCGCGATCGGAATAGCCGCCGTCGCCGTAGCCGGCACGAGGGTCACGCGCCACGCCTCGGGCAGCGGGAAGTGCACGGTCCTCGGGCATCGGCGTACTGCGGAACCGGTCACGCTGTGAGCGAATCTCCTCGCCCGAACCCGTCTCGGTAATATAACCGGCCTGCTGAGGACGCTGTCCATAGCGGGTCGAACGACCGCCCTGAACCATCAGGAAGCGCCCGTTATCGACCGAGGAACGCGAATTGACGTAGCCGGCGGCGTCCTGAAAACGACCGCCCTGCTGCGACGTCTCGCGTTCGTATGCCATCAGATCGTCAAAGTAGGCATTGACGACCTCGCGCGGATTGAGGCCCAAAAAGCGAGCATAGCTCGAAATCATGCCCTGCGCATAGCCGCGCGGCGGCATCGAAGCAAAGTTACCGGTCTCGAAAAACTCAATGATCTGCGGCCTGATTTTGATCGTGTTGGCGACTTGCTGAATGGAAAGGCCCATTCGGCGACGCTGCTCAAGCAGCATGTCACCAAAGCGTGCAGCCATCAGAATCCTCCAAACTCACGATCTTCACGTGCCATCTCGGCGTCGACAGACTCCAGCGCGGCAAGCCCCTCCTCGTCCAACAGGACCTCGCGCGGCTTGGAACCGTCGGGCGGGCCGACGACACCCTTTTCTTCCAGCATATCCATAATACGCCCGGCACGCGCATAGCCAACCTTCAGACGACGTTGCAGGCCAGATGTGGAGCCAAGCTGCGATTCCACCACAATATGGGCGGCTTCCCAAATGAGCGGATCATCGTCTTGCGGCTCGGCGACTCCGGTACGGACAATGCCGCCGCCACCCGCCATGGACATGGAAGCGGGCGCCACGGCAGACAGGATCTCCTCGTGGTAGTCGGGCTCACTCTGCGACTTGACGAACTCGACGATCTCGTTGATTTCATCATCCGAGACAAAGCAGCCCTGGATACGGCGGGGCTTGCCCCAGTCGACCTTAGAGAACAGCATGTCGCCCAAACCGGTGAGCTTTTCGGCACCCATCTGGTCGATGATGACGCGCGAGTCGATGCCCGTGGCGACGTTAAAGGCGATGCGGTTGGTGATGTTGGCCTTGATGAGGCCCGTCACCACGTTGGAGCTCGGGCGCTGCGTGGCCACGATAAGGTGGATACCGGCGGCACGGCCCAGCTGAGCAATACGCACGATCGAGGCCTCGACATCCTTACCGGCGACCATCATCAGGTCCGAGAGCTCGTCGATGATGATGACCAGGTAGGGCATCTTTTGCGGCGGGTTATCGTAATGCTCAAACTCGCCGGCGGCCTGCTTTTCGTTGTAGGTCGAGATCTTACGCACGTTGAGACGCTCGAAGACCTTCAAGCGACGCTCCATCTCGGACACGGCCCATTGCAGAGCGCTCGCGGCCTGCTTGGGCTCGGTCACTACAGGCACGTAAAGATGCGGCAGACCGTTATAGCCCGCAAGCTCGACGCGCTTGGGGTCGACCATGATCAGGCGAACGTCCTCGGGAAGGGCGCGCATGAGCAAGGTCGTGATGATGGAGTTGATCATGACCGACTTACCGGAACCCGTGGTACCGGCAATCAGCAGGTGGGGCATCTTGGCAAGGTCGGCGACAACCGGCGTACCCTCGGCATCTCGACCGATGGCGAGCTCGAGCGGACCGCCCTTCACATAGGAAAGCACGTCGCCCAGGTTGACGTTCTGGCGCTTGCGATTGGGGATCTCGATACCCACAAGCGAGGTGCCGGGGATCGGGGCAAAGATACGCACGGACTGGGCAGCAAGCGATAGCGCGATATCGTCCTCGAGGCTCGAAATCTTGCTCACGCGCTCGCCCTCGCCAGGTTGCAGCTTAAAGGTCGTCACCGTGGGGCCGGCGATCCAGCCGACCACGCGGGCACTACGACCAAACTCCAGCAAGGTGGACTGAAGCGACTCGGCAGTCTGTTCCAGCTCCTTGTCAGAAGACGCGGAGGAAGCCGACTGCGGGTTGGCATGCAGAATCTCAAGTGGCGGAAGTTTGAGGCCGTCCTCTTCTTCGCCCTCGTTATCTGCGGCGCCGCCGTCCGCTCCCCCATCGCTAGCCGCAGCCGATTCGACAGCACTCAAGGCAGGCGCATCGGCAACCTTGGGATGCTTCAAGAAGTCGGGGATCTGAGGTGCTGCCGAGACAGGATTCACGGCAAACGGCGGCTCGGACTCGTCGATCTTATCGGGGTCGTCTTCCATCGAAAGCTGACCGGTTACCTGGTCGCGCTTTGCATGGCGACGCGGCAGCAAAGTTGTCTTTGCGGTCTCAATCGGAGCCTCGTCGTCCTCGTCATCGCCCTCGGTGAGCTCAATCTCGCTCTCGGACCAAGACGGGTCGGGCTCACTCGTATTGAGCTTGGGCGCAGCCTTGCCCTTCTTGGCATGGCGGCGCGGCAACAGCGTCGTCTTAGCGCGCTCAGCTTCCACGGCATCGGACACGTCGACAAACGGATCCTCGTCCTCGTCGTCATCGTCCAAAACCGGGTCCACATCGTTGCCCATGACCGTGGTCACGGCAACATCGGAGCCCTTTTGACGAAGAATGCTCAGGTGAGGACGGGCAACGCCGGGCACCGACAGGGCCTCATCGTCACCCCACGGACTCGCGTTAACATCGGCACGACGGCGCTCGGCAAAATCGGCCGCACGGTCGCGAGCAGAGCGCAAAACGCCGCCCACCGAAAAGCCAATGATGACCAAGCCCACGACGACAAGGCCCAGCAGGACTACCATCGCGATAGGCTTACCCAGGGCATTTTGCAGCGCACTCGCAATAAACGCACCGATGTAGCCACCCGAGGCGGACAGATTTTGCGGCGTGAACATAAGGTCGCACGAGTCGCTCGTACCTGGCACCATCAACGAAAGAATGGAGACGACGGCGATAAAGACCACGGCGCCGCCCGCAACAGAGCGCGCGTTGAGCGGCGAGTCCTCACCTAAAAAGAGCGTGGCGGCAAACAGCAAAATGACGATCGGCAGCACGTAGGCGCCCAGACCAAAGCCCAGGTGGTAGAAACCGGCAACCGCAGCCGTAACGGGTGCGGTCGCCGGCGAAATCACGGCAATGAAGGACGCAATCGCCAAAACGGCGATAACCACGCCGGCGATATCGCGGTTGGCCGAGGGCTCGACCAGAGGTTCAAAATCGTCGAACTCGTCCTCGTGGCCCTTATTGGCACGCAGATGGGAACCGGCACCCTTAGCAGATGCCGGTTGGTTGTTGGCCTTATTGCCTTTGGCGTTTTGTGCAGATCCGCGCGCCAAACTAAACCTCCATGACGACCGGGATGATCATCGGACGGGTGCGCGTACGGCTCCAGATAAAGTTGGAGAGCGAATCGCGCACGGCCTTGCGAATGGCATCGGAGCCGCTGCTCGTAAAGCTAAACTTGCCCTTCTCGATCGTCTTCATGATGGACGCGGAGGCATCCTCGGAGAACTGGTCGTCGATGGCAAACGAGACACCGCGGCCCGAGAACTCGATGGCCTCGATCTTCTTGTGTTTGAGCGAGACGATAGCAACAGCGGTAACCATACCGTCGTTGGCGAGCTTCTGGCGATCGCGCAAGACGATGGGGTCGGTATCGCCGATGCGCAGGCCGTCGACGTAAACGACGCCGGACTCGACGGGCGTACCGCGCTTGACGATACCGCCGCGCATCTCGAGCGTGTCGCCGTTGTCGAGGATAAAGATATGATCGTCCTTGAGGCCCATCTTGCGGGCCAGCTGGGCATGGGCGCGCAGATGCACGGCTTCACCGTGAACCGGCATAAAGTACGTGGGCTTGGCCATGGCCATCAGGAGCTTGAGCTCCTCCTGGCTACCGTGACCCGAGACGTGGACGAGAGCGCGGTTCTTATCCCACACGTCGCAGCCGAGCTTGGCCAGGCTGTTGACGACCTGCTGGACGGCTTTCTCATTGCCGGGAACAGGAGTTGCCGAGAGGATAACGGTATCGCCCTCGTGGATGGAGAGCGTCTTGTGCTCGCCATTGGCCATGCGGGACAGGGCCGACAGCGGCTCGCCCTGCGAACCGGTGCACATGACGACAATCTTGTCGTCAGGCAGGTTATCAATGTCAAAGGCATCGATGATATCGGCGTCGTCGATGTTGAGGTAGCCAAGCTCGCGCGCCACGCGGGTGTTCGTGAGCATGGAGCGACCGGTCACAACGACCTTACGGCCGCACTTGCGGGCGGCATCGCAGATCTGCTGCAAACGATGGATGTGGCTCGAGAACGACGCGACGAACACGCGACCCGGCGCGTTCTTGATGGCGTGCAGCAGGTTGGGACCAACCTCGGCCTCGGACTTGGTAAAGCCGGGAACCGTGGCGTTGGTGGAGTCGGAAAGCAGCAGGTCGATACCCTGCTTGGCAAAGCGGCTGATAGCGGCATAGTCGGGCGTGACGCCGTCGATGGGCGTCTGGTCGAGCTTAAAGTCGCCGGTGTGCATAACGGTACCCTGGTTGGTGCGGATGAACACGCCCAGAGCGCCGGGAATGGAGTGCGTCATCGAGAAGAAGTCGAGCGAGATGCCGCCGAGGTTGACATGGCTGCCGCCCTTGACCTCGCGGAATTTGGGCGCGCGGATGCGGAACTCAGAAAGCTTGCCCTCGATAAAGCCAAGCGTCAGCTTGCTCGAAAAGATGGGCACCTTATTGTTGAGGTCCTGCAGCAGGTACGGAAGCGAACCGGTGTGGTCCTCGTGGCCGTGGGTGACGACGATACCGCGGAGCTTCTCCTCGTTCTCCAGAACATAGGTGTAGTCGGGAAGCACCAGGTCAATACCGGGCTGGGAATCGTCGGGGAACATGAGGCCAGCGTCAACGAGCACCATGTCGTCGCCGCATTCGAAGACCGTCATGTTCTTGCCGATGCCGTCAAGGCCGCCGAGCGGAATGATCTTCAAAGGAGATGATTTTTTAGCTGCCATAGGTTCGTGTGGTTTCCTTTCTTCGAAACGGGTCTGGAACAACCGACGGGGCGCTTCTGGCAAACCGACCGCCGGGAACGTACAACAAGCATCACAGAGTCGATGCAATAACCACAGTATGATACCCATTTGCACAGATACAGACCACCCATGCATTAAAGCCCCATCTGAACTGGTCCATCCCACCGGTTCCCCGCGAGGCCGGGCACGGGTGAAGTTTCCTGCTCTACAGTCCTGCTCACGACGGAGGC
>CABSDO010000095.1 GCA_902476475.1 uncultured Collinsella sp. | reverse complement strand
GCCTCCTCGTGGGCAGCCTTCTCCCAGTACAGGCCGATCTCGGGGTAGCCCTCGCGATGAGCGACGCGAGCCATGGCCAGGTACATGCCGACCTCGGAGCACTCGCCCTCAAAGTTGGCGCGCAGGTCGGCAACGATGTCCTCGGAGACGCCTTCCATCTTGGCGACGCCCACGACGTGCTCGGCAGCCCACTCGAGCTGGCCCTCCTCCTGCTTCAGGAAACGAGAACCGGGAACGCCGCACTGGGGGCACTTGAAGTCCTCGGGCAGCTGGTCGCCGTCGAACTCTTCCACATAACCGCAAACGGGGCAAACAAACTTCATGATTCGATCCTTTCGATCGATGGCGATTGTGCGCTCGTCCGGTCCCGTAAGGGCCCTCTCCGGACGTGCGTCTTGACGAGTTCTATTATCCATAAATGCAACCAAATGTGAAGCCTATTAGGAATGATTTTTAATAAAACAATTTTGAGATATGAAGATGTTGATTGATTAACGATCGGCATACCGTCTGCGATCTCCGCTGAGTACAATCGGTCGAGCAAATGTTGACCTATCAACAAATGAAGGAGTTTCCTTTATGCATCTAGCCCGTCGTGCCTGGTGCCGAACATATCAGACGGTTTTTCGCATTGCATTGCCGATCCTGCCCTATACCGAGCCGCGCATTTTGGAGCATGCCGAGGATGTGCCCGCGGTGCTTCAAAAGCGCTCGATCCAGAAGGTCCTTATCGTGACAGACCCTGGTATTGCACGTTTGGGGCTCACGGCACCACTCGAGCGTGCGCTTACGGCTCAGGGGATTGGCGTTACGGTCTATGCCGAAACGCGTGCGAACCCCACGGTCTCAAACGTGGAGGAAGCGGCGTCCCTGTATCGAGAGAGCGCCTGCCAGGCCATTATCGGCTTTGGCGGAGGATCAGCCATGGACTGCGCCAAGGGTGTGGGGGCGCGCATTGCGCAGCCAAACAAGCCCATCAACAAGATGCGTGGCCTGTTGCGTGTCCACCGTCTCCTGCCGCTGCTTATTGCGGTTCCCACTACCGCCGGTACGGGAAGCGAAGTCACGCTCGCGGCGGTAATTACCGATGACGAGACGCACTATAAATACCCCATTAACGACTTTGTGCTCATCCCGCGTTTTGCGGTGCACGACCCCGAGTTTACGCGCGGGTTGCCTGCCTCCATTACGGGGCAGACGGGCATGGACGCCCTGACGCATGCTGTCGAGGCCTTTATCGGCCGTAGCACCACGCCCTACACGCGCAAGATGGCGCGTCAGGCGGTCCAGCTCATCCGCGACAATTTGCTCGAGGCCTATGAGCATGGCGACGACATGCGTGCGCGCCGCAATATGCTTTCGGCGGCGTATAAGGCAGGCGTTGCGTTTACCCGCTCCTATGTCGGATATGTGCACGCCATCGCGCACAGTCTGGGCGGCCGATACGGAATTCCGCACGGCTTGGCCAACGCCATCATCCTGCCGCATATGCTTCGCGCCTATGGCGAAGTTGCTGTTCCCAAGCTCGCCGATCTCGCCCGCATGGCCGGTATCGCGCCGGCTACCGCGCAGGACAGTCTTGCGGCCGAGGCCTTTATCGATTGGGTCGACCGCATGAACGAGGCCCTGGGAATCCCCAAATATGTCTCGGGTATTCGCCGCTCCGATATTCCGCAAATGGCGGCCCATGCCGATGCCGAGGCCAATCCGCTATACCCTGTTCCACTTTTGATGGACCGTTTGGAACTCGAGCGTATGTACGAGGTCATTGCGGGTGGTATGTTTGAGGGCGAGAACTAGGAGGGCCCATGAATACCGAGGAAATCGCGCGCATTGTCGGCGAGCAGTGCGCCTATTTTAAGACGCACGCCACGTTTGATGTCGATGCTCGACGTCGCGCCCTCGTGCGCCTGCGCGATGCGGTGCGGGCGCACGAGGCCGATATTGCCCATGCGCTCAAGACCGATTTGGGAAAGTCGCATGACGAGGCATATATGTGCGAGATCGGCACGTCGCTTTCCGAGATTCGACATCAGATTGCGCATGTGGCTCGATGGAGTCGTCCGCGCCTGCGTCCGTGTGACCTTGCCAACGCCGTGAGTGTGTGCAAAACGCAAGCCGTGCCCTATGGCGTCACGCTCATCATGGCGCCCTGGAACTATCCGTTTTTGCTGACGCTCGAGCCGCTCGCCGGCGCGCTCGCTGCAGGCAACACCGTGGTCATCAAGCCGAGTGCCTATGCGCCGGCTTCGAGCGCGGTGCTTAGGCAGATTTGCGAGGAAGCATTTGATCCGCGCCTGGTGACGGTCGTCGAAGGCGGGCGTGCCGAGAACGAAGCGTTGCTCGATGAATGCTGGGACAAGATCTTCTTTACCGGAAGCGTTCCGGTCGGCAAGCTCGTCATGGAGCGCGCGAGCAAAAACCTCACGCCCGTGACGCTTGAGCTGGGCGGAAAGAGTCCCTGCATCGTGGATGCGACGGCAAACTTGAAGGTCGCGGCGCGGCGTATCGCCTTTGGTAAATGGCTCAACGTGGGGCAGACCTGCGTGGCGCCCGACTACCTTCTGGTCGATACGCGCGTGCACGATGAGCTGTTGGGCCTCATCAAGGAGGAGGTCCGTCGCATGTTTGGCGAGCACCCGCTCGACAACGAGGACTACGGTCATATTGTCAACGCCAAGCATTTCGCGCGCGTACGCGGGCTGATCGACCCCGATAAGGTTGTGCTGGGAGGCACGGCGCGCGAGTCGTCGCTCAAGATTGAGCCGACGATCCTAGACGGCGTGGCGCCTGAGGACGCCGTGATGCAGGAAGAGATTTTCGGCCCCATCCTGCCGGTGCTGACGTTTGAGAGCCTAGACGAGGCCGAGACGTTTATTACGGATCGTCCGACGCCACTGGCCCTGTATATCTTTAGCCAGGACCGTGCGGCTCAGCAGCGCTTTGTGCGCTACGTGCCCTTTGGCGGCGGCTGCGTCAACGACACGATCATGCATTTGGCCACGAGCCATATGGGCTTTGGTGGCATGGGCGCGAGCGGTATGGGTCAGTACCATGGACGTGAGAGCTTCGATACGTTTAGCCACAAGAAGAGCATCGTGAACAAGGCAACGTGGCTGGACGTGCCGTTTCGCTATGCGCCCTACGCAAGCTGGAAGCACAAATTCGTGCGCATGTTTGTACATTAGGAAATGGCGGGTAATACGAACAAGTGTTCCTATTACCCGCCATTTACGTTAGACTACTGCTATGGGGTACGGATGGGCCAACTCCCTTTAGAAGGGAATTGGTATGAACGTAAGCGATGTTATTTCGTTACTGGCGTTGTTAATCGCGGCTATCGAACTCGGCCTGTTTATCGGCCGAATGAAATAGCCGCCCCCGCGTAAGCGAAGACGGCCACTTCTCACGATGAAAACGTGTATTGGAGTTGGCATGACCCGCTGCAACGGGTGCCATCCGTACCCCTATCTTATCTGCAAGCGCTCTGTCTCGCAAGCGTTGCGGCGATCGATTGAAAGACGCGGGCAGGATGAATTTGTGTCCGCACGAGTTCGTAGACTTCTCAATAAGGTTAAGCGCCGGTTTATCCGGCCGTTAGGGGAGTTGCCATGTACGAGCCTTCACGTGTTCTTTTGTCGTTTCATATTGCAGGATTTCAATATGCCGACGGCGCTTTGGTCCTAGGCGATATTAAAGCGGGCGATAAACTGACGCTGTGCGCCGAGCGCGATAATCCCCATGACCCCGAGGCGGTTGCGATTTATTACGGCAACACCAAGCTTGGCTATGTTCCGGGAAACGAGGTTGGCCCGCTGTCCTTGATGATGTATTACGGTCACGAGGACGTATTTGAGGCCCGCGTGCAACAGGTTGCTCCCGAGCGCAGCCCGTGGCATCAGGTGCGCGTTGGACTCTACGTGGTGGATGCTCGCTAATCGGTAAGGGAGACTGCCATGTTTGATAACGATGATCTGTTTGATCTGGCAGACGATCCGTTTGAGTGGGATGTGCTACTCGATGACGATGAGTTGGAGCAGGACTGTAGAAAACGGCAGGATAAGAATGCCCAGGGTGACGCATCGAAAAAGCAAGACAAGCGCCGCCGCGGACTGTTCGGCGGGTTCTTTGGATAACCGCCGCATCGCTGCGTCTGTATACTTAGCACGAGTTGAACACGTTGCGAAATGAGGACAGAGACGATGATGTGGTTTACCGCCGACCTGCACCTGGGCGATACGAATATCTTGCACGACATGGACCGGCCGTTTGGCTCGGTCGATGAGATGAACCGCAAGGTCATCGATGCCATCAATGAGTGCGTGGCGGCGGGCGACCGTCTCTATATTCTGGGAGACTTTACGTATCGCTTGCCCATGGCGGAGGCGGTGCGCCTGCGCGAGCGTATTGCCTGCCAAAACGTGACGCTCATACGGGGCAACCATGACGGCGACTGGGAAGACCCCGATGTACCGCAGATTTGGGATGACGTACGCGATTACCTGGAGATTGCCCCCGGCTATGCCAAGGGACATCGCCTGGTTATGAGTCACTACCCTATGCTCAGCTGGAATGGCAAGGCGCGTGGTGCCATCATGCTGCACGGGCATATCCACAGCAGGGGAGACCGCACCAACGCGCGCAACCGCGATCGCGAGCGCCCTATCTTTCGCTACGATGTCGGCCTCGACGCCAACGACTACAAGCCCGTAAGCCGAGACCAAATCCTCGGCTTCTTTGGACTGTAATTCTTGAACCACCGCACAAACCGCGACAAAGGGGGCGGGCACCTTTGTCGCGGTTCTGGCGCCGTGGCCATTATGGCAGCGGCGCCTTTTTTGTCCGTGCGGCGCGGTAGAGTGTAGGCGGTTGAAATTTGCGTCCATCGAGGAGCTGCTATGAACGAGATCAAGTGCCCGCATTGCGGCGAAGTTTTTAAGGTCGACGCGTCCGGCTATGCGGATATCGTCAAGCAAGTGCGCAATGCCGAGTTTTCGCGCGACCTGGATGAGCGTGTGAAGGCAGTCCAGCGCGAGGGCGAGCAGGCGCTGGAGCTTGAGCGCTCGCGTTCGACGGCTGCCTTGCAAAAGGCAGAGTCTCAACGCAACGCTCAGCTTGTCGAGCAGAAGAACGCCGCGGCTCAGCAGCTGGCACAAGAAGTCGCCAAACGCGATGCTGAGCTCGCCGAGCTGCGCGTCAAGCTCGAGGGCGCTGCCGCAGAGCGTGAGAGCGCAAGCCAGCGCGCGGCGGTAGAGGCCCGTGCGGATGCGCAGAAGGAAAACGCAGAGCTCCAGCGTGAAATTGACAATTTGCGTGCGCAGCTGGGACGCAAGGACGATGAAGCTAAGCTTGCCGAGGCTTCGGCGCGCAATGCTGCTCAGAACGATTTAGCTGCACGCGATGCGCAGATTGCAGAATTGCAGGCAAAGCTCTCCGCGGCGGACAAGGCCCAGGAGATGGCGCTTGCCGCCGCTGCGGCCGAGTCGCAGCGTGAGATCGATGCCGCTCGCGGCGAGGCTGAGCGCACGCTTGCTGACTATCGCGCAAAGGTACAAGAGAAGTTTTCCGCCGCAAAGGCTCAGTCCGAGCAGGAGGCCGAGGGCCTGCGTGCGCAGCTGCGCGAACAGGAGCTGACGGCCAAAATGAACCTATCGGAGGCGGTCGCCGCGGCAGAGCGTGAGCGTGACGAGGCACGTGCCAAACTGACGAGCGAGCTGGCGGTGCGCGATTCGCGCGAGGAACAGGCCAGAGCAGCACACGAGCTCGAGCTTGCGCAGGTCAAGCGCGTGAGCGACGAGTTGATTCGCTACAAGGACGAAGAGATTGAGCGCCTTAAGGACATGAAGGTCCGCCTGTCCACCAAGATGGTGGGCGAGTCGCTCGAGCAGCACTGCGAGACCGAGTTTAACCGTCTGCGCATGACGGCGTTTCCTAATGCGTACTTCGAGAAAGATAACGATGCGTCCGAGGGCACCAAGGGCGACTTTATCTTCCGCGAGTGCGATGCGAGCGGCAACGAGGTCATTTCGATTATGTTCGAGATGAAAAACGAGAACGATGAGACCGCGACCAAGCATAAAAACGAGGACTTCTTTAAGAAGCTCGATCACGATCGTCGCCAGAAAGGCTGCGAGTATGCGGTGCTCTGCACCCTGCTGGAGCCCGAGAGCGAGCTCTATAACGCGGGTATCGTCGACGTGAGCTACCGCTATGAGAAGATGTACGTGATCCGCCCGCAGTTCTTCATTCCCATGATCACGCTGCTGCGCAACGCCGCTATGGGTTCGCTGCGCTATAAGCAGGAGCTGGCGGAGTACAAGCAGCAGAATATCGACGTCACGAACTTCGAAGCCAAGATGGAAAAGTTCAAGAATGATTTCGGTCGCAACTACGAGATCGCGAGCCGCAAGTTTCAAACGGCGATCGATGAAATCGACAAGACGATTAGCCATCTGCAGAAAACCAAGGAGGCGTTGCTGTCCTCCGAGAACAACCTGCGCCTAGCCAACAAGAAGGCCGACGATCTTACCATTCGCAAGCTCACGTGGGGCAACAAGACCATGAAGGCGGCGTTTGACGAGGCGCGCGGGGCTGCGCCAGAGACAAACGATGAGCCCGCCGAGGCGGATTCGTATGAGGTCGAGGATGCCGAGTAAGGCATAGCGTATAGTGCAAAAGCGGGGCCGCTGGCGATGTTACCAGCGGCCCCGCTTCGTTTTGTTCCAGTATGTGCGGCTAGTCCTCGAGCAGGTCCTCGATAAAGCCGACGCGGTAGTTTTTGAGGATGACCTCGCCGCCGTCCTGCGTGGCGTCCAGATCGACATCGCCCATGATGCCAAAGTCGTGGTCGCCATCCTCGTCGGCAAAGATCTGGTGCACGTGCCATACGTGCGCGGTCTTCTCGTCGGACTCGTCGATGGAAAACATCGTGGCGCTGCGGGCGTCTCCGTCGGTGAGGATTTCCTCGTGCTGCTCATGGTAGGCATCGAGCGCCTTTTGCCAGCGGACCTCGCTCATGCCCCAGTCCTCGTCGAGCTCGCCCAGATCGCGCACGTGTCCGCGGGCTGCAAGGGTTACGCGGCGGAAGAGCGCGTT
>CABSDO010000094.1 GCA_902476475.1 uncultured Collinsella sp. | reverse complement strand
GCCGTGGCGGCAAGCGCGGCAGCAGCTCCCGTCGCCCCGGTGACGGCGGCGGCAAGCGCAAGTAAGATGCGCATCGCGCATTAGATTGAGGCACAGTGAGGGCCCGAGCAAATAACGCTCGGGCCCTTTTGTTTGCCGTGTCCATCGTTAATTCAAACGTGATTTTCTCGGGAATGCATCTGGGGGATGCCGAGGACCTATTTTCCGCCATGCAGCAATGGGTCCTATGGGGTGCGCCGTGCATTTTTTTGGAGTATTCAGCAGCTCTAGCTGGCTGCATACGATTCGGTATTGCCAACGGTGGCCTTCAGATACCCCCTATGAGCGTTTTGAGTTAGATTTCGCCGTTTTTCGAAGCAAAGGTACGTCATTCTCGCTATGTCGGAACCCTAAATGACGCAGCGCCCTACAGTTTTGCCCGCCCGCGGCGGTGCTGGCGCGGTCACGTTGCAGAATACTCCGTTTTTTGCACGGGCCAGGATGGGGTACCTCAGGAGAACACGGCGGTATCCCGTAAATATATACAATCTGTACCGTAATTTATACAAAACGAAGAGGCAGACAGCGTAGGGTGGGTGCATTGGGGTGCTTGGTGCACCAAAACGGGGATCCCATGCGCCGTATACTCTGTCTGAATGTGAAAACGGCTTGACGCGTTGCCTGGCGTAGGGGGAGGGTGCCTCGATGAGCGTATTCGAAATTGTGTTTAGTCCGACGGGTGGAACGCGGAAGGTGTCTGGCCTTGTGGCCGGGGCGCTGGACAAAAAGACCGTTACCGTCGATCTGACCGATAGCGGGCTAGATTTCAGCGCTGTCTCGATGACTGAGGACGACGTGGCCGTAATCTCTGTGCCGGCGTATGCCGGTAGAATCCCGGCTGTGGTGGCTGACCGGTTGGGCATGGTGCGCGGCAACGGGGCTCGGACTGTTTTGGTTTGTGTATACGGAAACCGCGCGTTTGAGGACACGCTCGTAGAGCTGGAGGACGTTGCGAAGCGCGCCGGATTTAGGGTGGTTGCAGCGGTTTCTGCTATTACTGAGCATTCCGTTGCTCGTCAGTTTGCTGCTGGGCGACCGGATGCGCGGGATGCGGCGCAGCTCGCAGAGTTTGCGCAGCAAATTCAGCAAAAGCTGTTGGCTGAGGATGCGTCCGAGCCCTCTATTCCCGGCAATCGTCCTTATAAACAAGCTGGAAGTCACCGTATGGCACCCGAGGCAACAGAGGATTGCGTCTCCTGCGGTGCATGCGCCGCGGCGTGCCCCGTTTGTGCTATCGAAAAGGGCGACCCCAAGCGAACAGCTGGCGAGGCGTGCATCTCCTGCATGCGCTGCATCGCCGTATGTCCGCGAGGCGCTCGCAAGCTTGATCCCAACAAGCTATCCACTGTTTCCCAGATGCTGAGCAAGGTTTGCGTCGTGCGGAAGGAATGCGAGCTCTTCATCTAGCGCATACGAAATTGGTGCATTGGGGACAGGTTAATCTGCACCAACCTGGTGCAGATTAACCTGTCCCCAACGCGCCAGAGTGAGGAGTGCCCCTGGGTGCCGGCGGGAAAGGAACGTCCCTAAGTGCCGCCTAAATACCGTTTATCGAAGAAAAAATACCGTTCATCGGTCATAATGATTGTTCCGGCTTTGGGCTTGTCTACAATACCTCCCGTAAAAAGAAATGCGGAAGGTTACCGAGTCCCTCGGACGTGGGCCTAACCAAAGTCTTTGAACGGGTGTGTCTCCATGGACGCATTCACATGATTTTGGTTGGGCTATATTTATGAAGGGACATGCCACCATGGGTTTCTTTTCTCGCCTTATGGGTGGCTCGGACAAGCAGGCGACTGCGACTTCCGAGTTCGAGATTCTCGCCCCTGTTTCCGGCGAGCTTGTTAATCTAGAAAATACCAATGACCCCGCTTTTAGCAGCCGTGCAGTGGGCGATGGCGTTGCCGTGGTTCCCCAAGAGGGAACGGTGTGCGCTCCTGTTTCCGGTACCGTTGCGGCGCTGTTTCCGACTGAGCACGCGCTGGGCATTATGTCCGATGACAGCTCTGCTCAGGTGATGCTGCACATCGGAATCGACACTGTTAAGCTTGAGGGCAAGGGCTTCCATGCGCTTGTTGCCCAGGGTGACCATGTCGACGCGGGCCAGCCCCTCGTCGAGGTCGATTTCGACGTGGTTCGCGCCGCCGGTTTCGATCCCACGGTCTTCGTTATCGTGTGCGAGCGCTCGGAGAACTCGACTCTTCGTGAGCATGCTTCCGGCCCTGTTGCTGTTAAAGAGCCTGTCGTCTGGCTTTCCGAGTAAATTCTTGTGGTGGGTACCGTGGTTATCAAGCGAGTTTTTAACAACAACGTCGCAATGGTCACTTCGGACGATGGCTCCGAGCTCATCGTCATCGGTCGAGGCCTCTGCTTTGGCCGTCATGCCGGCGATGCCATCGACGAGGCGTCAGTCGAAAAGACCTACGCGTTGCAGGAGGGAACTTCTCAGGATTCGCGTACGATAGACCGCTTGGCACATCTTTTGGAGTCCATCCCCACCGTCAACCTCGTGATTGCCGAGGACATTGTTCAGATGCTCCGTCGAGAGCTCAATGTCGACATCAACGATAAGATCCTCATCGCTCTCGCAGACCATATCAGCCTTGCTTTGGAGCGCGAGCGCAAGGGTGTCCCCTGTGAGAATCCGTTGCTGCTCGAGATCCAGCAGTTCTATCGCAAGGAGTATGCGCTTGCGGGCCGCGCGCTGCAGATTATCAAGGAGTATATGGGCATCCAGATGAGCGAGGAGGAGCAGGGCTTCATTACCTTGCATATCGTCAACGCCACCATGCCGCAACGCTCCGACCGTCTAATCATCTCGGTCCAGCTTGTTCGCGACGTGCTTGCGATTGTTTCCGAGCGCTATGCCACGACCCTCGACGACACCTCGCTGCCTTACGAACGTTTCGTTCGTCACCTGCAATTTTTCGCACAGCGAGCGCTCGATCCTACGGCCGGGCAAATCAACGGAGACGCGCTGTTCCGAATCGATGAAACGGCGTATCCGTGTGCATTCTCGTGCGCGGACGCCATAGCCGCCCACTTGTCGTCTACCTATAACGTTGTCGTTACCGATGCCGAGAAGAGTTATCTCGCATATCACATTGTTAACCTGCTTGGAGAACCTGGTCTCTAGGCATAACGTGCCCACACATCGATTGATATAAGGCAAGGCTCACGGTCTTGTCCAGGGCACATCTGTCTTAATTTGCGGAAAAGGAAGGGGAGTACCGCTATGGCCGCAAAAAAGAAGTTCAATTTCAAAGCGCCGTTGGAGGTGTTCGCAAAGTCGATCGTCCAGCCGATGATGTATCTCTCGGTTGCCGGCATCCTGCTCATCGTGGGCATCATTCTGACCAACAAGACCATTTGTGCTTTGGTCCCCGTACTGGGCTCCGGTCCGTTCCAGCTTGTGGGCGCCGTTGTCTATCAGTCGCTGATGTTTATCATCAACAACCTCTCGATTCTGTTCTGCGTGGGCATCGCCGGCGCCATGGCAAAGAAGAACAAGGGCCATGCTTCGCTGATCGCCCTGATGTCGTTCTTCCTGTTCCTGCAGGCTAACAACATCGTGCTCAACGCCACCGGCTCTCTTGCCGATGCGAGTGGTATGCTCGGCCTTACCGGAACCGGCCAGGCCACCGTTATGGGCATTCAGGTGCTCGATACCGGCGTGTTTGGCGGCATCATCCTTGGTTGCATCACCGGTGCCGTGTTCAACAAGTACTCGAACAAGCAGTTCCCCATTGCCCTTTCGATGTTCTCGGGCGTTCGCTTTCCGTTCCTGATCATGATCATCATTTCCTGGATCATGGGCGCTGGCTTCTGCATCGTTTGGCCTCCGGTTCAGGGTGCCATCTCCTCCGTCGCCGGCATCATTAAGGAGTCGGGCAACATCGGTCTGTTTATCTACGGCATGCTCAACAAGCTGCTCGTTCCCACCGGTCTGCACCACCTCATCTACACCCCGTTCCAGTTCTCCGATGTGGGCGGCACCCTTACGCTGGGTGATCAGGTTATCGCCGGTGCCTATCCCATCCGTGTTGCCGAGATGGCAATGACGGGCCAGCCCTTCTCCGATAGCACCTACTTCAACAGCTACACCTTCAACAACCTGTGGCCCTACATCGGTATCGGTCTCGCCTTTATCTTCACTGCTTACAAGGGGAACAAGGACAAGACCAAGGCTGTCATTATCCCGCTGATCATCACCGCCGTGCTCTCCTGCGTGACCGAGCCCATGGACTTCCTCTTTGTCTTTGCCGCTCCTGTGCTCTTTGTCGTTCACTCGGTTCTTTCCGGCATCTTCCTGGTCCTGCTCAAGGTCCTCTCCGTGCCCGCTTCGACTGCAGGCGGCATCATCAACATCGTGGTTTCCAACCTGGTCCTCGGTGTCGATAAGACCAACTGGCCGATGATGCTCGTGCTCGGAGTCGTCAACGCCGCTCTGTACTTCTTCCTCTTCACCTTCCTGATTAAGAAGCTCAACCTCCACACGCCTGGCCGCGAGGAGGAGTCCGAGCTCGCCGAGTCCGTTGCCGAGGGCGAGGCCGCCGCGTCTGTCGCGGTGAAGCAGGGCGCTGTTGCCGCAGCTCCCGCAGAGGGCGTCGATGCAGGCATTGCCGACCTGGTCGCAGGTCTTGGCGGCAAGGACAACATCGAGGAGCTCGAGAACTGCTTTACGCGTCTTCGCGTGAACGTTAAGAACCCGGACCTCATCGATGAGAGCCTCATCAACCACGTGCCCAACAGCGGCATCAACCGCAACGGCAACAATATCCAGATCATCTTTGGCATGAAGGTCGCCGAGATGCGCGACAAGGTCGAAAACGCAATTGAGAAGGAGCAGTAAACAATGATCATTACTCTGTGTGGTGGCGGATCCACCTTTACCCCCGGCATCGTCAAGTCCATCGCCCTGCGCAAGGACGAGCTCGACGTTGACGAGATTCGTCTGTACGACATCAACGAGGAGCGTCAGCGCAAGATCGGCGTGCTCGTGGACTGGATTTTGCACGAGGACCTTGGCCTGAACATCAAGCTTACGGTGACCACCGACAAGGAGACGGCTTTTACCGACGCGAGCTTCGTGTTTGCCCAGATGCGCGTGGGCGGCTACGCCATGCGCGAGCAGGACGAGAAGATTCCGCTGCGTCACGGCTGCGTGGGTCAGGAGACCTGCGGCTGCGGCGGCCTTGCCTACGGCATGCGCACCATCTTCCCCATGGTCGAGCTGATCGATGACGTTGAGAAGTACGCCAAGAAGGACTACTGGATTCTCAACTACTCCAACCCTGCTGCCATCGTGTCCGAGGGCTGCCGCGTGCTGCGTCCCAACGCTCGCATCATCAACATCTGCGACATGCCGATCGCGATCATCGACGTGGTTTGCGCCGCACTCGATATCGACAAGAAGGATGTCGAGTACGATTACTTTGGCCTCAACCACTTTGGTTGGTTCACCTCGATCCGCCACAAGGGCGAGGAGGTGCTCCCGCAGCTGCGCGAGTACATCAAGGAGCATGAGATTCTGCTGCCCGACTCCTACCTCAAGGGCATGGGCTCGCTCATGGCAAAGAAGCCCGAGGAGGCCACTGACGAGCACCCCGAGCAGAACCGCCACACCAAGGGCAGCTGGTACTACGTCTGGAAGGGCGAGTACGAGATCATGGAGTGCTTCCCGGAGTACCTGCCCAACACGTATCTGAACTACTACCTGCAGCAGAAGGAGTTCGTCGAGCATTCCAACCCCGAGCGCACCCGTGCTAACGAGGTTGAGGAGACGCGTGAGAAGAACCTCTTCGACGGCATCGACCACTACGAGAAGACGGGCGAGATCGACGAGAGCACGTTCTATGCGGGCAGCCACGGCGACTGGATTGCCGATCTGGCTATCGCTCTGAAGAACGACACCAAGCAGCGCTTCCTGGTCATTTGCGAGAACAAGGGCGCTATCCCCAACATGCCCTACGACGCTATGGTCGAGCTGCCTGCCTACATTGGCAAGAATGGCCCCGAGGTCATCAGCCGCGACAACATTCCTCTGTTCCAACAGGGCCTCATGATGCAGCAGCTGAACTCCGAGAAGCTCGTGGTCGAGGCTACGATCGAGGGTTCTTACGAGAAGGCGCTCAAGGCCTTTACGCTGAACAAGACCGTGCCTTCGATGAAGGTCGCCAAGGAGGTTCTCGACGACATGATCGAGGCCAACAAGGGTTACTGGCCCGAGCTTAAGTAAAAGCAACAGGGTCGCTGGCCGCATACCTGGAGCAATGCCCCGTCCACGTGATTGCGTGGGCGGGGCATTGTCATTTGGTAACGCGTTTTACCAAATATGGCATTTATCTGCGGTAATGTTCTATTTCACCGTCGAGGGTGACATTTCATACCGCCTGCCGAACTGCGTGGAGACCTAACAACTTTTTAGGTCAGTGTTGTGCGTGTAGCAACTTCGCCCGGCCTCGCCTCCGGGCTGCCATGTGAGAGGGGATCTTATGGCTCGACTGCACGTAATGGAACGCAGCCACGCTCAGGCCGTCATGGACGACCTGCACGATGCGCTCGGACGTCGTCTGGCGGTGAGTTCGCTCGCCCCGTGCCCCGTTGAGTTTACGGCAGCGCTCGTCAATCTGTGCTCCACCCAGAGCTGCGGCAAGTGCACGCCCTGCCGCGTGGGCCTGAGCGCGCTGAGCGACCTGCTCGCCGATGTGCTCGAGGGCCGCGCCGACGAGTCCACGCTCAACTTGATTGAGCGCACCGCCCGCACCATCTACCTTTCGAGCGACTGCGCCATCGGCTACGAAGCTGGCGCCATGGCACTCACGGCCATTCGCGGCTTCCGCGACGATTTTGAGCACCACATTCGCGAGCACTCCTGCGGCTTTGACCGCGAGGCCCGCGTCCCGTGCGTTTCGGGCTGCCCGGCGCACGTCGACATTCCCGGTTACATTTCGCTGGTCGAGGCCGGCCGCTATGCCGATGCCGTCAAGGTCATCCGCAAGAACAACCCGCTGCCGCTCGTTTGCGGCCTGGTGTGCGAGCATCCCTGCGAGATGCACTGCCGTCGCGGCATGGTCGACGATCCCATGAACATCCTCGCCCTCAAGCGTTTTGCCGTTGAGCACAGCGACCTCAACGATTACAAACCCAGCGTGGTCGACAACACCGGTAAGCGCATCGCCGTGATCGGCGGCGGCCCGGCTGGCCTTTCCTGCGCCTACTACCTGGCCGTGATGGGCCATAAGGTGACCATCTTTGAGCAGCGTCATCACCTGGGTGGCATGCTGCGCTATGGCATTCCCAGCTACCGTCTGCCGCGCGAGCGCCTGCAGGCCGAGATCGACTGGATCTTGAGCGCCGGCATCGACGTGGAACTCGACCACTCCGTCAACGGCGAGGGGCTTGCCCGCCTTCGCGACGAGTTCGATGCCGTCTACCTGGCCATCGGTGCCCACAGCGATAA
>CABSDO010000093.1 GCA_902476475.1 uncultured Collinsella sp. | reverse complement strand
ACAAGACCTCAGTCCCAGTGCGTCGTAAGGCCTCGACCAACGCGCGATGATAGTTGTCGAGCCCGTTATACTTGCAGCTCTCGCCCATCAAGCAGGCGCTCACCACGATCTTCATTTCCATCCCTCTCAAGCAAAACGCCCCATTTGAGAAAGCTGCTCAAATGGGGCGTCGGCGTTTACTGGCTCGACCGCGGCTTTACTGTTGCTTGGGCATCAGCGGATTCTCGCGCGTGAGGAGGTTCATGAACTCCTCACCCGTGATGGTCTCCTTCTTGTACAGATAACGAGCCAGCTCATGGAGCTTGAACTTGTTCTCCTTGAGGATCTGCAGGGCGCGATCGTGCGCATCCTCAATCAGCTTAGCGACAATCGCGTCCACACGCTCGGCCGTACCAGGGGCGCAGGTGAGCGACGTGTCCTGATTGAGATACGCGTTCTGCACGGTACCGAGCGCCATCATGCCAAACTCGTCGGACATACCAAAGCGCGTCACCATGTTGCGGGCGAGCTTGGTGGCCTGTTCGATATCGTTGGCGGCACCGGTCGTCATCTCGCCAAAGATGAGTTCCTCGGCCGCACGGCCGCCGCAGTAGACGGCAAGCTTGTCCAAGACCTCCTGGCGTGTCGTCAGGAAGCGCTCGTCCTCCTCGACCTGCATGGTATAGCCAAGAGCACCGCTCGTGCGCGGCACGATGGTGATCTTGGTAACCGGCGCGGAACCCTTTTGGCGGGCAGCGACGATGGCATGACCGATCTCGTGGTAGGAAACGACCTGCTTCTCATGGTCGGAAAGCACCGTGGACTTACGCTGTTGGCCGGCAATGACGACCTCCACCGACTCCTCGAAGTCATCCTGGGTTGCACGCTTGCGACCCTCGCGAACGGCGCGCAGGGCGCCCTCGTTGATGATATTGGCCAGGTCGGCGCCCGAGGCACCGGGCGTGGCGCGGGCAATCGCGGTCAGATCGATCGGCGGCTCGGTCTTCACACTCTTGGCGTGAAGCTCGAGGATGTTCTTACGACCGGTCAGATCGGGCAACTCGACGGGAATGCGGCGGTCAAAACGACCGGGGCGAAGCAGCGCCGGATCGAGACTGTCGGGGCGGTTGGTTGCGGCAAGGACAACGATACCCTTGTGGTTATCGAAGCCATCCATCTCAGTCAGCAACTGATTGAGCGTCTGCTCGCGCTCGTCGTTGCCGCTAAAGCCGCCGCCATCACGCTTCTTACCGATGGTATCGATCTCATCGATAAAGACGATACACGGGGCCTTTTCCTTGGCCTGCTTAAACAGGTCACGAACCTTTGCAGCGCCGCGACCAACAAACATCTCAACGAACTCAGAGCCCGAAATACTAAAGAACGGAACACCGGCCTCGCCGGCAACAGCCTTGGCAAGCAGGGTCTTACCGGTACCCGGAGGGCCAACAAGGAGAGCACCGCGCGGCAGCTTGGCGCCGATCTCCTCGTAGCGCTGCGGCTTCTCCAGAAAGTCGACGACCTCCTTGAGAGACTCCTTGGCCTCTTCCTGGCCGGCGACGTCCTTAAAGGTCACGCCCACGTCCTTGGAGGCGATCACGCGCGCGCCGGACTTACCCAGTCCGCCACCGCCAAAACCGCCGCCGCCAAAGTTCATCGACGGGCCGTCATCACCCATGGCCTTCTTCATGCGGCGGTTGAGCCACCAGCCGATCAGGAAGAAAATCGCCATGGGAAGGATGAGCGTAAGCAGGTAGTAGGTCATCAAACCCGAGTTTTTATCGGGAACGACCGACTCCAGCGAAGCGCCAGACTCAAGCACGCGATCGGTAAAGCCCGCATCGTTCGGCACACCGGTCGTCTTATAGGCGATGTTCTCGTCCTCGCCCTTCTTGGTGTAATAAATCGAGTAATCGTCCGTGTTGTACTCGACCTTGTCGACACTCTTCTTATCGAGCGCTTTGACAAACGTCGAGTAATCGGTCTTCGTAATCTGCTGCGTGTGACCGATGTTAGGGAACAGAACGGTCGAGAGCACGAGGTAGACGACGAAGGCGATGAGCACGTAGAGGATCATATTCCGTCTACGTTTGTTGTCATCCATCTCCATCTGCTTGAACTCCATCTACTGGGGTTGATAATGCTAACTAGAATACCCAACCCGGCCGGCGATAAACCGACGCCGGGCACGAAAGGACAGAGATGGCATCACTCGAAGTCGGCAAGGTTCAAATCTATACGGGCGATGGCAAGGGCAAGACGACGGCTGCGCTGGGGCTCGCGCTGCGCGCCACGGGCTATGGACTTAACGTGCTCATGCTTCAGTTTGCCAAGAAGCTGCACTGCGCCGAACATGACGCAGCGCCTCGATTGGGGCTACGCATCGTACAAGCCGACCGCGACACGCCCGAAGCCTGCGCCGCACAGATCATGGAGCTCGCACGCGAGCAAATCTCACAGGTCGACGTTCTGATTTTGGACGAACTCGGCGAGGCCATGCGCCGCGGCTTCGTGACGCGCGAGGATGTCGAGGAACTGATCGCGATGAAACCCGACACCACAGAGCTCATACTGACCGGCCGCGGCTTGCTGCCACTCGCCGACCTTGCTGACCTGGTCACCGAAATGCGCCCCGTCAGACACTACTTCGACGAAGGCCTCCTGGCCCGCCAAGGCATCGAATACTAATTGATCCGAAGGGGACGGAGGAAAACGGATCATCGACATCACGACGGAGAGAAATGATCCGTTCTCCTCCGTCCCCTACGGATCAATTAGGCGGTGGCGCGGCCGAGCCAGTTGCCGCTGTGGTGGTAGATGGTGAACATCGTGGCGGTGATGAGCCAGGTTACGGGGTAAACCAACAGCAGGTGCTCAAGAGACGGATCGAACGGCATAATCGCAAACACCCAGATCACCCTGAGCACGACGGTGCCAAAAATCGTGAGCATCATGGGCTGCAAGCTCACACCGGCACCGCGAATAGAGCCCGATGCGTTTTCGATAATGGAGAAGATCGCGTAAAACGGCGCGATAAAATGAAGAATCGTCGTGGTGTACGCCGAAATCGAAGCATCGTCGACAAACAGACGCGACAACGGACCCGAGAACACCAACAGCACAGCAGACAGGCCACCAATGAGCATAAACGACAGCACGAGCGACGTATGGTAGCCCTTTCGCATGCGCTCGTAGTTGCGCGCGCCAAAGTTCTGTGCCGAGAACGTGGTGATCGAAACGCCAAGCGCCTCGGTAACCATCCAAACAATGCCATCTAAGCGGCCCGAAAGACCCCACGCCGTGGTGACATCGGCGCCAAACGAGTTGACTGACACCTGAATCAAAACGTTGGAAATCGAATACGCAGCAGACTGAAAGCCAAGCGGCAGACCACACGAGATCATGGTCTTGCAAATGCCAGGATCAATGCCGAGTTTGGACAGCGAAAGACGCCATGCACCCGGAGCGCGCATCATGCGAAACACGATCATCGTTGCATTGGAGCAAATGGTCAGCGCCACTGCGATGCCGCAGCCCAGCGCCTCCATATGCAACACAGCGACAAAGATGATATCCAGCACCACGTTAACCAGGCAGCCAGAGGCAATGATCACGGCGGGGCCGCGTGTGTCGCCCACGGCACGCAGCAGTGCGGTTCCCATATTAAGCAGCAGTGCCGCAACCATCGCGGCAAAATAACAGCGAGCATAGGCCACGCCCTCGGCCAATAGTTCATGCGGCGTGTTCATAAGCACCAGCATGGGCTCAACGAACACTATGCCAAGAATCGAGAAAACGATACCGCCCACCAGCGCGAGCGTCATGGCGGTATGGACCGAACGACTCAGCCGTTCATCATCGTGCTGGCCAAAATACTGACCGGTAATGACCGCGCAGCCGGCGCCGACGCCAACGCAAAAGCCAATGCAGAGCTCGGTGAGGACCATCGTGGCCTGAATGCCGCCCAACGCAAGCTTGCCGCCAAACTGACCGACGATATAGGTGCCGATAAGCGTGTAGGCCTGCTGAAAAAACGAACTAAAAAAGATGGGAACGCACAGCGACAGCAGCTGTTGCCAAATGACACCCTGCGTTACATCGATAGCCGTAGATTTCTTAGCCACACACCCTCCCCGCCAGCGTACGTCAAACAACAATACGGCAATTTAAGACCAAAGCCAATACCAGCTTAGCACCGACTGGCGGCGACCGAAACACCCCGAATAAGAGCGCGGTGCGAAATATCTGCCTAGTGATACAAACCCGGCTGGTAGTGATACTCATTGCTCACGTGCGGGCACAGCTGCCAAAAGGCGACGGCGCTCGCCGCGGCCACGTTGAGCGAATCGACCCCGTGCGCCATCGGAATTCGCACGGCTCGGTCGCAGCCCGCAATGGTCTTGGCGCCCAAGCCAGCACCCTCGGTGCCCATAAAGATTGCCAGGCGGTCAATCTCCTGCAGCGCGGGATCGTCCAACGACACAGAATCATCCGTCAACGCCATGGCGGCACACGAAAAGCCGGCATCGTGCAGCGCCGCCAGCCCATCATGCGGCCATACGCGCGCCTCACTGCCAATACGCGTCCAGGGCACCTGGAAAACCGTGCCCATGCTCACGCGGGCCGAGCGACGATACAGCGGGTCACAGCAAGTAGGGCTCACCAAAATGCCATCGACGTTCAGCGCAGCCGCCGAGCGGAAAATCGCGCCGACGTTGGTGTGGTCGACAATGCCCTCGAGGACGCATACGCGCACCGGGCGCTCCCCCGCCGCCTCGACGACACCGCCCAAGAACTCATCAACTGGAATCTGACGTGGACGACGGAATGCCGCGAGCGCACCGCGCGTCACGTTAAAGCCCGTCAGCTGCTCCATGAGCTCCATGGAGGCAACGAACACAGGAACCGGACCCGCGCCCTCGCGCACAACCAAGCGCTCGAACAACGGCATCATCTGGTCGAGCCAGCGTTCACCCAAAAGAAAGCTCACCGGCTGATATCCGGCACGCACGGCACGCTCGATGACCTTGGCGCTCTCCGCAATAAAGATGCCCTTTTGCGGCTCCAGCACGCAGCGCAGCTCGCGCTCGGTCAGTCGCACGTAGGCATCGAGCCGCTCGTCCTCGAGCGAATCAATTCGCAGAACCTCAACGGCATCAGTCATAGCAGCCAGCCCGCACCTTTCTTTGCAGCACCTATACAAATATCGGGGCAACGCCATGCGCCGCCCCGTCATTCATTTCAACCCGATAATACCGAAGGGATAATCGGTTTTACGCCTCAATGCGACGATACGTCACGAACTCATAATCGACGCCCTCGTCACCCTCACCGGCGGCAATCGTCGCGACCCCGCTACGCTGCGCAATCTCCCACGCAGGATCGGCTTCCAAATCGGGAAAGTACGTATCCACGACATGCACGCAGTGGTTATGCGTGACCTCGGCCTCGGCGCAATACGGCAGAAACTGCCGATAAACCTCGCCGCCACCGATCACCCAGGCAACGGACTCATCGGCAACCGCAGCGAGCGCTTCGTCAACGCTATGCACCACGTCGACGCCCTCGGCAGCAAAGCCCTCGTCGCGGGTGAGCACGATATTGCGGCGGTTCTTGAGAGGACGCCCGCCGGGGAAACTCAGCAGCGTCTTGCGCCCCATGATGACCGGGCAACCTTTGGTGCACGCCACAAAATGGCGCATGTCGGCGCGATTGGACACGACCATATCGCCCTCGCAGCCAATGCCCCAGTCTTCACACACGGCGACGATGGCAGAAAGCTTACACGTCATGCCCGCCACCTACACCGCGATGGGAATGTTCTTGACCTGCGGGCCGTGCTCGTAGCCCTCCACGATCAGGTCGTCGGTCGTAAACGCATAGAAATCGTGCACATCGGGGTTAAGCGTTACCTTGGGCGCCGCAAACTGCGGACGCTCGATAAGCTCGCGGACGATATCGACATGACGGTCGTAGATATGGGCATCGGCGATCACATGCAGCAGCTCACCAGCGATCATGTCGACCGACTGCGAAACCATCATGAGCAGAATGGCGTACTGGCACACATTCCAGTTGTTCGCGGCCAAAATATCCTGGCTGCGCTGGTTGAGAATCATGTTGAGCGTTGGCTTGTCGTCCTGCGGACGCTGCGTCACGTTATACGTCACGCTGTACGCGCACGGATACAGGTGCATCTCGGACAAGTCGCTGAACACATAGGTGTTCGTCATAATGCGACGGCTATACGGCGTGTTCTTGAGGTCGTACAGCACGCGGTCCATCTGGTCAAAGTCGCCCTCGGCATAATGGCTCTTCTGGCCAATCTGGTACCCGTAGGCTTTACCGATGGAGCCAGTCTCGTCGGCCCACTCATCCCAAATATGGCTGTTGAGGTCATGGACGTTATTAGACTTCTTTTGATAGATCCACAGGATCTCGTCCATGGCGGACTTGAGCGCCGTACGACGCAGCGTAAGCGCGGGGAACTCCTCGCGCAGGTCGTAGCGCGCCGTAACGCCAAAGTTTTTAATGGTATAGGCAGGGGTGCCATCCTCCCACACCGGGCGGACCTTTTGGCCCTCGGTGGTGGTGCCATGGTCCAAGATATCGCGGCACATGGTTACAAACTGTTGATCAGCTTTGCTCATTGACCCTCCTGTCAGTCGCCTACAAGCGAGATTCATTGTAGCCCAGGCGCTCGCGGCCCCACAGCCCAAACATAAGCCCTCATTTTCTGACATATGCCAGAAATTCATTGCGCAAATCTGCACGTTCGCTATTCTATTGTTGACATATGTCAGATAAGGAGTGCGCATGGCAGGAAGACGCGAGAAACTGCGCCACGTCGGGATCATCCCCGAATATCGCGGTTTTACCCCCGATGGCCTGGCGAGCGGCGATGCCATCGATATGACAGTCGACGAGCTCGAGGTGCTGCGCCTGTGCGACTTGGAAGGCCTTAACCAAGAGGCAGTCGCCCAACACATGGGCATTGCCCGCACCACGGTGGCGGCAATCTGCAGCCGCGCGCATCGCAAGGTGGCAAACGCGTTGGTCAATGGACGGGCGATTGTCATCGAGGGCGGCAATATCGCGTACTCCCCCATCGCCACGACGACGGCCGCATGGCCAGCAAAGGAGGTCGGCACCATGAGGGTGGCAACGACGTACGACAACGGCAACATCTTTATGCACTTTGGCCGCAGCGAGCAGTTCAAGATCTACGACATCCAGAATGGCAAGGTGCTCAACGAGCAGGTCGTAGGCACCGGTGGCACCGGCCACGGCGCCTTGGCGGGCCTGCTTGCCAACGGTGGCGTTGACACGCTCATTTGCGGCGGTATCGGCGGCGGCGCTATCAACGCGCTTGCCCAAGCCGGCATCACGGTCTATGCGGGCGCCCAGGGCAGCTGCGACGCCTGCGTCGGGGCCCTCATTGCCGGCACGCTCGCACAGAACGGCGAGGCCACCTGCGACTGCCATGGACATGATCACGAGCACATCCACGAGCATGGCGAGTCCTGCGGCTGCCACGGGCACCACGACCATGACGGACACGAAGG
>CABSDO010000092.1 GCA_902476475.1 uncultured Collinsella sp. | reverse complement strand
GAGTTCGAGACCAGCCTAGCCAACATGGCAAAACCCCATCTCTACCAAAAATACAAAAATTACAAAGCCGGATCGACAACGGGAACTTCGCTGGCCTCGACAGACGCAGCGTGCTCAGCAGGCGATGCGCCCTCCCCTGCCGTGGAACGGACCGAAGCCTCAGTGAGCTCGGGGGTTACCTGTTCAGCAACCTGCTCGGCCTTAACAGCCGTGCGACGGCGTGTGCGCGTTGCCGGCTTCTCGGTCGGCAGGTCGGCGGCAGGGGTCTCGGTGGCGGCAGGGGTCTCGGGCACAGACGGAGCTGCAAGCTCGGTCAGAGCCGCGGCCTCGCGCTCGGCAGCACGACGGCGGGCGCGCACCACCTGAGCCTCGCTAATCTGCGCCAACGCACGTGCCTGCGCGACCTCATCGGAAATCGACGCCGAGGAGTCAGCTGCAACGGTGCGCTTGGCGCGCGTCGTGCGCGTGGTACGGCGCTTGGGCTTGGTGACCTCCTCGCCGTCAGCGGCAGGCTTGGCCGTGCGGCGCATGCGCTTGGGCTTTGCCGGAGCAGCCTCCTCACCAGTTGCAGGCACGGCCTTCTCAGCCGCTACAGGCGTAGGCGTCGAAGCAGCCTTAGGCGTCTCAGGAGCCGAGACTTGCGCGGGCGCCGCAACCTGGTCCGACGCAACCGGTGCAGCGGGAGCGGCCTGCGTCGTCGTTATTTCGTTTTCTTGCTGTTGATCAGACACAGTGTTTGCTCAACTTTCTTTTCAAGCCCTGTGATCACATGCTCCCTGCATAAACCTTCAGGGCGGCTAAACAGTCTAGCTCCGTCAAATACCGACGGACATCATTGATCTGTATCGAGATATTTGCGTCATATACGCAGCGTTAGTGTAACACAACCGCAACCACCTGCAACTTAGTCATTGGGGACGTTCTTAAACGACTAGTCAAAAGGGACACTCTTTGGTTTAACACCCACAAATCTGACTGCCTCCGCCAAAACTATGGCGGTTTACTACGATGAATCGCTCAACCGCGACCACTCCGAAACTTGTTGAACTAAAACCGCAGGTAGATGCCTTGCACTTTTTAGCGAAAAGCCGGCGTGGTTGGAATACCTCAATTCATCGTAGTAAATCGACATAGTTTCGTATTTCCAGCAGTTCCAAATTCGTCAATACGTCGGCGTTTGCAAAAAAGCCCGACCTCCGTGGGAGATCGGGCTTTCAAGGCTTAGTTAAACCAAGTCTGTACGGTCAAATGACTCGCAGATTACATCTGCTCGGGCGCAGAAACGCCAACGAGGGTGAGCACCAGGGCGAGCGTCACGCGGACGGCATCGCAAGCGGCCAGACGGGCGCGCGAAAGCTCGGGGTCGACGGGACGGCCCTCGCTCGGCAGAACCTGGCAGGCAGCGTAGAAGCTGTGGAAGTCGCCGGCGAGTTCCTCGGCAAAGTGCGTCAGACGGAACGGGGCGCGGTCGCGAGCGCAGCTGGCGATGAGGTCAGTGAGCTCGTTGAGCTTACGCGAAAGGGCAAGCTCGGTCGGGTCGGTCAGCAGCGAGTAATCGACGTTCTCACCGATGGCCTTGGCGGCGACGGCCTTCATGCCCATCTCGTCAGCCTGCTCGGGCGTAACGTCAGCGGCACGGCGCAGGATGGAGCACACGCGGGCGTGAGCGTACTGCACGTAGTACACCGGGTTGGAGTTGTCGCGCTTCTTGACGGCCTCGATATCGAAGTCGACCATCTGGTTGGAGCTCTTGGAGATGAGCGTGTAACGGGCAGCGTCGGAGCCGACCTCGTCGACGAGCTCCTGCAGGGTCACCATGGTGCCCTTACGCTTGGACATACGAACGGGCTTGCCGTTGCGCAGCAGGTTGACGAGCTGGCCCAGCAGAACCTCAAACTTGCCGGGGTAACCCAGAGCGTCGCAGACGCAGCGGACGCGCTCGATGTAGCCGTGGTGGTCGGCGCCCCAGATGTCGATGACGTGGTCGACGCGCTGGAACTTATCCCAGTGATAGGCGACGTCGGAGGCAAAGTAGGTGTACTCGCCGTCGGACTTGATCAGCACGCGGTCCTTGTCGTCGCCCAGATCGGTGGAACGGAACCACAGAGCGCCGTCCTTGGTGTAGAGGTAGCCCATCTTGTCGAGCTTCTCAAAAGCGCGGTCGACGGCAGAGGTGCCGGCGGTCTCGCCCTCGGTGTCCTTCACGTACAGCGAACGCTCGGAGTACCAACGATCGAAGTCGCAGTTGACAGCATGGCAGAGGTCGCGCATGTTGTCGACCATCTTCACGTAGCCGCGCTCACGGAAGCTCTCCATGCGCTCCTGCGGATCGGCCTCAACCCACTTGTCGCCGTCGGTGCGCCAGAACTCGGCAGCCTCGTCGATGATGTAGTCGCCGCCGTAGGAATCCTTGCCCAGGGTCTCGGCAAAGTTGTCCTGATACGGATGGGTCTCGGGATGCTCGTCGTTCTCGTCGGCGACAAAGGCGTCGCGGTCGGCGATCAAGATCTTGTGAGCCTCGTCGATATCCACGCCCTGCTTGGCGATGATGTCAGCAAGCTGCATATAGCGCGTGCTGATGGAGTTGCCGAAGGTGTTCATCTGAGAGCCGTGGTCGTTGATGTAGAACTCACGCTGGATGTCGTAACCGGCGTGGTCCATGACGCGGCAGAGCGAGTCGCCCAGAGCGGCCCAGCGGCCGTGGCCGATGTGCATGGGGCCGACGGGGTTGGCAGAGACGAACTCGACCTGGGTCTTCAAGCCGCCACCGACGTTGGACTTAGCGAAGTCCATGCCCTTCTCGCGGGCCTCGCCAAAGATGGCATTCTTGACGGCGACGGAGAGGTAGAAGTTGATGAAGCCGGGGCCTGCGATCTCGACCTTCTCGATCGCGGGGTCCTCGGGCATATGGGCAACGACGGCCTCGGCGATCTTGCGCGGGGCACAGTGAGCCAGCTTGGCGGACTTCAGGGCCATGGTGGAGGTCCACTCGCCATGAGAAGTGTCAGCCGGTCGCTCGATGGCGCAATCGTCAAGTTCAAATGCGGAAAGGTCGCCGGCCTCCTGGGCCGCAGCAAGCGCAGCGCGTACCAGCTCTTCAATCTTCTCGGGCATAGGTCCTCCTTGTGTTAAAGCCCCCGAGCTCTTGGTCACTCGTAGGGCAAAAGCCAGAGTTTGTAGCACTCTATCACAAGCAGTAGCTACTGTCGCAGGGTAAAGCTAATAGATATTGCATATGCACAAAATTGACTACAGCTTGTATGGAGTCACTCAAAGATGCCAGTCTGCCTGCAAATTATGCACGCATTGAAAATGCATAAAGGTGTGAATGAGCTGCGTCTTTTATCGAATACTCTTACCTATCAGAGTTGTGTGCTTTTCCTGCATAAAGTGAGGATTTGCGCACGTCAGCGTGTTATTCTAGACATACGTAAATTCGTATAAGTTGGAGGTAGCATGTTCTCAATCGGTCAACACGTCATTCATCCGGGCCAGGGAGTCTGCACCGTCGTCGGTTTTAGGGACGACACACCGCAGCCCATGCTGCTGCTCGAGACCAAGCAGGGACATGCGCAGACGATCCTCATGTACCCCGTGGCGCAGGCCGACCGTTTGCACGCCGCTATCTCGCAGCAAGATGCCGAGCACCTGCTGAGCCACTATGACGAGCTGGAGTGCGACACCTTTACCGAGCGCAATAGCTCGCTCGAGGAGACGCACTTTAAGCAGCAGCTCAAGTTGGGCGCGCCCGAGACGGTTCGCGTGGCAAAGACCATGATGCACCGCATTCGCCAGGCCGAGGAAGCTGATAAAAAGCCCAGCTCCTACTACATGCGCGTACTCAAGGAAGCCAAGCGCCGCTCCATCGAGGAGTTCGCCGTGGCCTTGGGCGTCACCGAGGAGACCGCCGAAGCCCGCCTAGCCCAAGCCGCCCTCAACTAACCCATCCGCGCCAAAAACCACCACAAAGGGGACAGGCACCTTTGTGGTGGTTTTCTTGTTCTAGTAGTATTCGTTCTTATCGATACCCACGAGCACAAGGAGTCTGTTATGGCAGAGCCGCTTACCGCCGGAATCACTCGCGACCGCGCGTTCGAACTGCTCAATGAGCACAACAAGGACCCGTTCCACATCACCCATGGCGAGACGGTCGAGGGCACTATGCGCTACTTTGCGCGCGAGTTCGACCCCGAGAACGAGGAGTTTTGGGGCATCGTCGGTCTGCTGCACGACCTGGATTGGGAGGAGCATGAGGACGACCCCATGAACCACACCATCTATGCTGCCGAGATTCTTGAGGGCGAAGGTGCGTCTCCCGAGCTCATTCGCGCCATCCAGACGCACACGTCGGACTTCAACACCTCGCTGCCCAAGCCCGAGCTGCAGATGGAAAAGATCCTGTTTGCCTGCGATGAGCTCACCGGCCTGATCGGCGCCGCCGTCATCATGCGCCCGAGCAAGAGCGTTATGGACTTTACGACCAAGTCGCTCAAGAAGAAGTTCAAGGACAAGCGCTTTGCCGCCGGATGCTCGCGCGACGTGATTTCGCAGGGCGCCGAAATGTTGGGCTGGGAGCTCACCGAGCTCTTTGACCGCACCATCGCGGCCATGCAGTCCTTCGCGCCCGACCGCGACACCTTCCAGGCCTAACCTGCCGCTTCACCTAAATAACCACCACAAAGGTGCCTGTCCCCTTTGTGGTGGTTATTGTTTGAGTGGGCGTTAGGGGCGGACCTGGCCGGTGCCGCGGAGCTTGTATTTGTAGGTGGTGAGAGCCTCGGCGGCGAAGGGGCCGCGGGCGTGGAGCTTTTGGGTCGAGATGCCGATCTCGGCGCCCAGGCCAAACTCGCCGCCGTCGGTGAAGCGCGTGCTGGCGTTGGCGTACACGGCCGAGGCATCGACCGCATCCAGGAAGCGCTCGCAAGCATCCGTGTCCTCGGCAACGATGGCCTCGGAGTGCATCGTGCCGTAGCGGTTGATGTGTGCGATGGCCTCGTCCTCGCTTGCCACGACCTTCACGCTCATCTCGAGCGCCAGGTACTCGCGACCCCAGTCCTCCTCAGTCGCGGCGACGTAGTCATCACCCTCGGCAAGCCCGGCATCGGCGCACGCGGCGCACGTGGCCTCGTCGCCGTGAATGAGCACGCCGTGGTCGTGCAGCACGGCAACAACCGCAGGCAAAAACGCATCGGCCACAGCATGGTCGACCAGCAGCGACTCGGCGGCATTGCACACGCCTACACGCTGGGTCTTGGCATTAACGATAATGTTGAGCGCCTTATCAAAGTCGGCGGATTCATGCACGTAGATGTGGCAGTTGCCCGTGCCCGTCTCGATCACCGGCACAAGCGACTCGCGCACGCAGCGCTGGATCAGGCCTGCACCGCCGCGCGGAATGAGTACGTCGACAACGCCGCGGAGCTTCATGAGCTCGCCGGTGGCCTCGCGGTCGGTGGACTCGATCATCGACACGGCCTCGCGCGGGAAGCCCTTGGCCTCGAGCGCATCGGCCAGCAGCTCAGAAATCATGGCACACGAGTGATAGGCCAGCGAGCCGCCGCGCAGAATGCAGGCGTTGCCGGTGCGGATGCAGATGCCCGCGGCGTCGGCCGTCACGTTGGGGCGCGCCTCGTAGACCATAGCGACCAGGCCCAGCGGCACACTCACACGGGTCAGGTCCACGCCGCTTGCAAGCACGCGGTGGTCGAGCACGCGGCCCACGGGATCGGGCAGCTCGGCGAGCTTTTCCAGGCCGGCGGCCATGCCCTCGACGCGCTCGGGCGTCAGCAGCAGGCGATCGAGCAGTCCGGCCGAGGTACCCGCATCGCGCGCAGCGGACATATCGAGCTCGTTGGCGGCGACGATGGAGTCGACACCGTTGCGCAGTGCTGCGGCCATGGCGCGCACGGCCTCCTGGCGCTGCTCGTTGCTCGCCGTGGCAAGCGAGGCCGACGCTGCCTTGGCGGCAACGGCAAGATCGTGGACATACGTGGCTATATCGACCGACATGGGCGGCCCTTTCTCCTAGAAGTTTGGAACCATGGTAGCCGATTTGCGCATGGCCTCGCCCGCGGCGGTAGAATTGGTCAACCCGAAACACCGCAACGAACGGAAGACTCACATGGCCCTCATCACTTCGTACCACGTCCCCGGCCTTTACGTCGAGGACCACAGCATCGACGTCCCCCTTGACTGGCGCGGCCTGGAGCCGATGCTCCTGGCCGTCGGCAGCACCATGCGCCGCGGCGCTATGCCGGCACCAATCGTCGGCGCGCCCGAGAGCATCAAGCTCTTCTACCGCGTGGTTTGCGCGCCCGACCGCATCAACGACGATCTGCCGCTGCTCCTGTTTTTGCAGGGCGGCCCCGGCGGCGAGAGCCCGCGTCCGCTGTCGCCCACAAGCGACGGCTGGATCGAGGAGGCCGTCAAGCACTTCCGCGTGGTCCTTCCCGACCAGCGCGGCACCGGACGCAGTAGCTGCGTGGACGGACGCACGATCAAGGCACTGGGTGATCGCGCAACGGCCGCCGGCGCCGATACAGCACGCTCGCAGGCGGACTTTCTCAAGCGCCACCTAGCCAGCTCCATCGTGCGCGATTTTGAGTACCTGCGCCTAGTGGGCTTTGGCGGCAAGCCGTGGGTCACGCTCGGCCAGAGCTACGGCGGCTTTTTGACGCTGAGCTATCTGTCACTCTTCCCCGAGGGCGTGGCGGCGAGCTTTACCTGCGGCGGCATCCCCCACGTGCCGGCGAGCGCCAGCGAGGTCTACGCGCACACCTTCCCGCGCATGGCCGCCAAGACGCAGCAGTATTACGACCGCTACCCCGCCGACGTCGAGCGCGTGGCAGCCCTGGCCGATGCGCTCGAGGCACAGAAGCCCGTGCTGCCCGACGGCTCGCCGATGACGGTCGAGCGCCTACAGCTCATGGGCAGCGACTTTGGCATGAAGCCGAGCTTTGAGCGCATGCATTGGATTATCGATCACGCTTTTGTTGACGGCGACGGCACGCTGGGCTCCGGTTCCTCGGTATCCGACAGCATTTTGATGCGTGCCTTCGAGCGCACCAACACGCGCACGAATCCGCTGTACTGGACACTGCAGGAGTTCATCTACGCCGACGGTGACACTATGCCCATTGGCTGGGCCGCAGCTGAAGAGAAGGCACACCGCGCCGAGTTCGACACCCTCGCGCGCCCGCTCATGTTTACCGGCGAGGCCATGTTCCCGTGGATGTTCGAGCAGATGCCCGAGCTCAAGCCCTTCAAGCCCGCCATGGACCTGCTGATGGAAGACACCAGCTGGGACAAGATCTACGACCCGCAGCGCCTGGCCTGCAACGAGGTGCCGCTCCAGGCCGCGGTGTACTTCGATGACATGTACGTCGATTCGAGTCTGCAGCTCGACACGCTCGACCGCGTGGGCAACTCGCATGCCTGGGTGACTAACGAGTTCGAGCACGATGGCCTTCACGGCAGCGTGGTGTTCAAGCACCTCTTCAACGAAGCCCTCAACCGAGGAGACCTGCGCCAGATCTTCTAGCAAAGGAGTGTCCCCACCTGCCGGCACAAAAAGAACGTCCCCAAGTGCCGAACAAGTGCCGGCAACGACAATGCCGCAGATAAAGAACGGAAAGCGAAAACGCCCCTAAGCGAGCAAGGTGACGT
>CABSDO010000091.1 GCA_902476475.1 uncultured Collinsella sp. | reverse complement strand
CGGCAGGACGAGGATTTTCCTGTCGTAGGTGCCGCGTCGCGCCAGTTTGTTATCATAAGAGAGTTTATGGACTTCCAGCACCGCCGTTTTCGGCGAGGGTGCTATAGCAAAAGGAGGATACCCAATGCTGTCTGTTGACGAGCAAATGCGTATCATCACCTCGGGCGCCGCGCAGATCGTTCCCGAGGCCGACCTTCGCAAGAAGCTTGAGAAGGGCGAGCCCCTCAACATCAAGCTCGGCGTCGACCCCACCAGCCCCGACCTGCACCTGGGCCACGCCGTGCCGCTGCGCAAGATGCGCCAGTTCCAGGACCTGGGCCACAACGTCACCCTCATCATCGGCAACGGCACCGCGCTGATCGGCGACCCTTCGGGCAAGAATTCCACCCGTCCGCAGCTTTCGCAGGAGCAGATCGAGGCCAATGCCGAGACCTACGTGAGCCAGGCCATGAAGATCCTGGATCCCGAGAAGACCACCATCGTGCACAACGGCGACTGGATCCTTTCGATGGACCTGGCCGGCCTGCTGCAGGTGTGCTCCAAGTTCACCGTCGCCCGCATTCTTGAGCGCGATGACTTTACCAAGCGCTACCAGTCCCAGACGCCGATCGCCCTGCATGAGTTCCTGTATCCCGTGATGCAGGCCTTTGACTCCGTGCAGATCAAGGCCGATGTGGAGATGGGCGGCACCGATCAGCTCTTCAACCTGCTCGCCGGCCGTGAGCTCATGGAGAAGATGGGCATGGAGCCGCAGATTGCGCTCACCATGCCGCTGCTCGAGGGCACCGACGGCGTGCGCAAGATGTCCAAGTCCTATGGTAACTACATCGGCCTGACCGACGCTCCCAAGGACATGTTCGGCAAGACCATGTCCATCCCCGACGAGATGATCGGCAAGTACTATCGTCTGGCCAGCTCGCTCACCCCTGCCGAGGTCGACAAGATCGACGCCGCCCTGGCCGATGGCTCCGCCGACCCCTACGAGCTCAAGCGCGCTCTGGGCCGCGACCTGTGCGACACCTACCACGGTGCCGGCGCCGGCGACGAGGCTCAGGCCGAGTTCGACCGCGTGTTCAAGGAGGGCCAGCTCGCCGACTTCCCCGAGAAGCATGCCGAGCTGACTGTCAATGACGAGGGCCAGATTTACCTCGCCGGCCTGCTCAAGGACCTGGGTCTTTCGGCCAGCGCCGGCCAGGCCCGCCGCGATATCGACGGCGGCGGCGTCAAAATCAACGGCAAGGCCGTGGCTCCCAAGAGCTACAACATCGATCCGAGCGCCCTCAAGCTGGGCGATACCCTCTCCGTGGGCAAGCGCAAGGGCTTCAAGTTGGTCTAACGAGCGAGTTGACCTCACAAGTGCAACAAGGCCGCAGCCGGGATTTCCGGCCGCGGCCTTTTTTGGTTGCGACGATCCCTTGGGGACGGAGGGATCATTTGGCGGTGCCGTTAAGCGGAAGGGGTGTTAGCGGGGCTTCCTTTTGGGCATACAATGGCTATTGGTTTGCTGCGGTGAAGGTTTGTCCGCTCCGCAGCTTTTTTCTACGGTTAAAGGAGTATGTATGTCCGTTGAGGTCATGAGGACTGTGATCGATGCTGCCGAGGGGCGCGTGCCCGTCGACACGCTGTTTACCAATGCGCAGATCGTCGACGTGTATGGCCAGCGTGTGGCGCCCGGTAGCGTTGCCGTCAAGGACGGTGTGATCGTCGGCGTGCTCTACGATGGTCGCGACGATGCTGCTGGCACCTACGAGGCAACTGAGGTCATCGACTGCCAGGGTCGCTATCTCGCTCCCGGTTTTATTGACGGGCATCTGCATATCGAGTCTTCGAACATCCGTCCCGCCGAGTATGCTCGCATGGCCGCGACGCGCGGTACTACCACCGCCATTGCCGACAGCCACGAGATTGCCAATGTTGCCGGTCTCGACGGCCTGCGCTTTATGATCGAGGACGGCCGTCGCGCGCCCATTTCCATCAAGTACATGATGCCCTCGTGCGTGCCCGCGCTGCCCGATGAGCAGGCCGGTGCCGTTATTTCGGCTGCCGATATGCAGGCGTTTTTTGCCGAGCATCCGGGCGATGTCTTTGGTCTGGGCGAAATGATGAACCTGCCGGGCGTCTTTATGGCCGACCCCGAGACCTGTGCTCGCATTGATGCTGCCAACCAGACGCCGTCCAAGCAGGTTGACGGCCACGCGCCGCTCGTTGCCGGAAAGGACCTCAACGCCTATGCCGCAGCGGGCATTATCGCCGACCACGAGTCGACGATTCCCGAGGAGGCACTCGACAAGCTGTCCCGCGGCATGTACGTGATGCTGCGCGAAGGCACGTGCAGCCATGACCTGGCCAACCTGTCTCCGATGCTGCTGGAGAATCCTGCGCGCGCCCGCCGCTGCTGCTTTGCGACTGACGACCGCGCCCCTTCCGATGCGCTTGCGACCGGCATGATCGACAATGCCTGCCGCGTGGCGATTGAGGCCGGCATCGACCCGGTGGTCGCCATCTCCATGGCGTCCCTTTCTACGGCCGAGGCGTTTGGCCTGGATCACGGCTGCCGCGACCCGCACGAGCTACGCGGTGCGATTGCCCCGGGCAAGCGTGCCGACCTGTTGGTGCTCAATGACCTGACGTTTGCCACGGCTCCGCATCGCGTATATGCCGCCGGTGCTCTGGTGGCGCAGGACGGCACCTTTGTGGGCGAGATTGCACCCGAGATGGCCGAGGTTGCGGCCCTTGCGGATGAGCTGCGCGCCTCCGTTAAGCTGCCGAAGCTATCGCTCGACGTGTTCGACTATGCCTTTAAGCCGGGCGAGGCCGTGATTGACGTGGTGCCGGGCAAGGCCATCACGGGCATGGTTCGTCCCGAGAACGCCGAGGGCCTGCGCCGCATTATGCTGATCGAGCGCCACGGCCGCGGCGTGTCGCTGCAGGCCGAGGGCGCCGATGGCGACGGCCCCGCTGGCCTGGGCCTGGTCGGCAAGCACATCGGTCGCGGCTGGGTGCGCGGCTTTACCATCACGGGCGGCGCTATCGCCTCGACGATCGGCCACGACTCGCACAACGTGTGCGTGGTGGGCGACAATGCGGCGGATATGATGGCTGCCGTTGAGGCCGTGGGCCAGGGCGGCCACGTGCTGGTGCGCAACGGCGAGGTCGTGGCGCGCATTCCGCTGGCGCTCGGTGGCCTTATGAGCGAAGGCACGGCCGAGGACGTTGCCGCGCAGCACGACGACTTTATGGTCAAGGCGCGCGCCATGGGTATTGAGCCGCCGCTCGACCCCATCATGGGCATCATCTTCCTGCCCCTGCCGGTCATCCCGACGCTTCGCATCCGCCCCGAGGGCATGTTCGACGTCACGACCTTCACCTACGCCGACTAGTCATCGGGGACGTTCTTAAACGACTAGTCATCGGGGACACTCTTTGGCGGGCTGCTTGACGCCGCGACCGTAGGACCTCTGGCATGTGTGAGCTATTTGCCAGGTCCTTGTAACGTTTACGCCCGCGGAGTCTTATTTGAGCTCCCTTTGGGTACGTTGGAATCGGATACGCGTTCGATTCCAACGTACCCAAAGGGAGCTTTTCTATGTTTAAACTGATTGCATCCGATATGGACGGCACACTGCTTGACGAAAACGGCCAGGTGCCTCCCGAGACCTACGAACTGATTCTGGCGCTACACGAGCATGGCGTGCATTTCGCCGCATCGTCAGGTCGTCGCTACGATCGCCTGTGCGAGTTCTTTGCGCCCGTTCGTGACAAGATGGACTTTGTCGCCGCTAACGGCGCCCAGGTCTACGCCGACGGTAAGATGGTAGACCGTGAGGTGTATTCCCACCTGGCGATTCGAAGGCTCGCCCAAGCCGTCAGGACGTTTCCCAATCTGCATCTTGCGCTCTTTGACCGAACCAAGTCCTTCCTGCTTGATGACGAGTGCAAGTTCGTGCGTGAGGTCGATAAGGACCTTCCCAATGCCGAGCGCATTTGGGAGCTGCCCGATCCCAGCGTAAATATCATCAAAGCGAGTATCTTTTGCGACGATAGTGCGGTTATGGACAGTGCGTACGTGCTACAGCGCGAACTTGGTCAGCTCTTTACTTTTGCGCCTTCGGGCAACGCGTGGATCGATGCCATGCAGCCTGGTGTGTCGAAGGCCTCGGGTATCGCGCAGCTCGCGGAGCATTACGGCATTGGACGCGACGAGGTCATGGCGTTTGGCGACTCGATGAATGACTACGAGATCATTCGCTTTGTCGGCACGGGCTGCGCGATGGAAAACGCGCGCCCCGCGCTTAAGGCGGTGGCCGATCGCGTGGTGGGTTGTAACCGCGACCACGCCGTTCAACAGGAGCTTCGTCGCGTGCTAGAGGGCCTCGCTTAATCCGACAGATGGGGACGTTCCCGTTCTGCCGGCAGTGGGGGACAGTCCTTGCAGCTTTCTCGCGAAGAGTGTCCCCAACGACTAGTCGTTTAAGAACGTCCCCAGTGACTGACCAATGACTAAGCGAGGGCGGCCATGATGGTGCGGGCGACGCCGTCGTGGTCGTTGTCGTATTCGGTGATAGCGTCGGCGGCCTCGCGGTCTTCGAGCTCGGCGTTGATCATTGCCATGCCGTGGCCCGCTGCCTGCAGCATGGGGATGTCGTTGATGTTGTCGCCGAACGCCCAGGCGTCGGCGAGACGCTCGCCCAGATGCT
This sequence comes from uncultured Collinsella sp., assembly GCA_902476475.1. Classification (GTDB taxonomy): domain Bacteria; phylum Actinomycetota; class Coriobacteriia; order Coriobacteriales; family Coriobacteriaceae; genus Collinsella. Next base: position 3,036 of record CABSDO010000091.1, on the reverse strand, counting down.
CGCATAGCCACGTGAGGGCCGTTCCCTTGGTGGCGCCCTTACCCATGACCTCGATATTCATGGTGTAAGAACGCGTGACCTCAATGCCTCCGAGCGTGTCGAGCGCCGCCGCGATGGCGTCACGATCGGCCGGGTTGTGCCAGTACATGGCGATGCGTTCGAGTGTCTCGACCTCGTCGATCTTGCTGTCGATATCCATGTCGATCGGTGTTCGTGTGCGCTTGAGCGAAGCCGCGATGTGCGGGTCGCCGCCACAGAACTCGTCTAGGCGCGTGTAGAGCGAGCGGGGGAGGAAGCACTGCCCGTCCGCGAAGATATCGAAGGTGACGTCGTGGCTGGCGGCGATGCGATAGATGCGGTGGGCGATGCCGCGGTCGAGCGGTCGGCTCAAAATGCGCGTAGCACGTGAGGTATCGGTGGGCATACCGTCGTCGAGCTGCCAGACGCTGGCGCCGTTGGCGCAGACCGCGTAGTGTACGGCGGGGTGGGCGAGGATGGGCTCAAAGACGCCCGACAGCGGGCGCCCCGTGCAGGGCACAAACTCAATACCGCGTCGCGCAAGCTCGTCGAGCATCGCCCAGGCGGCGTCGCTCATCTGCTTATCACTCGTCAGCAGCGTTCCATCCATATCGGAAAACACAATCATTCGCTGCGATCCTTTCTACTGGCATAAAAAGCGTGGCCGAGGGCGGTGATGCCCTGGCCACGCTCGGGTTCTATAACGGTCCGCGTCCTAGCGATCGGCGAGCGGCTTGTACTCCAGCGGCTCGATAACCGGGCGATACGCGGGACGGATGATGCGGTGCGCGCAGAAGAGCTCTTCCATGCGGTGCGCGGACCAGCCGGCCATGCGGGCGACGGCGAACAGCGGCGTAAAGAGCGTCTCGGGCACGCCGAGCATCTTGTAGATAAAGCCCGTGTACAGGTCGATGTTGGCGCAGATGGGCTTGGTCATGCCGTGATCGCGCATCACTTGCGGGGCCAGGCGCTCGATGCGCTCGATGAGCGCGAACTCCTCGCCCAGGTCCTTCTTGGCGGCAAGCGTGCGCGCGTAACGGCGGCACACCTCGGCGCGCGGGTCGCTGAGCGTGTAGACGGCATGTCCCATGCCGTAGATGAGCCCCGTGCCGTCGAAGGCCTGCTTGTCCAAGATCTTGCCCAGATAGGAAGCGACCTCGTCGTCGTCTTCCCAGTTGGAAACGTGTGCACGAATGTCCTCGTGCATCGACACGACCTTGGCGTTGGCGCCGCCGTGGCGCGGGCCCTTGAGCGAGCCGATGGCCGCGGCGTAGGCCGAATACGGGTCGGTGGCCGACGACGACAGTACGCGGCAGGCGAACGTGGAGTTGTTGCCGCCGCCGTGCTCGGCATGGAGCATAAGCATCACGTCGAGCAGCATCGCCTCGTCGCGGGTAAACGCCATGCCGCCGCGTAGCACCTGCAAAATGGTCTCGGCCGTGGACAGGCCGGGCGTGGGGTGCGGCACATGTACCTCGGAGCCGCGACGCTTGGCGACCGAAGCCATGTGCGCGAAGGCGGCAATACGGGGCAGACGGGCGAGCATGGAGATGGCAACATCGATCTCGTGCTCGGGGGTGATCGCGTCGGGCTCGGCGTCGAAGGCATAGAGCAGCAGCACGGCGCGCTGAAGCACGTTCATGATGCTCGACGACACCGTGGTCATTGGGAATTCCTTGACGTACTCGTCGCTCAGGTGCCTAAACGCGCCCAGACGCTCGCAAAAGCCGTCGAGCTCATCCTTGTTGGGCAGCGAGCCCGTAATGAGCAGGTAGGCAACCTCTTCGTAGCCATAGCGGTCTTCTGCTTGGGCATTGTTGACGAGGTCCTCAATGTTGTAACCGCGCAGCGTGAGTCGGCCCTTGTCGGGCACGACCTTGCCGTCGACCTTGTTGTAGCCGTGCACGCCCGAGATGCGGGTGAGGCCCGCGACCACGCCCGATCCATCGACATTGCGAAGACCGCGCTTAACATTGTGCTCGACAAACAGGCCCTCGTCATAAGGGTCGGTGGGCATGCCGTAGTACAAATTCTCGCTTTCGGGCGCAATCTGGCGGCTGGCCTCGTAGTCCAGGACCAGGCGGCTCAGATGGTCATCGAAGCGGTAGTAGATTTTCTTGGCGTCGTAGGCCATGCGCGCTCCTCTCCATGTCACGTCGGGACGGTATGCTTGGACGCAGAAGCGCCCGCCTGCCCCGGGCGGCTTGTTCGCTACAGGCGGTACATAAAGTTAAAGACGTCCTCGCGCTGGATGGACACGTTGACGCCCGAAAGCTCGCCGGCCTCGGCCAGCGCCTTCTGCAGCTCGGCGAAGTCGAGCTTGGACTCGGCGGTGTCGGCCAGCATGGTCATGGTGAAGATGTCCTCGATAATGGACTGCGTGATGTCGCGGATGTCGACGTTGGCCTCGCCCAAAACGCGGGTGACGCCGGCGACGATGCCGGGGCGGTTCTTGCCAAGGACGGTGATGACGATGCGGGAGGACGAGATCTCGGCCATGGGAAACCCTTTCGCGTGGTTGCGGCGCGCGCGGGGCGCTCCGCTACGGTACAGTGTTCATCATTGTACCTGTCTGGCGCTAAAAGGGGTGTGCATACTGCGGCGTTACACGTCTGCAACATGGGAGAAGGGACAACAGGGTGCGTGTCCGCTGCGGTTGGTCACGCCGCGTTGCACAAAGACCGTGAACCTTTTGTGGGACGCGCGGCGCCGTGGTACCATAGCCGAGTTTGTTGTCTTGGTCGGAAACCAAGACGCCTTATGCGCTGATCGGTAACCAGCGCCTGACCAATAAGGAGTCCTACCATGAAGCAGGGTATCCATCCCCAGTATGTCGAGTGCACGGTGACGTGCTCCTGCGGCAACACCTTCAAGACGCACGCTACCGTGTCCGAGATGAAGGTCGAGCTTTGCAACGAGTGCCACCCGTTCTACACCGGCCAGCAGAAGTTCGTCGACACCGGTGGACGCGTCCAGCGCTTCGCCGACAAGTTCGGTGGCGCCGCTGCCGCCCAGCTC
>CABSDO010000090.1 GCA_902476475.1 uncultured Collinsella sp. | reverse complement strand
CGCCGGCGCGGACTTCCTGTGCTACGTGACGCCCGCCGAGCACCTGTGCCTGCCCGACGCCCAGGACGTGCTCGATGGCCTCATGGCCACCAAGATTGCCGCGCACGCCGCCGATATCGCCAAGAAGGTGCCGCACGCCCGCGACATGGACGACAAGATGGGCCAGGCACGCCGCAAGCTCGACTGGGACGCCATGTGGAAGTGCGCCCTCGACCCGGTCACCGGCAAAAAACGCTACGAGGAATCCCCTGCCGCCACCGAGGGCACTTGCACCATGTGTGGCAAGATGTGCGCCGTCCGCACCGTCAACAAAGTGTTTGAGGGCACGACGATCGACCTCGGTATGGAGGACTAGCCTCTTCGCCGCAATCGCCTATAGGCTCGCCGCAGTACCTGCCAATTGTTAACTTGTGAACATTTGCCTGCATTTGCGTAAAAATTACATCTCGCGCCCGGGTTCGGCATATCACCGGCCTGGGCATCTTTATAATGCTGGCTTAAAGACCCATTTGAATCCGACCAGACAAGGGAGCGAACATGGATCGCAGCAAGGTACCTGCCGTTCTATCCATCGCAGGATCCGATTCCAGCGGTGGCGCCGGCATTCAGGCCGACATTAAGACCATCACGGCGCACCGTCTATATGCCGAGACAGCCATCACGGCCATCACCGCACAAAACACGCTCGGTGTCACCGCCGTGCAAAATATCTCCCCCGATATCGTCGCTGCGCAAATTGACGCCGTCTTTGACGATATTCGCCCCAACGCAGTCAAAATCGGCATGGTTTCCTCTGCTGAGATTATCGAGGTTATCGCCGACCGCCTGAGTGCCTGGAACGCACAAAATATCGTCGTCGATCCCGTCATGGTCGCCACTTCGGGCGCTCGCCTCATTGCCGAGGACGCCGCTGAGGCGCTCACGCGTCGCCTGTTCCCGCTGGCGACCGTCATCACGCCCAACATTCCCGAGGCCATGGCGCTGCTCGACTACGAGGTCGATTCCGAGCGCACGCAGCAAAACGCTGCCATGCTCCTCACCCGCCGCTTTGGCTGCGCGTCCCTCGTTAAGGGCGGACATTTTGTCAACGAGGCCAACGATGTGCTAGCAGAGCCCGCGCCACTCGATGACGAGGGTAACCACCTGGGCGATCCGCTCACCACGTGGTTCCGCCACAAGCGCATCGAGACCGCCAACACGCATGGCACCGGCTGTACGCTTTCGTCCGCCATCGCCTGCGCATTGGCACAGGGCATGGATCTTGCCGACGCCGTCAACGCCGGCAAGGCCTACCTAACCGGCGCTCTCGCCGCCGGCTTTGACATGGGCAAAGGTTCCGGCCCCGTCAACCACATGTGGCAGTACTGAGATTCGCAGTCCAAAACCACCGCAAAGGGGACAGACACCTTTGCGGTGGTTCCCACAGACATCTCGATCCGTAACAGTTAGAGTCCATTTTTCGGCCCACCTGTTACAGATCGAGATATTCAAATTCCGCTGAGAAGATAATCTCGATCTGTAACAGTAACTCGGCAAAATCGACCCTAGATGTTACAGATCGAGACAAACGACCGATATCAACCTGAATAATCTCAATCTGTAACATCTAGCCCGTTTTCGGCCTTACAGCTGTTACAGATCAAGACAAACCAACGAAACAAGCCGCCGCAAGGGGAACTTTTGTACTGGTTTGGGGCTGCACTACTCACCGAGCATCTCTTGGAGCTTGGCTGCCACGGCATGTCCCAAGCTCTCGTGGCCTTCGGGCATCATGTGCAGATAATCGATATCGCCCGGCTCGGCAAAGTCGGCGGCATTCAAAAAGTCGCAGCCAAACTGCTCAGCCACATGCGCGTAGTACTCACCAAAATGTTCCGAGGCTTCTACGGAATGCTCGTCAAAATCGGTCATATATACGTCGGCGATCTGCGGCTTAATCTTGATAGGCGCCATCAGCAGAATCCGTGGGCAGGGCGCGGCATCGGTCCAGGCAAACGCGCGGACGGCGCGAATCAACGCTATGGCGCCGCGGGCAATATCGGAGGCCGTCACGCCAAAGACCGTCTTGCAGTCGTTGGTGCCCAGCATAATCACGATCGCGTCCAGCGGCTTATGGGCCTCGAGTAGCATCGGCAGCGCGCGAACGCCGTTGAGGTTGGTGTCCAGATGGCACATATCGTCGCGCACCGTCGTGCGACCGTTTAGGCCTTCCTCAATCACATGCCAACCCTCACCCAGGTCACGCTGCACCACACCGCACCAGCGCACATCCTGCGCATAGCGCACTGCGGTGCTGTCGCGCATACCCGCTGGATCATAGCCATAGGTGTTGCTGTCACCAAAGCACAGAACGTTTTTCATCTTGAGCTCCCTATTCCGTAAAAAGCCGACGGGGGCGATCCCTCCCGTCGGCTTGGCATATCACATCGCACGCACCGCTTACAGGTACTTGCGCCAGTCGTCCTCGTCCTCATCGTCCTCGGCTGCTGCCTGGGCCTGCTCGGCGGCACGAGCGGCTGCGGCGCGGGCGGCAACCTGGGCATAGGACTCCTCGTTGCGCTCGGGGAAGTTTGCCAGCACGTGCTCGAACTTGGCAAAATCCTCGTCCCAGCGCGTAGAGGGCACGGCAAAGAAGACCTGCTTGACCTTGAAGTCGCCCGATGCGAGCTCCTTGCGGAAGAGCTCGGCCACGGCCTCGGCGTCAAAGCCGTTGTTCTCGCAGCCCCAAGCACCCAGTACGAGCTTCTCGCGGCCCAGCTCATCGCAGATAGCAAGCACAAAGCGAATGCGGTCGCGCAGGGCGTCAAGCAAGGCATCGTCGCTCACGCGGTACTCCTGGCGAGCACGCTTGGCGTTGGGTGCAGCGGCGACGATTACGTCGGCATAGGCGTGCACATGCTTGCGGTCGAAGCGCACCGCGGGCACCACCAGCGCACGGTTGCGGTACAGCTCACAGTTGATGTTGCGGCGACGGTTCTCGCCGTACCATTTACGCTGCTTATCGAGAACGTTGTACAGGTACGAATCGGCGCACAGCGTGGCCTCCTGGCCCAGATAGCCCTGGATGTAGCCACCACCCGGATTGGTGAACGAGGCAAAGGCAAGCACAGCCATGTCGCAGAACTGCGCGTAGCCTCGGCCGTTATCCAGAATGGCCTGCGTGGCAGAGGCGTCAAGCACGGTGACCTTGGGCAGGACCGGAGCGGGCTCCTCGGCGGCAGGCGCGGGCTCGGCTTCGGTGGCCTCCTCGACGGGCTCGGGCGTCACCTCGGTATCGACTGCGGCCTCGACTTCAGCGGCCTCGACGTCCTCGGCAACCTGCTCCTCAGCAGCCGCCGCCTTCTGGGTCTTGGCCTTCATCGCCGCGACAAAACCGGCGGGCATACCATCGAACTCGCGCACGCCGGCAAGCGAACGCTCGATATCCTTGGCACAGGCCTCGGACACAGCCGCCACATGGCGCTCGGCGGCCTTGGCACGCGCCTCGCGCTTGGGATTGGGCTGACCCGCTCGGTTGGACCTGCGGTTACGGTTCCTGTTGTCAACGTCTGCCATACGTGGCCACCTTTCCTGTCACTGCCTCTATCGGCTTTTTCCCATCCATGATACCCCGCCGCGCACAAAAAAGACGGCCCCGAAGGACCGCCTTTCGCATCGTTTTACCGTGTCCGGCAGGAAGCATCGCAATGCCGCGCTTTAATCGCGACGGCCGAGGATGTTCAGAATGCGCAGGAACACGTTGATAATATCCACGAACAGGTTGGAGGCCATAAGCACGGCGTTGGGCAGCGTGGGCGGCACCGTCGTTGCCACATAGGTGTCGTAGCCGATGAAGCCGGCGAACACCACAATCACGATCAGGTCGGTGATGGACTGCGAAACGCCCATGAACATCAGCACGATCTCGACCAGAATCGTGGCAAGCAGGATGCCAAAACCAATGCCATACACACGCTGGAAGAACTTGGGGAAGGTCACGCCCAACGCACCAAAGACAAAGGTGATGGCGGCCGTGGCGATAAAGGCGGTGTTGATGGTAGGCAGGTCGTAGTTGGCAAGGCCAAACGACGCGGTCAGGCCAAAGGTACTCGCAAAGATTACGTAGCCCACAAGGGACAGGCCCACGGACTGCTTGCTGGCGGCGGCCGACATCATGATCATGCCGACGATGGTCAAAATAAACGAGCCAAAAACCAGCGGTAGGGCGGCCCCGCTCATCATCATGCGCGCAAACGACATGGTGCTCGTAAAGTAAGCGCCGGCGCCCATGGCGCAAAAGCCCAAAAAGATCAGGGCAGACATGACAAGGTTGTACGCGCGCGGCGACATCTCCTTGGCGCGGCTTGCGCCGGCCTCGATGGGGCCGTTCTGATAGCCCTGGATATCGTTCATAATTTCGTCCTTTCAAAAGCACCGCGACGGCGCCGTAGCTGACAAGTTTCCTGCCATTGTACCCGAACGCCACGCGTTCTTACCTGCGACGCTCGCTCTCGAGTGTTCGATCGAACGCCCACACCCACCAACGCATCAGATGAGTCTGCGAGCCATCCGGTCGCTCGCGTGCCTGTTCTTCCAGATACAGTTCGGTCGCATGTCCACCAAAACGAACCTTATAAGTCGCCGTACGAATGCCGTGAACCGTCAGGCCAAAACCGGTAGACGAGACAATCTCGTCAATCGTAAAGCAGCGACCGTCAACCCAGCAGACGGTAACCGGCACAACCTGTCCGCCCGCGAGGATGCGAGCCACGACGTCCACATACTGCTTGTGTACGCGCCGAGTTTTGCCGTCTGTCTGTCGATATTCCATGCCTCCTATTATCGAACGCATGTTTGTATGTTGTAAAGCGAACAGACTGTGGTTTTGGAGTGTCGTAGTAATCGCACGTGTCCGCATGGCGTGTTAGCAAAAAGAACACCCGCGGTCAACAGGGCAAATATTCAATTTTAGTGCCAAAAAGTTCACTTCTCCCATCAGAACTCGGTAAAGAGACCCGCAGGAGGTGATACGATTTATCATGTTTTTGTAAAGTGCCTGCAAACTTCGAGAAAGCCCATATATGGACGTAACGTTCTCAACCTTCCTCGGCCAAATTGTGTCGAACCCAGTCCTTGCCGTCACCGTGATCCTCGCGTTGGGCGCCATCTTCGTCAATGGATGGACCGACGCGCCCAACGCCATCGCGACCTGCGTCACTACACGTTGCATGCCCGCCCGTGCCGCCATTCTCATGAGCGCCGCATTCAACTTCCTCGGCGTACTCATCATGACGCACTTTAACGCAAGCGTCGCCAACACCATCTCACATATCGTCGACTTTGGCGGAAATAGCACCATGGCGCTCGCCTGCCTATGCGCGGCGCTGTTCTCCATCGTCGTCTACGGCGCCACAGCGTCGCGTTTTGGCATCCCCACTTCGCAAAGCCACAGCCTCATCGCCGGCCTGACCGGTGCCGCTATCGCCCTCGGCGGCGCGAGCAGCGTCAACGTCCACGAGTGGATGAAGGTTATCTACGGTCTGGCGCTCTCCATCGGCTTGGGCTTTGTCATGGGCTGGGTCCTGTGCAAGCTCGTCTCGATTCTTTTCGCCGCCGCCAACAGGCGACGTGCCAATGTCTTCTTTAAATACGCTCAGATCGCGAGCGCTGCGGCCATGAGCTTTATGCACGGCGCGCAGGATGGACAGAAGTTCATCGGCGTGCTCTTTTTAGGCGTGGCCTTTGCCAGCGGCCAGACGAGCGTCGGCGATGCAGGCATCCCCATCTGGATTATGCTGCTGTGCTCGGCCACTATGGGTATCGGCACCAGCGTGGGCGGCGAGCGCATCATCAAGTCCGTCGGCCAGAGCATGGTCAAGCTCGAAAAGTACCAGGGCTTCTCCGCCGACCTCGCAGGCGCCGCAAACCTGCTGCTTGCCACCCTTACCGGCATCCCCGTGTCCTCCACTCACATCAAGACCTGCGCCATCATGGGCGTCGGCGCCGTCAAGCGCCTTTCGGCCATCAACTTCGGTGTCGTCAAGGACATGATGTTCACCTGGTTCTTCACCTTCCCCGCCTGTGGACTCATCAGCTTTGTCATGGCCAAGCTGTTCATGATGTTCATCTAGTCACGCCGAGCGTCCATCCGGACCGTAATACTTCGCCCACCCGTCTTCGCCTCGAAAGGACCCACTCATGGCAAAGAAACCCGATTCGTTCTACTTTGACAACTACGTCGCCTGCGCCGACCTTGCCGTCCAGGCCGCCGAGCTGCTCACCAAGATTTTCGAGAACTTCGATCCTGCAAAGATTCACGATATGCTCGACAAGATGCACGCGATCGAGCATGCGGCCGACAAGAAGCACCATGAGCTTGAGGACGCCCTGCTCACGGCCTTTATCACCCCGCTTGAGCGCGAGGACCTGGACCTGATGAGCTGCTCGCTCGACACCGTGCTCGACCGTATTGAGGGCGTCGTGCAGCGCGTCTACTTCACCAACATCCAGAGCATCCATCCCGACGCCATCGTCATCGCCCACAAGGTGACCGACGCTTGCCGCGCCATGAAGGACCTGATGGTCGAGCTGCCCAACTACCGCAAGTCAAAGACCCTGCGCGAACTCGTCATCCAGATCAACACGATCGAGTCCGAGGCCGACGAGCTCTACATCAACGCCATGCGCAACCTGCATGTCAACGGCAAGGATCCGCTCGAGGTCATCGCTTGGCGTGACGTGTACGCCTTCCTGGAGTACTGCGCTGACTGCTGTGAGAATGTGGCCGATGTTGTGGATTCGATTGTCATGAAGAACAGTTAATTAGCGGTACGTGTCCCGGCGGCGAAGGGCCGGCCACGGTTTGCTTTCTCACTCCGGCTGCTTTGCAGAGTCGTTCGAAAGTAAACCGTGGCCGGCCCTTCGCCTTACGTACCACCAGTGGGAACTTTGGCTGATAGTTTTAGCGCAATGGGGGCTTGGCTGAAGGGACCTTTGGTACCCGTTTGGACACTTTGGCCCTTGAGGAGCGATTGGCTGAATAGGGCTTTGGGTACCCTTTGGTTTACTTTGGATTGATTTGCTGACTTTGGAGGGTTTGGTTATGGGGTATTTGGATCTGGCTCGGGGTCGCTATTCTTGTCGCGAGTTTGAGGATCGTTCTGTTGAGCAGGCTGTGGTGGATGCCATTGTTGAGGCTGGGCGGATTGCTCCTTCCGCTTGTAATAACCATCCAACCCGCGTGATGGTCCTGGATTCGCCTGAGTTTCTGGAAAAGGCTGCTGCTTGTCAGCCTCGGTTTGCTCGTGATGGGTCCATCTTTGGTGCTCCGCTCATCTTCCTCATTTGCAGCGTTACCGACGACGCTTGGGTGCGCCCTTATGACCAGATGAACTCGAGTGCCATCGACACCTCGATTGTTTGCGATCAGATGATGATGGAGGCCGAGGAGCAGGGTCTGGGAACGTGCTGGGTATGCCATTTTAAGCCCGAGGTAGCCCGTGAGCAGTTCAACCTGCCCGAGGGCATCTATCCCTATCACATGCTCGTCTGCGGCTATCCCGCCGACCATATCGCCGACCCCGAGCATCGCGAGGCCCGCACCATTCCCCTCTCTGACTTCATCCTTAAGTAGATTATTGGAGCACGCCTTAACACACCCTTGACCTCCAGCCCGTCTGCCGAGCCCTGCGCCACCACGCGCGAGGCTCGGCGTTTTGTTTTCCAACCGGCTTACAGCCACAAAAAAGGAGCCCGCAAGCGCGAGCTCCTCTCAGAGACACTAGATTCTAACTCTGGAGCTAGTCCAGGTCGTCGGCAGCGAAGTTATCGATCGGGGCGAAGGGATCGGCCACAGGAATGACCGGCTCGGCGACAGGCAGCGGCTCGGC
>CABSDO010000089.1 GCA_902476475.1 uncultured Collinsella sp. | reverse complement strand
GGGACGGTCGGCGTCGACCGGACCCAAGACGCCGGGTTCAGCAGCCAGTTCGGCAATACGCTCCGCATCATTGCCGAGCAACTCGGCCGGCAAGTACACCCGCCCCGCACCGAGTCCGCGCAGCCAGGTAAGCGTGGCCCGATTCGCGCAGAACACCGGCGCCGCCACGTCAAACGTCACGCCCAGCTCGCGAGCGATCACCACCTGTCCCAGGTTGCGGCAGACGACGCGCCCGGCACGCTGCATCAGTGAGCGGGTCCGGTCAGCGTCACCCGTGCGGCACACCTCGTCAAGCACCACAACGGCGTCGGACAAATCGAGTTCTCCGCGCGGGTCGGCATCCATCAGCTGCCAAGCAAAAACCATGCGAGCGGGAACCGCGCACCCCACCAACTCCGTCGACGCACCGCCATCCACCGCAACGTCCTCAAAGGGCAGTACCTCAACGGCACGTGCAACGGGCGCAATCGCATCCGCCTCGGCCCGCATGCGCTCCAACGCCGCCGCCGTCTGATCCAACACGCCGGCGCTGCGAATCAGGTACACCTCGCAGCCCGTGTCCACCTTACGCTTGCAATGCACGACGACGCGCTTCCCCGCTGCGGCATCCACCGGGCAGGGCACCTGCGGCCAGCGCTTGGGCACATCGGGACGCGCGTCGACACCCGGATAGAACCGAATCTCGAGCGTGTCACCCGCCGCCACGGCGGCGTCGAGCTCAACGGTCACCTCTTCGTGGCCCACAGCGACCAAGCGCCCCACGCGCACGCCCTGGTTAATTGCGCGCTCAAAGCTCATCAGCTCGGCACCCGAACGCCCTCGCAGGTACGCATCGGTAAACCCACGGTTAAACGACCTTCCCAGCTCGCGCTCAAGCTCTTCCACGGCACCGGGGTCCCACGCGCCGTCGCACAGCATATCGAGTGCCCGGCGCCACACCCGCACCACGTTGAATACGTAATCGGGGTTCTTCATGCGCCCCTCGATCTTGAGCGACGCCACGCCGGCATCTACAAGCTCGGGCAGATGCGCAATACCCAGATAGTCGCGCGGACACAGCAGGCGATCTCCCTCGACGGCGACAACGCTCTGCCCCGCCTCGTCCACCAGGTCGTACGCCAGACGGCACGGCTGCGTGCAGTCGCCGCGCATCGCCGAGCGCCCACGCCGCAGGGCCGAGAACTCGCACGCCCCCGAATAGCCGATGCAAATCGCACCGTGGCAGAATACCTCGATGGGCACGCCCGTGGCACATAGCGCCGCAATCTCGTCGACCGTCAGCTCGCGTGCCGTCGTCACGCGCTCAACTCCCAACTCCTTGGCAGCCAACTGCACGGCACCCTCGCTATGAGCGCCCGCTTGCGTGGACAGGTGAATCTCGACCCCGGGAATCGCCGCGCGCAGCGCGCAGGCCAACCCGGCATCGGCGACAATCAGAGCATCGGCGCCCAACTCCAGTGCATGAGCTCCCAGCGCCACCGCATCGGACAGCTCATCGTCAAACACGAACACGTTGAGCGTCACGTACACGCGCACGCCATGGGCATGCGCCACGGCGCAGCCGCGCGCAAACTCGTCATCCGTAAAGCCATGCGCGCTCACGCGGGCGTTAAAGCCGCCCAACCCCGCATAGATGGCATCGGCACCCGCGGCGATGGCCGCAAGCATCTGGTCGAGCCCGCCCGCTGGCGCCAGCAGCTCGGGCAGCGCCGCACCGGCAGCATCCAATCCAGTCTCGTATTGTCCGCTCGGCCCCATCGCCCGAATCGCCATCGGCAAACTCCTTACCAAGGTATGCATTCACTCTGAAAAATGCCGTCTTCCAGCATACACGAGGCCTCGCGCGCCCCGTTTGGTTTATCGTGTAATAACTTATGTCCATCCTGCCTCGACGGCACATCCACCGTCCGGCACGACATACCTGGAGGTCAATATATGGGTCCTCGCCAACGACAGGGACGCAGCCGTTCAAAGACGCATGCTCTGCCCATAATCCTGCTCTCATTTTTGGGCTTTTTGCTTATCGCGGGCGTCGCGTTTGGCATCGGCATGGTCGGCAACGTCAACCGCTGGCTGTCCGATCTGCCCGACTACACCGACGCCAACGCGTATCTGGTGAGCGAGCCCACCGAGATCATCGACTGCAACGGCAACAAGATCGCGAGCTTCTACACGCAAAACCGCAAGTCCATCACCAAGGACGAGGTCTCCCCCTACGTGCTGCAGGGCACCGTTGACGTCGAGGACGAGCGCTTCTACGAGCACGGCGGTATCGACCTGTGGGGTATCGCGCGTGCTGCGGTGGCAACCCTCGGCGGCGGGCACGAAGGCGCCTCGACTATCACCCAGCAGCTGGTGCGCAACACCATCCTGCAGGAGGAGCAGTTCGACTCGACCATCGAGCGTAAGGTGCGCGAGGCCTACATCGCCGTCAAGATGGAGGACATGTACTCCAAAGACGAGATCCTCATGATGTACCTCAACACCATCTATTACGGTCACGGCGCCTACGGCATCGAGGCCGCAGCCGAGACCTATCTGTCCAAGAGCGCCGCCGACCTCACCCTGAGCGAGGCCGCGCTGCTCATCGGCCTTCCCAACTCGCCTTCGCAGTACGACCCCACGGTCAACCCCGACCTGGCACTGTCTCGCCGCAACAAGGTCCTCGACAACATGCTGCGCCTGGGCCACATCACCCAGGAGGAGCACGATGCCGCACAGGCCGAGCCCATCACCCTCAACGTGACCGCGATTTCGGGCAGCGGCGTCGACGTATACTCGCAGCCCTACTTTGTCGCCTATGTTAAGCAGCTGCTGGAGCAGGAGTTCTCGACCGACGTGCTCTTTAAGGGCGGCCTGACCGTCAAGACCACCATCGACCCCACGATGCAGCAGGTGGCAGAGAATGCCGTCCGCGAGCAGCTCGACACGCTCTCACTCGACGGCCTGGACATGGGCATGGTCGTCGTCGACCCCAAGACCGGCTACATCAAGTGCATGGTGGGCGGCTATGACTACAACGCCGACGAGAACCACGTAAACCATGCCACGGCCAAGCGTCCCGTCGGCTCCACCTTTAAGGCCTTTACGCTGGCAACTGCCATCCAAAACGGCATGAACCCCAACGTCACCCTCAACTGCAACTCGCCGCTCAAGGCCAAGGGCACCACGACCGAGGTCCAAAACTACGCCAACCATAGCTATGGCAACATCACGCTTAAGCAGGCGACGGCATACTCCTCCAACACCGGCTACATCCAGGTGGCGGAAGCCGTCGGCAACAGCAAGATCATCTCGCTCGTCAAAAAGCTCGGCATCGATCCCGCCAAGGACAACATCGAGGACGTTCCCGTCATGACGCTCGGCACCGGCTCGATCTCGCCGCTCGAGATGGCCGCCGCCTACGCGACGTTTGCCAACGGCGGCTACTATCGCCAGCCGATCGCCATCACCGAGATTGACTCTCGCACCGGTTCGGTGCTGTACCAGCACACCGACAATCCCTCACAGGTACTTACCGAGGGCGAGGCCGCCGCGGTCACCGATGTTCTGTCCGGCGTCATGAAGGACGGCGGTACGGGTGCTGCCGGCGCCCTGAGCGTCAACCAGCCCTATGCCGGCAAGACGGGCACCACCGACAACACCACCAACCTGTGGTTCTGCGGCTATACCCCGCAGCTGGCGTGCGCCCTGTGGACCGGCTATTCCGCGGGCGAGATTCCCATCCAAAAATACGGCACAGACCTGCTGGGCGACAGCACCAACCTGCCTGTCTTTAAGCGGTTTATGAACACCGTTCTGACCGGTACCGAGCGCGAGGAGTTTGCGACCGGAACGGCGCCCACCTACAAGAACAACAGCGTCTGGAAGTTCTACGGCACCAACAACACCAAGAAGACGGAGAACGACGACAAGGACGAGAACGAGGACGAAGAGGAAACCACAACGACGACGACAACGACGACCACGACCACCGAGACCACGGGCGGCGACACCACCGGCGGCACCGGTACGACCGGTGGCTCGACGGGTGGCTCCACCGGTGGTTCGACCGGCGGCGATGGCGGCACGCCGACGCCTACGCCTACGCCCACTCCCGATCCCTCACCCACGCCTGACGATACGGTCGGCTAGAAATCATCCGGCCATAAGCAACAAGGCCCCCGAGCAGCTTATTCAACTGCTCGGGGGCCTTTTTAGTTTAAAGCGACCTGATGGGCGGTCTTTATACCGGCAGACAAAAAAGGGGGTACCGACCAACGTCGATACCCCTTACAAGCCACTATGTCAGCGCGCACAGTGCCGAGCGCACGACCAGCACGCCTACTTGCGAGAATTGCTCAGCTTATTGATCAGCGCCTCAAGACGCTCGCCGTCCTCGGCCGTCTGGGCAATAACCAAAATCGTATCGTTGCCGGCAAGCGAGCCAAGCACATCGGGCAGCTCTGCCGCATCAACAGCGGCGGCGATGCCGGAAGCCGTGCCAGGCTGAGCCTTGATCATAACCAGATTATCGGTGCGCAGAACGCCCGTTACGAGCTCGGAAACCATACGCTGCAGGTGCAGGTCCTCTGCCAGAACATAGATGCCCTCAGGGAGCTTACGCAGCCCCATGTCGGCAATATCGCGAGAGACAGTCGCCTGCGTGCAATCAAAGCCCATAGCGCGGAGCTCATCGACCAGCACGCGCTGCGTGCGGACGTCCTTATTGCGCACAATATCTCTAATGGCATCCTGGCGCCCATTGCGTTTTTTAGCCATACAAACCCTCTCTCCAAAAGATGGCGGAGACAATCAATCAGTGATTGAATAGTTTAACGCTATTTGAAGGCTTTTGTGTATAAGAACGCATTTCGAAACAATTCTATGCAAATTTGTTTCGAAATGAGCCGTTTAGGCGGTTTTTACGCCCGTCCGGTTGAGAAAAGCTGCCAGATGCGTACACATCACGCAGCGCGCGGGCTTGGCACTGGCGATCGGCCCAAACAACAGACCGAGTCCCCGATGGTTGTCCTTGAGCGCGGCGACCATCTGACGGGTTCGAGGCGCCTCGAGCATATCACGCATGCGGCCGGAACGCTCAATTGACGACACCCCATGCGGGCTCAGACACAAATTCTCGATGCAGGCGACCAGTCCGGCAAAGTAGAACTTTTGGCTTGCCAGCTTGAGCCGACCACCGCTATCTGCTTCCGAGAGTGAGTCCGCAAGCTCGTCGAGCGCTCGAGTGTCATCGGATATCCTGGCATACATGGTGGGATCAAAGGCATCTGTAAGCTTAGGTGCCACCGCGTGGAAACAAGCGTCGCCGCAGCCGGACACGAATCGTGCCTGCGAGAGCGCATAAGCCATAAACTCAACCGTACGGTACGCCTTGCCGCGCGACAGGCATGCCTCAAACAGCGGACGGCTATACATCGCGCCAGAGGTCTGAGCGACTAGGCCGCCCAAAATCAACTGGGGCAGCCCAGTCACCATAGAAGACTCGTCTTCTATGGCAATAGAGGCAGCATCCAAGACGCGCGAATGACGCTCGCGATGCGCATCGTATCGATCGAGCGACACCGAGGGGAACACCATGTCTGCCGCAGTATCGCACGCGATATCGACCATCTTGGAAAGGGCCTGCGGAGCAAACCACTCATCGGCGTTCATGGCGATGATGTGAGAGCCGCGCGAGGCATCAAAACCGGCACGAAGACAAGCGCCGCGCTTCGCGTCCTCGACGTCAATCAAATCAATATGGATGTCCCTGTCGGCAGCAACTTGAAGCGAATGGCGCACACCGGGCGCAGCATCGCGGCAGACAACGACAATCTGCAAATCGTAGAGGTCTTGGTTCTGGATACTCTCGAGCGCACGCATCGCATAGCTGGGCGAACCTTCTACCACGAGGATCACCGAAAGTCGCGGATGCGAGCCACGTCGAACCAAGTTATCCGTCCTCTCGACAGCAATGAATCAAACCGTGGTTCATGGTACACCCCGTAAATTAAAGCAATGAGACACCGATTGTATTGCACGCCAAGAACAGATGTTGCACACGCGCAGCTCACAGATGGCAGGTGCCGACGAACGGCGCGTCGAGCCCTCCCCTAGTCGAGCACGACAAGCTCGGCGGGATCGTAATCCACGCCCATAAACGTAAGGCCGCAGGCAGGAGCCGTGGGGCCCGCAGCGGTACGATCGCAAGCATCGATGACCTCGCGCATCCACTCGGGTTTACGGCGATGCATGCCAATCTCGACAAGCGTGCCAACGATCGTACGGACCATCGAATGCAGAAACGCATTGCCCTCGATGGTAAACGTCAGGATGTCCTCGCCAAACGCAACCTCATGGCCAAACTCGGCACGCATTACGCAGCGGTGTGTAGGTTTGCCCACGGCAGAGGCGACCTTGCAAAAGCTCTTAAAGTCCTGCTCGCCCAAAAGCGCAGGGCAGGCGGCCGCCATCGCATCGACGTCGAGGGGATAGCGATGCCACCACACAGCACCGCGCGACAGCACGGGCCGCGCATCACGATCGGCGATGCGATAGGTGTAAGTGCGAGAACGCGCGTCAAAGCGCGCAGAAAAGCCCTTACGAGCCTTGTAGACCTCATTTATGGCGATATCTTTGGGAAGGAGGGCATCCATAGCCCTCAGCCACCTACGGCGCGTACACGCGAGCTCAGCGTCCGTTACAGGCACGCTGATGTATTGGGCCACCGCATGCACGCCGGCATCGGTACGCCCCGCGCACGTCAGATCGATTGGGCGGCGCAGCAACGTCTCAATGGCACGGCGAAGCTCGCCCGCAACCGTCGTCTGGCCCGGCTGCTCGGCAAATCCGCTATACGACGAGCCATCATAGGCCACGCGAAATACGAGCGTGGCGTCGAGCTCGGGGGTCGAATTGAAATCAGACGGCGCAGTCATGGGCGCTCCCAACAAACTAGCAACGGTATTGCGACAAAAAAAGAGGGGTACGCGAACGTACCCCTCGAATATAGCCTATGCAGACAGAATGTCTACTCAGCGGTCTCCTCAGCAGGAGCCTCCTCGGCAGCCTCAACCTTCTTGGGAGCAGCGGCCTTCTTGGGGGCCGGAGCAGCCTTCTTGGCCTTAGGCGTGCAAGGCTCGGTGACGAGCTCCATGATAACGATAGGAGCGTTGTCGCCCTTACGGTTACCGAGCTTCATGATGCGGGTGTAACCGCCGTTGCGGTCCTGCCACATACCCTGAGCAGCCTTGTCGAAGATCTCGGCAACGAGCTGCTTATCGCCGAGCTTGGCGATAGCCAGACGACGAGAGTGCAGGTCGCCCTTCTTTGCCCAGGTGATGATCGGCTCGACGACCGAACGCAGCGCCTTAGCGCGGGTCTCGGTGGTCTTGATGCGGTCGTTCTCGAAGAGGGCCTTAGCAAGGCTCTTCTTCATGGCCTTGGTGTGGCTCGCATCGGTGCCGAGCTTCAGGCCCTTCTTCTTGTTGTGACGCATGGTCTCGTATCTCCTCTATATGAAAGCTCGAGCTACTGCTTCAGGCTTAGGCCCATAGACTCAAGCTTGTCCTTGACTTCCTCGATCGACTTGACGCCGAAGTTGCGGATGTTGAGCAGGTCGTTCTCAGAGAACTCGACGAGCTGGCGCACCGAATGGATGCTCGCGCGCTTCAGGCAGTTGTAGGAGCGCACGGAGAGGTCGAGATCCTCGATCTGCTTGTCGAGCTCAGCGTTGTCGCTGGTGGTCTCGGGGGCGAAGATCGAGACCTCCTCCTCCGCCTCGGGGGCGTCGGCGAGGTTCATGAAGGCGGCCATGTGCTGGTTGATGATGTTCGCAGCCGAGACGACGGCCTCACGCGGGGTGATGGCGCCGTTGGTCTCGATCTCCAGCACGAGGCGGTCGTAGTCGGTGTGCTGACCGACGCGGCACGCCCTGGGTAATTATTAC
>CABSDO010000088.1 GCA_902476475.1 uncultured Collinsella sp. | reverse complement strand
AGATTATGGACCGTCTGCGTCCCTACCATTCGCTCGACATCCAGTGGGGCAACCACGACCTGCTGTGGATGGGCGCTGCGACCGGTGAGCCCGCCTGCATCGCCACGGTGTTGCGCAACAACCTACGCTACGACAACTACGAGATCCTGGAGAACGACTACGGCATCTCGCTGCGTGAGCTTGTCGCCTTTGCCGATGCCACCTACACCGCCGGTGAGTCCATCACCCCGCTGATCAAGGCCATCAACGTGCTGCTCTTTAAGCTCGAGGGCCAGATTATCCAGCGCCACCCCGAGTTCGATATGACCGACCGCCTGTTACTCGACAAGATCGACCACGACACCGGCACGGTCACGCTCGCCGACGGCAGCGTGTGGCCGCTCACGACCAACGACTTCCCCACCGTCGACCCGGCGGACCCCTATACGCTCACGTCTCAGGAGCAGCACATCATCGACAAGCTCGTGTCCGAGTTTGTCACCGCCGATCACCTGCATCGCCATATCGATTTCCTCTATTCCCACGGCTCGATGTACAAGGTCGCCAACGGCAACCTGCTCTTCCACGGCTGCGTTCCGCTCAACGAAGACGGCACCTTTAGCAGCATGAACTGTCTGGGCACCTGGCACGCTGGCCGCGATTATCTCGATTTTTGCGACCACATCGCCCGCCGCGCCTGGCGCGTGGGCGACCGCGACGCTCTCGACTGGATGTGGTACCTGTGGATTGGCTTTAACTCACCCGCCAGCGGACGCCTGGTGCGTACCTTTGAGCGCGCCTATATCGCCGATAAGAGCACCTGGGTCGAGCCAATGGATCCGTACTTTACGCTTACCAAGTCGCCCTCGGTCTGCGATGACATCATGCGCGAGTTTGGCGTCGCGCCCATGGCATGCTCGCCGACCGGCCACATCATCAACGGCCACACGCCCGTTAAAACTACCAAGGGCGAGCAGCCCATCCGCGCCGAGGGCAAGCTGCTGGTCATCGATGGCGGCTTCTGCCGCGCTTACCATCCCAAGACGGGCATCGCCGGCTATACGCTCATCTCGAGCTCGCGCGGCTGCCGCCTCAAGTCGCACCGGGCCTTTACGACGGTTGCCGAGGCACTCACGCGCAACGTGGACATCGAAAGCGAGACCAACCGTTTTGACCAAGCAGACCGTCGCCGCATGGTAAGCGACACCGATACTGGCGCCAAGATCCGCAGCCAAATCCAGGACCTGCGCCAGCTCCTCGATGCATATAGAAACGGTGCTATCGAGGAGCGCGCCTAGCACCACCCGCGGGGATTGGCTAAACTTGCTAAGTTTGTCATCCCCACGGCGCCCCGGCGCCGGCTTAAGGCAGGTACCATGCAAAAGCTCCTTGCGCAGATCATGAAATTTGGCGTCGTCGGTGTCATTGCCACGGTTATCGACTTTGGCATTATGAATCTGCTCCACTACGGTCTGGGCCTCAACATCCTAATCGCCAACACCAGCGGCTTTATCATCTCACTCATCTTTAACTACCTCGCAAGCATGAAGTACGTGTTTGCGCACAAGGAAGGCATGAGCCGCCGCCGCGAGTTCATCATCTTTGTCGTGCTTTCCGTGATCGGCTTGGCTCTCAACGACGGCATCGTGCTGGCGCTCAACGCCGGCCTGGGCCTCGAAGCCAATATCGCCAAGATTTGCGCTACCGCACTGGTCATGGTCTACAACTTTGTAACGCGCAAGATTTTCTTGGAGGGCGAGCAGACCAAGTAGCCCGGCCTCCTCGTTGCACTATGGGGGACCTGCGAATGACGTGCGTCGAGCGCTGCGTTGTTCGTGGGCCTTGCTCGTTTACGGGAAGATCTGCAACGTTTGCGGATTACCTCTTGAATATTTGGCGAGTTCGTATAGTTCTTGCCAAAGACCTTACGCTTCCCATGCAAAAGCTCTAAAGTATCTCGTTGCTCGATTCATCAACGCATTGGATGTGATTACGTGCGCAAGGCACTGGCACAACCTCATACCAAGCAGTTCCTCAAGTTCGCTGTCGTGGGCCTTATCTCCTTTGGCATCGACTGGGGCATGCTTATTGCGCTCGTCGAGCAGTTCCACCTCAACTTTTTGATGAGCACCACGGTCTCGTTTACCACGTCCGTCGTGGTCAACTACTGGCTCAGCATGAAGTACGTGTTCGACCATCGCGAGGGCATGAGCCGCAAGCGCGAGTTCACGATCTTTACCATCCTGTCGGTGATTGGTTTGGGCCTCAACGACCTGTATATGTTTGTGGGCGTCACGTTTTTGAGCATCGGCTATCAGGCCATGAAGGCCATCGCCACGTTCCTGGTCACCTGGTACAACTACTTTAGCCGCCGCTTCTTCCTCGAAGGCGCACGGTCGTAGACAACCCAACATAATCTCGCTTCGCAGCCGGTTGGAATCATGTTCCAACCGGTTTTTTGTTTGCAAAGTCTGCCGAAGAAAGCGTGCGAGGCGGGCTACGGCGCCGGAATGGGACGCAGTTTCCCCATGGGCGTCACGCGGAAACTGCATCCCAGATTGCGTCCTCAGAGCGGGATACAGTTTCCCCATGAGCGCCGTTCCGGAAAGTGCATCCCAGATTGCAGCCTCAGAATGGGATGCAGTTTCCGCAACGCCGTCCTAGCGGAAACTGTGTCCCGGAATTAGCCTTAAGAATGGGATGCAATTTCCGGTTGAGCCTCGATTGGGAAACGACGTCCCATTCGCATAAAAACGGGCGGCTCGGATGTTTGTCCGAACCGCCCGTTTGGCGCGCCATGTCGAGGCCTCTAGCCCGTTACGTAATACCAAACGACGTTGGCGCCATTGGGGAGAACGTAGTTGCTGCAGGCCGTCATGGGCGTTGTGCCGTTGACGGAGTACATCCAGCCACTCGTGCCGCCGTGCTCCTTCTCGGCCAGGCCGCCGATAGCGGCGACATAGGTACCATACGACGTGCCGCGCGCATCCACGGAAAGGCCTAGGGCGCACAAGGCATCATAGACCGTAGCGCCCTTGTTGAAGGTGAAGGTACCGCTAGAAGACACAGGATTGCCCACGGCGCTCGATGTGACCGAAACCGTCACCGTAACGTAGCTGGACTCCTGTGAGCCGCTCTGGCCGCCCGAGGAGGCACTACCGTTATCAGGAACGGCAGAAGGCCCACCGGAGTTTGCCGAATTCTGAGAAGCCGACTGACTGTTGTCAGTCTTTTTATTTCCCGCTCCTTTTTCGCCGGACTTCTTGCTATCCGAGTTCTTGTCTGATTCCTTGTCCGAGGACTCGGAATCTTTCTTGGAGTCAGATTTGTCAGAACCCCTAGACCCGTCATTCGTATCATCAGAAGATTTGGAATCCTTGGACCCGACCTCGCCCGAAGTCGTAGTCGAGCCAGACGCCTTGGTGTCCTTGGTGACGACGCTCTCCCCCGTCACGGTCTGAATGATCCAGTCGATGGACCAGGCACCGCTTGTGGAAGGATGGACGAAACCCAGCGAGACGACGATCAGAATGGTGCATGCGGCAGTCAGAACGCCAAGGAGTTCCTTGCGCCGAGAGGCGGACGCCGCCGAAGCGGCGCCCTGTTGCTTTGTATCGTCGAACTGAATGAACGAGGAATCTGGTTGCTTGGGGTCAGCGTCCTTGGATTTATTGGACACAGCCCTCACCTACCGACGTTTGGTGAACACGAACACGCCGACGATGGCGAGACCGATGACGCCGGCGGCAACGCCAACAATGGCGAGCGGGTTGGTGCCAGCCTCCTGCTCGGAGGCACTAGAGGACTTCTTAGCAGTGGTCGTGGAAGCAGCACCCGTATCGGACTTGGAATCGGACTTCTTGTCGGACTTGCTGTCCTTCTTGTCAGACTTCTTGTCAGACTTCTTCTCGTCCTTCTTATCGGACTTATCGGAGTCCTTCTTGTCGGACTTGTTGTCCTTGGTCTCGGTCTTGGTCGACACCGTCGTCTTGGTCGCCGGCTTATGACCCGGGGCGACAACGCCGCCAGCCTGCTGGCCCTTCGTGCCAGAGCCGGAACCCGTGCCAGTGCCGGCACCAGCACCAGAACCGTTGCCAGCGCCACCGTTACCACCATTAGTGCCAGAACCGCCATTACCGCCAGGGTTAACAGCATTCTTGGTCCACTTGGCATACAGCGTCAGATCGGCCGTCACCGGCGTACTGAAGTCATACGCCTGCGTGCAAGCCTCATCGGTGAACCAACCGCCGAAAGTGTAGCCATCGCGCGTCGGATCGGCCGGCTTGACCAGCTTGCCGTCGGCCGTAGCAACGAACTTAGTGTCGCAAGCAGACCCGCCGTTGGCATTAAAGGCAACCGTCCAAGACTCGACAGCCCCCAGCTTGAACAGAGTACCCGAATCATTGATGTAGTAGAGGTTGCCAGAAGCATCGGCAATGACCGGAGAGTCACAGTACTGGTAATGGCCAGCCGCATCATAAATCTGCGTCGCCTCTGCGTCGCCAAGCGTATAGCGATACACGCCACCGCCAGCAGAGTAGTTGACGTAATCCTTGCTATCCGCGCTGTTCACGGTGAAGTACACATAGGTCTTGCCGCCCTGAACACTCACCAGCGGAGTAGCAGCAATACCGTTGAGGCCAGCCGGCAGCGCCTTGCCGTCGGCAGCAGCGACCATCGTGGTCTTACCCGTCTTCAGGTTATAGAGAACCAGAGCAGAGCCCGTAGCCGTCTGTCCGCCGACAATCAGATTGTCACCAGACACCGCTGGGGCGCTCAGATTATTCGTAAGGCCCAGATCAACCGTCTTCTGTTCACTCAGCACACCCTTCGCCGAAAGCGAAATCACATGGAGCTTTCCGTCGTGCGTCATCTGATAGAAGGTCGAACCATTGGACGGATCGGCAATGCAATCGGCATTTGCGACAGCGCCGAGCTTCATGGTCGAAACGACATCGCCCGTCGTCTTATCAATGCACTTAAGCGTGCCCGCGCTCGTAGGAACAATGGTGTACTTATCCGTCAGCGCAGCGCCAGTCCAATAATAGCCCTCGGAAGGGTCAATGTTCTGCCAAGAGACTTCGCCCGTGGCAATCTTGATACGCTTCAGGGAGCCGTTGCCGTAGGTCGCGTTGTAGTTCTCGTCATACGAAATATCGACCGTACCAACATAGACATACTCGCCGTCCGAAACGACGGTGCAGGAGCTCTGCGCCAAGTCCGTCAAACCAGGCGTCAGCCACTTGCAGATCAGCTTGTCCGCAGTAATCGCCTGGACCGCACCGCCGTTGAGCGGAACGATGATAAGGCCATTGGTATAGATCGGACGAGAGGTATAGCTCACCTTGGAGGCAAGCGGCGCAGAGGCAACCTTTTTGCCCGTGGACGAATCGATCTTAATGAGCTCGTTCTCGGTCGCGATGTACACAAAACCGTTAACAATGACAGGCTCGCTGCAGTTGGCATACTGCTGGCCAGACTCGGCCTTCCAATCGAAGGCCCACTTAAGACCAGCGGCCTGCGCAGGCGTCTTGGCATCCGTTACGGTCGAACCGTTGCCACTGTTGCCGTAGCCGGCCCACTCGGCATCCCAATCAGGAGTCGTCGCACTCGGGTCCACGACAATCTTGTCGGGATCGGGCATGGCCGAATCGTCGGTGGTATAGGCAAGCGTAACCTTATCGCCGCTCTTGAGCGTAATCTGATTGGCGCAGAGTAAGGAGGGCTCTCCATTGATATACAGGTGCCAATATTTATTGGTCGCAGAATCCCAGACATACGGCTTGTGATCGAACGGCGAAGTAATGGAATTCAGGAACCAGTATTCACCGCTCTGGGAGGCGTTGTACTTAACGCCCTTCGCCTTCAGAACCGTCTCAATAAGGTCCTGGGCCGTAGAGCCTTCGGGCAAAGAAACGTTGCTTGCCGAGCCCCAGCGAGTATTGTTGCCGTTGACATCGGGACCGATAACATCGACGGACCCAAGAACCTGACCGGGGAGGGCATCGGCGTCAGCACCATACATAAAGGTGACGGCGTCACCCTCCTGGAGCTTGTAGGCACCGGCGCCAACGTCGGCGAACTTGCCATTTACGTAGAAGCGCCAATAGCTATTGGTCGCAGCATCCCAGCCATAGGACTTACCATCGAACGGCGAAGTAATGCCGTTGAGGAACCAGCCCCAAGAGGATTCACTAGCATCGAGAGTAAGGCCGGTCTGCTCAAGGAGATCCTTGGCAGTAGAGCCCGCCTTGAGACTCGTCTGGCCCGTCGAGGCCCAAACCTGCTGCTTGCCGTCCTTGTCCTTACCGAGAACCTGAACGGAAGCATGGACGGAATCAGAGGGCAACTGGTCGCCCCAGCCACCGTAGAACCACGTAACGGTATCGCCAGCATGAATGGTGACATTGTCTGCCGTGTAGTCGCTCGACTTGCCGTTGATGAACAGCTGCCAATAGGTCGAATAATCGAGCGGCGTACCCAGCTCAACGCCGTTGTACTTAAGGCTCAGAATGAAGGAGCCCGCAGCAACGGCGTCGATGCCATTCGCCTCGAGCGCGACCTTCGTAAGATCAAGTGCGCTCGAGCCGGACGTCACCACATACTGCGCGTTATCGACCCAAGTCTGAGTCTTGCCCTGGGCATCGCGACCAATGACGGTCACATTTGCGGCGACCTGATCCTTAACGACAGGGGACGCGCTACCAGCCGTATAGGCAAACTCAATCTTCTGCCCCTGGGTGAGCTTGATGCCGCTCGCACCAACCGAGGAAGACGCGCCGTCGACGAACAGCTGCCAGAAGGCATAAGTCGTCGGATCGTAGGCAAGCGTGCGGCCATCGCTCGGAGACGTGATGCTCTTGAGGTAGAACCCATATGCCGTGTTTGCATCGTAGTCTGCCTTGAAGCCCGTCTTCTGCTGCAGCTTAACGAAGGCGTCCGCAGCCGTCGAGCCCTCGTCAAGCTTGAGTTGCGTAGGTGCCACCCAGGTCTGAGCCTTGCCGTCGGCATCGGTGCCGATAATCGAGAACGAGACCTCGACTTGCTTCTCGGCGACATCGCCA
The DNA here is from genome assembly GCA_902476475.1 of uncultured Collinsella sp. Taxonomy (GTDB): domain Bacteria; phylum Actinomycetota; class Coriobacteriia; order Coriobacteriales; family Coriobacteriaceae; genus Collinsella. The sequence continues at coordinate 1,012 of CABSDO010000088.1, read as the reverse complement.
GTTTCTGTCGGGTTCCCTGTCTGAACGGCAGCCGCGGCGGCAGATCCTGCTTGGCCAGCGGATGCCGTCGAAGACTGCTCGCTCGAGGCAGGGCTCTCCCCCGTCACCGAGCCTTCGTCGCCAGTTGCTGCCCCTGTTGTGGCGGCACTGGCTGCAGGCGCGCTCCCGGAATCCGAAACCTCGGCCTTGCCCTGGTCGGCAGCACCGTCCGCGGCCCCCGTGCCCTCACTCGGTGTCGCAGCCTGAGCCACGGCCTCGGCAATGCCCTCGGCGCCCTCGGCCCACAGCTGAGCCGGTGTGGTGCCAAAGGCCATCGCAAAGGCCAGGAATGCCACCAGGCAGCGCTTGGCTACACCGCGTGCAATCGCGCCACGGCGATGCAACGAGGCGCGCTCGCGCTCGTCCTCAAACATATCCATTTGTCCCCCATTGTCTGTACTCGGAGCGTTGCCTTGAGTCTGCCCCACGTCATCGCGCATGTTGCGCTCGAGTTCCCCCATCGGGGTCCCCTTCCCTCCAGAGCCCTATGCACACCGACGGCATACGCCGCAGCCGCATGCAAGATGGGAGGCGATCCGACTTAACCTTAACGGCTCAGGCGCGCCGTCCGATCTGCGACGCGAACATCCCGAGCCAAGAGGAATTACGGTTACTGGTACAGCCGGGGACTTGCACCCCGATTCTCCCAAACGCGCAGGAAAACCGCGCATTCGTGCGTCTCCGCACCACCATCTAGGCCATCGATTATTACCGTCAAAATGGTATCACGCAAAAGGGCCTCGCACGCAGGCGAAGCCCAAGGTAAAAGCCTTGATTATCAACTTTATCCGAACACCTCCCACATTCATCCGCACATGTACGGATGAATGTGGGAACCCGATACCCTGAGGGCCGGATCGGCCGGCCCCGGGAGATCGGAGGACGGCATGTCCGGAAAGAAGAAGAGTGGCTCCGCGAGGGCGGTCCCGAGGTCCTACGGAAGGCTCACGAGGCACGAGCGGGACACGGTCCA
>CABSDO010000087.1 GCA_902476475.1 uncultured Collinsella sp. | reverse complement strand
GCCTGCAGCATCAACTACATGCTGGGCGCCCTGCGCTATGCCGACGCCATCACCACGGTGAGCCCCACCTATGCCAACGAGATCCAGACGCCCGAGTTTGGCGAGGGCCTGGACGGCGTACTGCGCGAGCGTTCCTACGCGCTGCAGGGCATTTTGAACGGCATTGACGTTGCGGGCTTTGACCCGGCAACAGACAAGCGAATTGCCGCCAACTACACCGTGGAGGACCGATCCGGCAAGGCCGTGTGCAAGGCCAAGCTGCAGGAGGAACTGGGCCTCGAGGTTCGCGACGACCGTCCGCTCATGGTGATGGTCACGCGCCTGACGCGCCAGAAGGGCATGGATCTGGTCATGTACGCGCTCGACCGCATCCTGTCCGGCGGCGTGCAGGTGGCGGTGCTGGGCACCGGCGACCGCGACTACGAGGACGGTCTGCGCTACTTCCAGGACAAGTACCCCGGCACCATGGCCGCACGCATCGAGTTCGATCCGGCGCTGTCGCAGCGCATGTATGCCGCCGCCGACATGTTCCTGATGCCTTCGAAGTTTGAGCCCTGCGGCCTGTCGCAGATGATCGCCATGCGCTACGGCACGCTGCCGATTGTTCGCGAGACCGGTGGCCTGAAGGACACCGTGCAGCCGTACAACGAGTTTACCGGCGAGGGCACAGGCTTCTCGTTTAGCAACTTTAACGGCGACGAGATGGGCGATGCGGTATTCCGCGCGGCGCGTCTGTTCTGGGATAACCGCGACGCCTGGAACCAGCTGGTCACGCAGGCCATGAGCCAGGACTTTAGCTGGACGCGCTCGGCCGATAAGTATCTGGACCTGTACTTCTTTATGCATCCGGAGATCAAGAGGCCGGCGGCTGTAGTTGAGGAGGCTGCGCCTGTTGAGGAGCCTAAGGCTGAGGCCGAGCCAGAGGCCAAGGCCGAGGAGAAGGTGGCCGAGCCTGTTAAGGCAGAGCCTGATGTGAAGCCCGCTGCGAAGCCTGCCGCCAAGAAGACCACGACTCGTAAGACGACGGCCAAGAAGGCCACGACGACCAAGGCTGCTGCGACCAAGACGACGACCACGCGCAAGCGCACGACCGCCGCTGCCAAGAAGGCTGCCGAAGCTGAGGCTGCTCCCGAGGTAAAGGCCGAGGCCAAGACTGAGGCACCTGTCGCCGAGACCAAGCCGGCCACCAAGGCTCCGGCAAAGACCGCTGCCGAGAAGACGGCCACGACCAAGGCCACGGCCGCCAAGAAGGCTACGACTTCGAAGACGACGGCCACCAAGGCCACCGCTACGAAGGCTGCCACCAAGGCCGCAGCAAAGCCTGCTGCCAAGGTCGAGGAGACGCCTGCCGAGCCCAAGACCGAGGCACCTGTTGAGGCTAAACCGGCCGCCAAGACCACCACGCGCAAGCGCGCCACGACGGCCGCCAAGAAGACCGCGACCACGACCAAGGCCGCAGCTTCCAAGGCTGAGGCCAAGCCCGAGGTAAAGACCGAGCTCAAGGCTGCGGCAAAGACCGCTGCCAAGGTTGAGGCAACGCCTGAGGTTAAGGCTGAGCCCAAGACCGAAGCCGCCCCGAAGGCCGCTACAAAGGCCGAGCCCGCCAAGGAGACTCCGGTCTCCCCCGCCGCTCCGGCAAAGGAAAAAGCCCCGTCCAAGAAGACATCCGTCCGCAAGGCAACGGCCACCCGCAAGCGCCGCTAGCCCACAGACGATCCAAAACCTCATCAAACCCTATGTAAGGGGCGCTCCAACCGGGCGCCCCTTCTCTGTAGGTAGTTGGTAAAACGATTTTCTAGGACAACCGTTCGCCGATGGTAAACGGATGTTGTTTATACAGCCTGTGTACAACAGATATACTTACTTCCTGTGCGTAAAGCCCATGGCCCGCAGGCCGTGATTCTATTGAACTGGACCGTATTATGAGATTGATACACAACAGCCGTCTGCCGCAGTTTCGCATTCCGTTTGGCGCTGTGACCACTGGAACTTCCGTTTCGCTCTCGGTGATTTTGGAGGATGCCGACCCCAACCAGGCAACGCTTACCCTGCGTACCTGGGTCGATGAAATCGGTGAGTCTCTGTATCCCATGACGCACGAGGGCGACGGCATATTTACTGCAGAGCTTGAGTGCACCGAGCCCTGTCTTATCTGGTACAGCTTTATCTGCAACATCGAGGGCCAGCCCGAGGTCCGCTTAGGCGCACCACAGGGTCGCACCGGTGGCGAGGGCGTAACTTACAACTACGCCGAGGTCCCGTCGTTCCAGATTACCGTCTACAAGCACCGCGAAGTGCGTCCCAAGTGGTACGAGCGCGGTATGGTCTACCAGATCTTCCCCGATCGCTATGCCCGCGATGAAAACTGGCGCGAGCGCACGCTGGCCGAGGTCGAAAAACCGCGCCACGGAATCCAGCGCCGGATGGTCGAGGACTGGAACGAGCCGCCCGTTTACGAGCGCGCCGAGGACGGCTCCATCAAGACCTGGGACTTCTACGGCGGATCGCTCAAGGGTATCCAGGAAGACCTGCCTCGCATCGCCGAGCTGGGCTTTACAGCCATCTACCTCAACCCCATTTTTGAAGCCGCGAGCAACCACCGCTACGACACCGCCGATTACACCAAGATCGATCCGATTCTGGGCACCGAACAGGACTTTACTGAGCTGTGCGAGGCGGCCGAGAAGCTGGGCATTTCCATCATTCTGGACGGTGTGTTCAACCACACGGGCGACGATTCGATCTACTTCAACCGCTACGGCAACTACCCCGGCGTGGGCGCGTGGCAGAGCGAGGATTCGCCGTGGCGCGATGCGTTTTATTTCCACGAGGACGGCTCATACGACTGCTGGTGGGGCGTGGGCAATATGCCCGCTATCAATGAGAGCTCCGAACTGGTACGCGAGCGGCTCCTGGGCAAGGACGGCGTCATTCGTAAATGGCTGCGCGCCGGCGCTCACGGCTGGCGCCTGGATGTGGCCGACGAGCTTTCCGATGACTTCCTGGCCGAAATCAAAAGGGCTGTGCTCGCCGAGAAGCCCGACGCTCTGCTGCTCGGCGAGGTCTGGGAAGATGCCTCCAACAAGATCAGCTATGGCCACTTGCGTCGTTACCTGCAGGGCTCCGAGCTCGACTCGGCCATGGATTACCCCTTCCGCGACATGGTCATCGGCTTTTTGATGGGCTACAAAAACGCCTACCAAGCAGCTGAGGATATCGAGACCCTACGCGAGAACTACCCGCGTGAGGCCCTGTCTTGCGCACTTAATCTGCTTTCGAGCCACGACCGTCCGCGCATTATCTCGGTGCTCGGCGGCGGCCCCGATGAGTCACAGCTGCCCGAGTGCGAGCGCAGCAAATGGCGCCTGGACGAGAACGCGATGGGCCTGGCCAAGAGCCGTTTTTGGCTCGCGACGCTCATGCAGATGACGTTCCCGGGCGTTCCCTCAATCTATTACGGTGACGAGTACGGCTTGGAGGGTCTCACCGATCCGGGTAATCGCCGCACCATGCCGACCAAGGAAGACCTGCACGACTTCGATACGTTCGCGATCGTCAAGAACGCATCTGCTGTGCGCCGCGCGCTGCCGTTTATGATCGACGGTGAAATCAAGGCCTTCGCGCTCAATGACGAGGTGATGGCCTACAACCGTACCGGTAAAGACGGCGAGTCCGCGACCGTCATCATCAACCGCAGCCTGCGCAATGCACACCGCGTGACGATTCCGGCACTCAGCGAATGCGCGAGTGATGTGATTAGCGGACACGAGTGCGAGATCCACAACGGTACGATCACGCTCGATCTGTATCCGCTGGGCTCGTCGATCATCTATCACCATGCCGAGCAGCGCCTGCAGGAGCCGCTCGATCACGGTGCGGGTGTTGTGTGCCATATCACATCGGTGCCGACCGACGACGGCAAGCCCGGTACGATCGGCGCGCCCACGCGTCGTTTTATCGACCATCTGGCCGCCATGGGCATGCGCTACTGGCAGGTTCTCCCCGTCAACCCCACGGACTTCTTCCGCTCCCCTTACGCTGGGCCTTCGGCCTTTGCGGGCAATATAGACCTGCTGCCCGAGAGCCAAGAGGAGCTGGCGGCCGACTTTGAGACTTGGAAAGCCCGTGGCGGCGAAGATGCCGATCCGCTGTACACCGCGTTTAAACATCGCAATGCCGATTGGCTCGAGAAATACTGCGTCTATATGGCCGTTAAGAAGTACTTTGAGGGCGAGTCGCGCCACGATTGGCCGACAGATGTCGCTCGCTACAACGAGCATCTGATCGACGACAAGCGCTTCCACGACGAGGCCGAGCTTCAGGCGTACATGCAGTATCGCTTTGACCTGGCTTGGTGCGAGCTCATGAACTATGCGCACAAGAAGGGCGTCGAGGTTATCGGCGATATTCCTATGTACGTGTCTGACGATTCGGCGGATGCGTGGAGCGAGCCCGATAACTTCTGGCTGTCAGATACCGGCAAGGCGATTGAGATTTCCGGCGCGCCGCCCGACAACTTTGCGCCCGAGGGCCAGGTGTGGGGCAACCCGACGTTCCGCTGGGACCACATGAAGCAGAACGGCTATAGCTGGTGGATGGATCGCCTGCGCCGCGCGTTCTCGCTCTACGACCGCGTGCGCCTGGATCACTTCCTGGGCTTCCACAGCTATTTCAGCATTCCCGCGGGCAAGGCATGCGCCGACGGGCGTTGGCTGGCAGGACCGGGCAAAGACCTGTTCCAGACCGCCTATGACGAGCTGGGGCCGCTCAACTTTATCGCCGAGGACCTGGGCTATCTGACGCCCGGCGTTCGAGCCATGGCTTCGACCTGCGGCTTCCCCGGTATGGACGTGCTGGAGTTTAGCGATTACGACGTCCGCTGCGGCGTGCATCCCACGCCGGGCAAGATTCTGTACACCTCGACGCACGACACGTCGACGCTCGCCGGTTGGTGTACGCGTTCCTTTGCAGGCGGCGACGAGCCGAGCGGTGTTGAGGTGGCGGCCAAGCTGATGGGCGACGCGCTGGCAAGCGACGCTCCCCTGGTGATGATGCCGCTGCAGGACATCCTGGGACTAGGCGACGATGCGCGCATGAACGTGCCGGGTGTCGCCACAGGCAACTGGACCTGGCAGGCCGACGAGGCCGACGTTGCGGCCGCCGAAGGCAAAACTGCACAGCTCCTGCGCAACACCCATAGATTCTGGGGCGAAGCGTGATAAAACCCCCGATATAGGGTACAGTTACAGCTGTTTGAATTTATGCGGGCAGAGCGATCTGCCCGCTTTGTGCTGAAAAGGAAGTATTATGGCGCGCTACGATTACAAGTGCTCGAGCTGCGGCAACATGTTTGAGGTTGAGCATCCCATGTCCGAGACCCCCGAGGTCGTGTGCCCCAGCTGCGGTGCTCCGGCGGCCAAGACGTTCTCGGCCAGCGGCATCAAGTTTGAGGGTAGCGGTTTCTACAACACCGACCAGCGAAGCGGCGGCTCCAGCACCAGCGCCACCAGCGGCTGCTGCGCCAACTGCCCGCATAACCACTAGAAACAACACGGCCCCGCGATCAACATCGATCGCGGGGCTATTTCTTTGTGTCGCAGGTAGCTCTATGAGTTGCGGACCAGGCGGGCGCAGAAGTGGCCGTCGTAGGAGTCGGCGTTTGTGGGGACGCTTTGGAAAAGGCCTCGGTCGTTTTGGCGGACGGATAAGAGCTTCTTGGCCTGTTCGAACTCGGGGAGCTGCAGGATCTGGGCTTCGGAGACCGGCGCCGCGGAAAAGCCCTCGCCCTCGGGAGAGCTCAGGAACGCGTCCACCACCTGCGTGTTCTCCTCATCAAAGACCGAACAAGTGGCGTAGATAAGCTCACCGCCGGCAGCCACACGCGCGGCCGCCTCCTTAAGCATCGTTAGCTGCAACTTGGGCAGCTCGCACGTCACGTCGTTCTCGGTCAGACGCCACGGGATCTCGGGATGACGACGCATGGTTCCGGTGCCCGAGCACGGCGCATCGATAAACACGGTATCGAACTTGACCTGCTCGCCGCGCATGGCGTCAAAAGAAGTCAGCACCTCGTTGAGCTCGCAGGCATCGCCCGAGACGGTTCGCACGCCCTTGATGCCCGCCTTGTGCAGGCGCGCGAGATTGAGGTCGCACTTGCGGTCGTGCAGATCGAGCGCAGTATGCTGACGCTCATAAACGGCACGCTTGGCCTGGCACATCATCACATAGGTCTTGGTGCCACGACCGGCACCAATCTCAAGGCAGCTACCAGGGCGCGTGGCAGCTGTGGAGATGAGCTGGGCGTTGAGATCAGATGCCACCGCGGCAGCACGCTCAAACACACCCGAAGCAACGGTAACCTGGGCATCAACCGGGGCATGGCAGCCCGGGAAGACAGGCGCGACGAGCTGCGAGATATACGGATCGAGCTTGGTCGCAAAGGCGTTCTCATGCAGGGCCAGCGGCGCGGGGGCCAGATTGCCTGCAAAGTTAAGTGCACCCTCCGGCGTGTCAAACGACGCCATAATACGAGCGCACAGCCAACGCGGCAGACCCATCAGGCGCGACAGACGGACCAGACGTCGCTCAGACTCATCCACATCGGACGCAGTAGCAAAGTCCTCAACATTGTCCGCAACCTTATGCAGTACAGCATTGGCCAAGCCAGCGGCAGACTTAGCGCCGCAGCGAACCAGCTCAACGCCCTGACTCACCGCAACGCGGCCAGGCGTATGTAGATAGAGCATCTCAAAGGCCGAGATACGAAGCGCCATGCGAACACGCGGCGCAACCTTTTTAGGCTTATCAAGAAACTGATCGAGCAGCTCGTCCAAAATACCCTGCGTGGCGGCCACACCGAGCGCCAAGCGGGCGGCAAAAGCAGAATCGCGCTGGTCAATGGCCTTGGCAGATGCGCGAGAGGACAGCACGTCGCGCGCATACATACCGCGGCGATCGGCCTCCATTAGCACATCGAGCGCAAGCTTGCGCGCGGGAGACAACTTGCTCATGACAAAACACCCCACGAAAGATCGGCGCCCTGAAGGCCAGCAGCCCAAGCAGAAGCGGCCATAGCACGCTTACCATCAGGCTTAACCTCGAGCAACTCAACCGAGCCATCGGAAAGACCCAGGTAAACACGCTTGGCCTTAACGAGAACCTGACCCTCGCCAAGCGACACATCTGCCGGCGCAGCATCGAGCACGCGCACGGTCTTGCCGGCAATCACGCAACGAGCAGGCGCGGTATCGGACGAGGCCAGCACATGACGCACGCAATCAAGCGCCGCCATTTGCGGATCCAGACGCATCTCCTGCTTGGAAATCTTGGCAGCATGCGTGACAAGAGACTCATCCTGCTCGGTCCACACCGCCGTGTCATCGGCAAGCGAGGGCAGCGTATCGGCCAGCAGCTTACCGCCCAGCTCGCCAAGCTCCATAGTCAGTGCCTCGCCATGCTTACCGGCAACCGAGGTCGAGGCCTGCGCACAATAAGCGCCGGTATCCACGCCATGCCCAATACGCATAATGGAAACGCCGGCAACCTCGTCACCAGCAAGAATGGCACGCTGAATAGGAGCAGCGCCGCGCCAACGAGGCAGCAGCGAAGCATGGACATTCACAATACCAAGCGGCGCCATATGCAGCACCTCATCGGGCAAAATGCAGCCATAGGCAGCCACGCAGAAAATATCAGCCCGCGCAGCCTGGAGCGCCTCAACGACCTCCGGCGTCATACGATTAGCCTCAATAACCGGCAACCCCAGCTCAAGCGCCTTGGCCTTAACAGGAGAAGGCTCGAGCTTCTTACCACGCCCACGAACAGCATCAGGACGAGTAATGACAAGCGCAATCTCATTCCCAGCCTCAACAAGCGAAGTCAGCGAAGGCACAGCAAATTCAGGCGTACCCATAAACACAATACGCATAAAGGACGTCTCCCCTCAACCAAAGCCGAGACGGCTACAAATAACGGCGGAAAGCCAATTACCAAGCCCATCCGCAATAACAATTCAACAAGAACAAATATACCCAAAAACAAAGAAAGAGCCGCATAAAAGCAGCCCTCCCAACAAAGCAATTATCAGAGATGACGCCCCTCCCTGGCCCGATGGCACCCGAGCGAGACAGGCAGCGTCAACGTAGTCCCCGGGGCGCCCGCCTATATCGTCCCGCGCGCAGTTTCGCAGCGCAGCGAGAATGTTTGAGCACGGGATGATA
>CABSDO010000086.1 GCA_902476475.1 uncultured Collinsella sp. | reverse complement strand
CCTGCTGTCCGACACGCCGCTGCTGCCGGGCCTCGACGGGCGCAAGATGAGCAAGTCCTACGGCAACGCGATCTCCATCTCCATGACCCCCGAGGAGACGGCCAAGCGCATCAAGAAGAGCCAGACCGACTCCGAGCGCATGATCACGTTTGATCCCGAGAACCGCCCCGGCGTATCCGGCCTGCTTTCGACGGCCGCCATCTGCACCGGCCGTTCCGAGGTCGAGATTGCCGAGGAGATTGGCATGGGCGGCTCCGGCCAGCTCAAGAAGTACGTGACCGAGGCCGTCAACGAATACTTCGCCCCGATCCGTGAGCGTCGCCAGCGCTACGAGAACGACCTGGATTACGTCAAGGACGTGCTGCACGAGGGCAATCGACGCGCCAACGAGATCGCCGAGCAGACCCTGGCCGAGGTTCAGGACGCCATGGGCATGGTGTACTAGACCGATCTGCTGGCTTGAGCTTTAGATTGTTTTGGGCGGGGGCCACGGCGTCCGCCTTTTTTGGTGCCCGACCGGTTCGGCTCTGTCCATTGCACTCCCCCGACAAACAGGAACAGGCCCGCTGGCAGTTAGTTGCCAGCGGGCCTGTTCCCGAAGTACACCGTTGAATCGCACAGAGGGGAGGAATGCGAATCAAACTCAACAGGGCAGGCTTTTTCATCGCCTATTGCCTGCTCCGTTGCTGAAACCAATATAGTTCACCGTGGTTTACTTTCTAGCGTCAATATGCGCCGCCATACCTTCTCCATAAGTTAGCTCCGGTAAACCTGCAACGGAAAACCACCACAAAGGGGACAGGCACCTTTGTGGTGGTTTTGGCCACGGTGGAGCCGCTAGAGCCCTGCTGGCCAGCGACAGGCGGCCAAGTCGACGTGCATGGGATCGGTAAACGTTACGCCCTCCCCCGTTAAGAGCTCACGCTGAGCATCGGGGCCGCCAAACGCAAAGCCCTCGCAAATACGGCCATCGGCAAACACCACACGATGGCAAGGAATCTGACCAGGGCGCGGATTGCCGTGCAGCGCATAGCCCACATAGCGCGCGCTTCGCGGACGGCCGGCGAGCAGCGCCACCTGGCCGTACGTGGCGACCATCCCCTCGGGAATCTGCTCGACTACCTCGTATACCCGTTCAAAAAAGCCCTCAGACGCCATCGCATGCTCCCTTCCACCCGGAAAAGCATAAACCACCACAAAGGTGCCTGTCCCCTTTGTGGTGGTTTATGGCAAGTCGGTTAATTGGCGGGCTGGAAGAAGGCTACGGCTACGGCGCCGGGACCTACGTGGGTGCCGATGGTGGCGCCGATAGTGTGGACGGGCAGCTCGCCCTCGGTGTGGCCAGCCCACAGCGCCGCACTGTCATCGATATACTTCTTGAGCACCGCGTCCGAAAGGCCCGTATAGCCGAGCGCCAGCGGCATGGAAAAGTCGACGCCGCCCGCCTGCTCGACCTTCTGGTTCAACAAGTTTCGACCGTTTTTGGAACCGCGCGCCTTGCCCAACTGCACGATGAGGCCGTCCTCGGCGGCCACGACCGGCTTCACGTTGAGCAGCGTACCCACGGCGCCGGCCGCAGCAGACAGACGACCGCCACGCACCAGATACTCCAACGTCTCGAGCAGGCCGATAACCACCACGCGGTCGCGCACGGCCTCGACCGCTGCCGCGATCTGGGCCGCACTACGGCCCTCGTCCACCAAGCGCAGCGCATACTCGACCAGCACGCGCTCGCCCAAGGTCACGTTATTGCTGTCCACGACGAACACGTCGCCGCCCGGCGCCTCGGCAAGTGCCGTACGAGCACTCTGGTTAGTACCCGAAAGCTTGGCGCCCACGGTAATGATCACGGCCTCGTCGCCGGCCTCACGCGCTTCGGCAATCGCCTGCGAAAACGCGTACGGGTTGACCTGACCGGTCTTGGGCAGCTCATCGCGCTCCACGAGCATCTCGTAAAAGCGCTGGTGATCGATGTCGACGCCATCCATGTACACATCGGTGCCAAAGGTGACGGACAGCGGCAGAACACGCAGAGCCGGATGCTCAGCCGGCGTCATATCGCTCGCGGAATCGGTAATAATACGAATGGACATAGCGAATCCTTTCTTGCGCGGACCTCGCGCGGGGAATTTTAACAGCAATGCCCCGGCACGGTATACGCGCTCAAACGGGACTATGCAGTTGTTAATTGGAAGCAAATGCCTTGGCGGCCTTAGATATCGCGCAAGGTGTTGAGAATCGTACGCAGCGACGCATACATCTGCTCGCGCTGCTCCACGCCCATGGCCTTACCGGTGGTGTCGAGCACTTCACGAATGATGCGATCGGCCTCGCTCATGCTCTCGCCGCCCAGGGCAGTCAGGCGCACCGGGGCACGGTACTTGACGGCCGCATCACCCGAGTCATCGACCTCGACGTAGCCGCCCTCCTCCAGATGTGCCAGTGTGCGCGAAACGGCGGCTCGGGTAACGCCGGCCATGCGGGCGAGGTCGGCGCCAGTCAGGCCGTCCTTGCTGCGCTCAAGATAGTACAGGCACATGACGTCGGAGCCTTTGAGGCCCAGCCTTGCACCTTCGGACGTCTTGATACGCTGAATCTCCTTGTAGAGGCCGCTGATCAGTCCGACAAAGTCCTCAAAACGTGTCTCGTCGTTCCACTGCATGGTGACGACCGCCTTTCGCTTACATGATGCTAACGGGTAAACATCTTAGCCGCATAGGGCAACACCCATACCCAAACATCCCATTTGTTAACCCATCAACATAAAAACCACCACAAAGAGGACCGGCACCTTTGTGGTGGTTTGGGGCATCAATAGGTTCTAGGCGCCGCTACAGCTCCACGCAGGGATTGTCGCGGGTCACAAGCGTCTTAACGACAACCGTCGCTCCCAGATAGCGCTCAAGCAGCTCGGCCAAGCGATCGATCGCGGCCTGGCAATCCCCCATCCGCTCGGGCTCCACGCACTCAATCGCCAGAAATGCGTCCGCCGAATCGTCGGACAGCGCCGTGCGAACGCCATCGCGCCAGTTCCAGCAACGGCACACGGCGCCCGCATCATCGATGTAGGCGAGCTCGCCAGGCAGCGTCGGATCATCCGCCTCCTCGCCAAGTGGCAAGAACGCGTCGCCGCCGTCGGTCACCGCCAGGCGCAGATTGCCCTCAATAGCATGCAAATCCTCACCGCCAACGGGCAGCGCATAAGTCAACGAAATCGTGTTGTAGATATCCACCGCCGGCGTGATGTGGCCGACCGGCTTGCCTTTGAGCACGCGCTTGAGCAGGTTCTCAACTGAGCAACGCGCGCCCTTCTTGGTCTTGAACAGGCGATACGCCTCGCGCCATGCCTTAACCGGCGCATTCTCGCTGATGGTATCACTCGTCAGGTGACGCTCCGCATCGATATTGGCACGGTCGAGCAACGCGGCAATCGCGTCCACGTCCTCCTGGGAAATCTGCGCCGCGGGCTTCATGCCCTTTACGACCACAACGCCGATAGCCGCCTGTGGAAACAGCTCCCAAAACGAATTCTCGGCAATAAAGCTCTTCATACGCTCTCCCTTCATTGTGCGCGCCGAGCGAGGGCGCCTAAACAAAAAGCGCCCTCACAGCGGCCACCTTCAAAGTCCTACGGTGCCGCCACAAGAGCGCTTACGCTGCCCCCATCCGGAGAAGGGGGCGATATGTCAGGCGTATTGTAACCCGAGTCATCCGCGCGAGCAAAACCACCACAACGGTGTCTGTCCCCTTTGTGGTGGATATGGACTCGCGGCGACGCTAGTGACGGAGTCCCAGCAGGCCGCGGCCGCGATGACGGGCCTCGGCGGACACCTGGGCGTGCGGGCCGGCGGCTTTGACGGACTCGGGCAGGTGCGAGTACTTCTTCTCGAAGTTCTCCTCGAACATCACCGCCAGGTTATGCGCTGCCTCGTCGTAGCGCGCGGTGCTCTGCCAGTACTGGCGCGGCACCAGGATGCCGTCGGGCACACCGTGGCACGTAGTGGGAATGTCGACATTAAAGATATCGTCGTGCACAAACTCGCTGTCCTCGATGGTACCGTCGAGGGCGCGAGCGACCAGTGAGCGCGTGTAGGCCAGCTCGATGCGATGGCCCACGCCGTAGCCGCCGCCAATCCAGCCGGTGTTGACCAGGTAGACGCGGGTGCGGCCGTCGGCGATGCGCTCGCCGAGCATCTTAGCGTAGACCATGGGGTCGAGCGGCATAAACGGCTCGCCGAACAGCGAAGAGAACGTGGGCGTGGGCTCGGTGACGCCGACCTCGGTGCCGGGGATCTTGGCCGTAAAGCCCGTCACAAAGTGATACATGGCGGCGTCGGCCGTCAGGCGCGAGATGGGCGGCAGCACGCCAAAGGCATCGCAGGTCAGGAAGAGCACGACGCTTGGAGTGGTGCCCATGCCCTTGGTCCACGCGTTGGGAATGTGCTCCACAGGGTATGCCACGCGCGTGTTGTGCGTGATCGAGATGTCGTCGTAGTTGGGCTTGCGGTTCTCGTCGAGCACCACGTTTTCGCAGATCGCGCCAAAGCGGACAGCGTTGAAGATCTCGGGCTCGTGGAACGCGTCCAGGCCCTCGCATTTGGCGTAGCAGCCACCTTCGATGTTGAAGATGCCCATGTCGGACCAACCGTGCTCGTCGTCGCCGATCAGCAGGCGCGTGGGGTTGGCCGAAAGCGTGGTCTTGCCGGTGCCGGAGAGGCCAAAGAACACGGCGGTCTCATGCGTGACGGGGTCCATACTGGCCGAGCAATGCATGGGCAGCACGTCGTCCTCGACGGGCAGCAGGTAATTCATGACGCTGAAAATGGACTTTTTGATCTCGCCGGAGTAGCCGGTGCCGGCGACCAGAATCACGCGCTCCTGGAAGTTAATGACCACGGCGGCGCTGGAGTTGAGGCCCTTGATGGCGGGATCGCACTGGTAGCCCGGCGCGGCGAGCACGCAGAAGTCCGGCTCACCGGTGCGCGCGATTTCGCGGGCGAGCGGGCGAGCGAGCATCTGCTTAATAAAGAGTGCCTGGCTGGCACGCTCGCAGGCAACGAGCAGTCGACGCGTGTGGTTGCGGTCGGCGCCGGCCATGCCGCGGGTGACGAACACATCGCGCTCGTTGAGATAGTCGACGATGCCGGCCTTGATGGCCTCGTAGCTCTCGACAGACAGCGGGCGGTTGACGGCACCCCAGGCAATCTTGTCGTGAACATCGGGGGTGTCAACGATAAAGCGGTCATTAGGCGAGCGGCCAGTGCGCTCCCCCGTCTCGATCACCAGCGCGCCGTTGGAGGCCATACGACCTTCGTTGCGACGGATGGCGTGCTCGACGAGCTCGGCTGCCGGCAGGTCGACCAGCAGGCGGGGCTGGTTCTCGGCAGGATCTTCGACCAGCGTAATGCCAAAGTTGGACAGAACTTCTGCAGGGGTAACACCTGGCATGGGGCCTCCTTTAAAAGCGCGACACGTGGACGAGGCGCGCACTTTACTCACGTAAAGCCCGTTGTACCCGATATGCAAAAACGTTTTTGCGGCAACGGCGAAGCGCCCGCCCAACGGTCAAAAATCGCACGCAAGCGGCCTAGTCGTTAGGGACACTCTTGAACAGGCAACAACCAAGGAGCGACCCCGGATGCCGGCACTTAGGGACGTTCCCAAAGTGCCGGCACATAAGGAACGTCCCCAAATGCCGTCTACTGAATGGCGCCGCCGAAATTATCGAACAACCTGTTCAAAAACACGAACGAACACCGTCGCGTCTATACTAGAGCGCAGCAATAGAAAGGACTCCGCTTTGAGCATCACGCCCATCGATAGCATTCGCCGCGCCATCGCCCGCCGCAATGGCGTCGCCGACCCCACCGTATCGGACGGGGCGCACGGGCAGGGCGGACGCATCGAGAACGGCCTGTTCCCCGCATCGCACACCGCCGAGGAGCTCGCACGAATCCAAGAGCTAAGCCAGCGTAACGCCGGCGGTCCCGACAGCAGCCAGGCCACACGCCGTCGCCGCGAGCGCAATCGCCAGCCCGGCCCCATCCACCGCATGGTCAATGCCTGGTGGAACCGCCTGCTCGGAGCCGTCTACGGCGGCGGCTTCTCCACGCAAGAAGCCGAGTACGAAGATCACGCCACCCGTCGCGACTACCTTTGGAATACCCTGGGCACCGCCGTGTGGGGCATGGCGTTTCCGTTGCTCACCATCGTGTCCACACAGCTCGTGGGCGCCGAGGAAGCCGGTAAGTTCTCCATCGCCTTTGTCACCGGCACGCTCATCATGATCGCGTGCAACTACGGCGTGCGCAATTTCCAGGTCTCGGACATCGACGAAAAGACGTCCTTTGCCTCTTACCAGCTCAACCGCTGGATCTGCGGAGCGCTCGCGCTGGCATGCGGCCTGGTATACAGCAGCGCCCGCGGCTACGATGCGCAGATGGCCACAATCGGCCTGGGCGTCTACCTGTATAAGGTGATCGACGGCATTGCCGACGTGTACGAGGGCCGCCTGCAGCAGGCCGACAAA
The DNA here is from genome assembly GCA_902476475.1 of uncultured Collinsella sp. Lineage (GTDB taxonomy): Bacteria > Actinomycetota > Coriobacteriia > Coriobacteriales > Coriobacteriaceae > Collinsella. Next base: position 1,811 of record CABSDO010000086.1, on the reverse strand, counting down.
CTCTACCTGGCCGGCATGAGCCAAACGCTACGATCCGTCGGCGTCATCGCGGTCTTTAGCGTGGCACTGTTCCTCACGCGCAGCATGCCCATCGCCGCCATGGCCATGGGCATCGCCGCGATCGCCTCGCTCGTGCTGGTCACCGCGCCGCTCGCCCTGCTCGAAACCGAAAAATCGCGCCGTATGAGTCTGCGCGAGGCTGGTCACCTGTTTATCCAGTGCGCCCCGCTCTTTGGCGCGCTGTTCCTGTTCAACCTCATCGAGAGCATGCCCAAGTTTGTGATGGAGGGCACGCTGGCCTACAAGTATCAGCTGTACTTTAATGCCCTGTTCTTTCCGGCGCAGGCCATTTTGTTGAGCATTGGATTTATCTATAAACCGCAGCTCCTGCGTTTGTCGAGCATTTGGGCTAATCCTCGCAAGCGTCGTCGCTTTGACCTGATTATTGTTGCCGTTATGGCACTGATCGTGGTCATCACCAGCGTGTGCGCCGCATTTATGGCAGGTCCCGGTATTCCCCTCATGAGCTTCATGTACGGCCTCAATTTTGAGCGCTACCGCACGCTGGCACTGCTGATGGTTGTCGCCGGCGGCGTCACCGCGGCCATCGACTTTCTCTACGCCATCATCACGGTGCTGCGCCATGCCGGCGACGTCACCAAAATCTACCTGATCTGCTTCGCCGTAAGCGTAGTGCTGCCGGTGATCCTAATCAACCTGCTGGGTCTGATGGGCGCCGTGGTGAGCTACCTAGCCATCATGGCCCTACTCCTGGTGCTGCTGATTATCGAATACGCCCACATCCGCCAACGCATCGAGCGCGACCGCAACCCCTACGGCGCCTAATTAGCTGCCCCGGTCACCGGAATTTGCGATGGAATCGCCCCGGCTGGAGCCTCGTTGAAGACAATATGCATCACGTAAAACTAAGTGAGTAGATTTTTACCGAATCCCTGACCACACCGACAGAGCACAAGTCTGTGACCTGCGGTTTTATTGAGGCAAATATGTTGGGTGCTCGGCATTTCCAAAAAAGTCTACTCACTTAGCCAGCGGGCAGCCAAATGATTATTTAATCCCCGTCCCAGAGAAATCAATTAGCGGGCAGAAGGGCAAAAGTAGTCAAAAACCCTTCCCAAATTAGCTACCCCTTGCACCCGTTATTCGCCCGGGTTGATGTTCGCGTAGAACTCCGCCCCATCATCGAGCCGCAGGATACCGACGCGGCCGAACTCGGAGCCGGTGGCGGCGGCGCAGTCGATATCGATGCGATCGGGCACGCCGGCGGTATCCTCGCCACCCAGGCGCACAATCTGCCCGCGGCCCGACTCCTCATCGAGCCCCGCCAGGCCGCCAACCTCGCAATAGCGCCCAAGCGACACCGTTGGCGTGTGACCGCTCACCACGACCGGACCCTTGCCCTCGGCAGAAAGCAGCCCGGTCGGCGCATCCCAATAGCCGTGACGAATCCACAGCAGGTCATCGGCCGACTGCACCGCGAGCATCTGCTGCAGCAGCTCGCGATCGGCACCCACCGCTCCAACGCCATCGGCACAATCGACGCCATGCTCAAGCAAAAATGCGCGCGCCGCCTTCATCTCGATTCCAGCATGTACCAGCAGATACGGGCGCTCCTCGGTCTCGGCCACCGCGTAGAGCGGCAGCGCGGCCATCCATCGCACGAGCTCCTCGTATGCCTCAAATTCCATGTCGTTGAGCTGCTCGCGCGTCGTCCAGCCACCGTTGATATCCCAGGTCTCGGCATCGAGCGGATCCTGGCCAATGATGGCATCGAGCATGATCTGTTCGTG
>CABSDO010000085.1 GCA_902476475.1 uncultured Collinsella sp. | reverse complement strand
TGTAGGTAAGGTCATATGCGTCCGAATGGTTTGGCCTTAGGCCTCCATCTCGGCGAGCTCCTCCTTGGAGAAGCCGGAAACAAAGACGACGGCAGCGGCGATGGCAAAGGAGATTGCCATACCGACGATAGCCCAGACGGTGTTCATCTGGCCACCCTGCAGGTAGTTGGTGAAGACCAGGAAGTTGGAGGCACCGCCGGCGAGGTAGTAAGTAACACCCATGACGCCGGAGAACACGGCGCCGATGGCACCGCCGATGAACATGCCGAGCATGGTGCGACGGAAGCGCATAAGGATACCGAAGAGCGCGGGCTCGGTGACGCCGCCGGCGATGGCGGAGATGACGTAGCCCAGGGCAAGGGACTTCTCGTCGGCGTTCTTCATCTTGAGGAAGGCACCGAAGGCGCAACCCCAGACGGCGGCCATAGCGCAGTTGGTGGAAACGAAGACGAAGGGATCGTAGCCGGCAGCGATGATCTGAACCTGAGCGAGCAGGATGACGGGCATGTGCATACCGCAGACCACGAAGAGCTGCCAGAAAGCGCCGAGGACGGCCATGACGATCAGGACACCGAAGCCGCCAAGGTCAGCAAGACCAAAGAGGGCGTTGGCGATGAGGTTGCCGAGCTCGTTGCCGATCGGCGCGAGGACGATAAAGGCAATGGGAATGGTGACAATCATGGTGCAGAACGGCGTAAAGACCGTGGAGAGCACGTCGGGCATGACCTTCTTAAAGAACTTCTCGACAAAGTACAGGACCGGCACCGAAAGGATGATCGGCAGGACGGACTGCTGGTAGTTGGCAGCGGCGATCTGAATGCCGTAGACGGAGATGATGCCGCCGCCCTCCTGGGTTGCGACGCTCACCACGGACGGGGCCATGAGGGCGCCGCCGAGGAGCATGCCGAGGACGGGGCTGGCGCCGAGCTTCTTAGCCGCGGCATAGCCCAGGTAGATCGGGATAAACGTGAACGTTGCCTGGTAAAGCGTGGTGTAGAGGAACGTATAGGTCGGGTCGGTGTCCGAAAGAACGCCCAGCATGGTGGGGCCGAGGACGGCCGCGATGGTGCGGAACAGACCGCCGGCCATGAGCAGCGGAATCAGCTGAGTCATGGAGCCCGACAGATAGTCGAGAATGATATTGGGCAGGTTCTTGATCTCGAACTTCTCCTTGGGAGCATCGAGGTTCTCGTCAACGGCTGCACCCTGCTTGACGCCGGAGATGGCGACGAACTCGGCGAGCACCTTGGGCACGTTCTGGCCGATGATGACCTGGAGCTGGCTGCCGGCAAACTGGCAACCCAGAACACCCTTGACCTTCTTAATCTTCTCCACGTCGGCCTTGCTGTTATCCTTGAGCGTCAAACGCAGGCGCGTCATGCAGTTGGTGGCAACGGTGACATTCTCCGCACCGCCCACGAGCTCGAGGACATCGGTGGCAATCTGCTTGTTATCTACTGCCATGGGACCCCTCCCCATATCATCGTGTGCCTACCCGTTTGGACGTAGGCACGCCTTTGGCCCGGCGACTATAACCCCTTACGGCTGCCGAGCCCTTGGATACGCTGTCGTAAACAATCTGTTTACTGAACGTTTACAGCGTTTAGTTTACACGGAGCGCTGAATTTGTGGCAGTTTTGCCGTCTGAAGTCCGGTGAACGGTAGGAAATCGGGGGTAAACGGACTTGGACGACGGAAGATTGTCTATTTTGGCAAAAATGGTATATGGCCTTTTTCGTGGACTTTTGCTTTGATAGACACCTCCGCCTCCTGCTAGCTCATCAGTAAAAGCCCTGCTAAAGATTATTAAACATATGTTTAGCGGTTCATTACGTGTTCATCTTGCCGTTTACCGAGTTCAACTGCTCGTTCTACAATTCTGCATTAAACTAAACATGTTTAGATTGTATTGCCGCTCTTGTTTAGCATTTGCGGCACGAAGGAGCAGCTCATGGAACTCAAATCGCGCACCTACGCAACCGTCACCACCTTGGGTGACTTTGGCCCCTGGATCAGCAAGGTCGTTCTCGACCTACCCTGCACCGTGCGCGCCAACGATGTCGATGCGAACGCTTTCCATATATATGTAGAGCGTCACGAGCGCACGGGCGAGGTCCTGATGCGCAAGGAGCACGGCGCCGACCATGCCGCGCCCTCCGTGGGTTACATCGACGTTCTCGCCGCGTATCCGTGTGACGAGAACGGCCGCAAGCTCGCCGTGGGCACCCATGTGGCACTCGAGGTCGCCGAGCAGCGCCTGACCAAAAAGATCGAAGGCGGCGTCATGGGCTCGCGCATGCTCGATGACCAGCTGCACGTCACGCAGCTCGCGGCTCTTCCCGGCAACGACGGCGACGACCCCACCTGCGGCCTGGTCTTCGATACCTGTCGCGGCGACATCTGCCCCGCGCTCAAGGGCTGGAGCAATGCCGTACAAAAGACCGCCGTCAATGGCATCGCGCTCGAGTACGGCTTCTTTGAGCCCAACTTTAAGGCAGAGGACTCGGCCTGCTTCAATCCCTTCGCGCCCGAGACCACGGTCGTGCCCCAAAAGGCCCCGCTCGTGGTGTACCTGCACGGCGCCGGCGAAGGCAAGGGTGCCACGCAGGGCGAAGGTGCCACGCGCGCCTATATAGGCAACCGCGTGACAGCCATTAGCCAGGCGCAAATCCAGCGCTACTTTGGCGGCTTTGCCTGGGTGCTCGTGCCGCAGTCGCCCACGTTTTGGATGGACAACGGCATCGAGCAGCTCGGTCGCTCCAACCAGAGCATCTACTCCCCCGTGCTCAAGGCGCTCATCGACGAGTTTGTCGCCGAGCACGCCGACCGCATCGACACCGACCGCATCGTGGTCGCCGGTCTTTCCAACGGCGGCTTTATGACCCTGCGCCTGTGCGCCGACTACCCCAATTTCTTCGCCGCCGGCCTTCCCTGCTGTGCCCCGTGGTACAACGCCACGGAGGAGGACGTAGCCGCGCTCGCCAAGACGCCGCTGTGGTTTACGCACTCCAAGGGCGACGAACTCGTGTCTCCGCAACAGACCGTTCTGCCGCTCACGGCACGCCTGCGTGACGCCGGAGCCAACGTGCACCTCACCTACTTTAGTCATGTCGAGGACCTGACCGGGCGCTATCGCGAGGCCGACGGCTCGCCCAAAAAGACGTTCAACCACGGCGTGTGGATCCACCAATTCAACGACCTGTGTTATCAAGACTTCGACGGGGGCAGCGTACTCATCGACGGCGAGCCGGTGGGCTGCTGGGAGTGGTCGGCCAGGGTCAATAGATAATCCGTCCCGGCGCGGGGACCGGGGCTTAGTTTTGCAAACGTCCTCGGGCATGCATGGGCCGGCGCCTTGCGCTTCGCGCTGCGCCGGCCCATGCCCCCTGTGGAATGTTTGCAAAACTAAGCCCCGGTCCCCGCTGCGTTGCCACTGTCGTTGGCCCTGGCCGGCCGCTTCCGGCTGCGCGCCGGGTCGGTGGCGATGGGGGCGTGGGTCCCGTCTTGCCTTGCGCGTAACTGGCTGAATTGATTTTGATTGGAGCTGCTCCTATGTCCCAGAATTTGACTCGGGTGATTGTTACTACCGATATGGAAGTCGATGATATGAACTCGCTCATTCATTTGGCTCTGTATCTTAATGTGCTTGATGTTCAGGCTGTAGTGTATACGGCTTCGCAGTATCACTTTCTTGGGGATGGGGTTCATACGCTCGGTGAGGTGAATCCGCATTGGCGGACCAAAGGGCGTCGCTCTTATGAGTGGGCTGTTGTGCCTCATGAGCCTGATCCGCTGGCCGGCGAGCTTCGTGAGTATCGTCCGTTTCCCGAGCATTGGATTGAGAGCCTCTGGAGTAATGAATATGCCCAGGCTTGGCCGCAGTTGCAGGCGAATGCGGACGCTGCCGGTGAGCCGCCGTTTCCCACGCCCGCCCAGATGATCGAGCGCACCTTTGTGGGAAATGTTGCCTTTGAGGGTGATGTGACTGAGGAAACTGAGGGGTCTCGCGTAATTGCGCAGGCAATTTTGGATGATGATCCGCGTACGTTATGGCTGCTCAGCTGGGGTGGCATGAACACCATCGTTCGCGCCCTGATGAGCATTGCCGAGCGTTATCGCGCCACGCCCGAATGGTCTGCCGTGCAGCAGCGAGTCTATCGGAAGGTGCGCGTGATGGGCGTTGCCGATGGCGTAGGGCAGGACAACTCATGGCTCGACCATGGGCGCGAGCTCTTTCCCGAGCTCATCTTTTGGTGCGTGCCCTATATGTATGGCGGCTATGTCGACGCCAAGATGGCTCAGCCCGATACGCTGCCGCTGTTTAAGGCTCCTTGGCCCGAGCAAAATCTCACGCAGGGCAACGGCCCCCTCATGGCGCGCTATATGCTCTACGGCGACGGTAAGGTCTACGAAAACGAGCCCGAACGCTTTCAGTTTGGCAAGCATGCTCGTCTGGATTGGGGTCTAGAAGGCATACCCGCGATGCAGTTTGAGCGCGGCGACTTTATGGCCGAAGGCGACAGCATGACCTATATTCCGCTGCTGCCGTTTGGCCTGCGCGGCATCGATGACCGCGGCTTCGATACGTTGCTCGGCCGCATGTTTCTTGATGGGTATCCTGATGCGGACGCACCCACCGGTTTTGCCGCCATCGGCACGCCCACAGGCAACAACCCCAATCCCTACCTGCGCGCCTATCAGGAAGACTTTGCCGCCCGCGCGCAATGGTGCGCCCATGATCCGGCCATCTGCTCGCATCCGGCATATGTTGTCGAGGTCACGGCCGACCGCAGCGTTACAGCAGGCGAGCGCGTCACCCTTGCAGCGACCATCGTCGACCCCGACGACAAGGGCTTTGATGCACATTGGGATGTAGCCGTGGATCCTTCGAGCTATGCAGGCGCGCAGGATCTTTCGCTGTGGCAGGAATGCACGGTGAGCACCACTTTTATCGTGCCCGCCGACGCACAGCCCGGCGACCGCTTCGTGCTCACCCTTACCGTGCAGACGCGCGCCGAGCGCCCCTGCAGCCGCTACGCCCAGGTTGCCGTGACCGTGGCATAGCAAGGACGGCGCCCACATTCGGCATGGAGCGTCCCCAACCGCCACTCATTTAAGTACGTCCCCAATGAGTGGCCGAAGAGTGTCCCCAGCGACTGGTCAAAAATGGGCCATCTGTCCCAGTTGTGGAGACTCGTTGAGCCGTCTGGGTATCGTGAAAGATCGCGCGCTCACCCATCATCAAAAGTGACACACGCTACCAGTTGATGGGAGGCAGCCATGGGCTTCTTTGACAAGATGTTCGAGAAGAAAGAGTGCGCGATTTGCGGTACCGAGCTGGGACTTTTGGGAAAGACCAAGATCAACGAAGGCTACCTGTGCAAAGAGTGCGTCGGCAAGCTCTCCCCCTTCTTTGGCGGCTATCGCTCCAGCACCGCGGATGACATCCGCGAGCAACTCGCCTACCGCGAGGCCAATGCCGAGCGCCTGGCCTCGTTCAACCCCACGCGCACGCTCTCTGCCGGGCGCACCAACATCATGCTCGACGAGGACGCGGGCCTGCTGATCATTACCTCGCAGACTCGCTGGCGCGATGCCAACCCCGACATCATCGAGTTCTCGCAGGTACTCGGCTGCGATATGGATATCGACGAGCATCGCACCGAGATCTATCGCGAGACCAAGGACGGCGAGCGCAAGAGCTACGACCCGCCGCGCTACGACCTGGATTACGACTTTAACCTGACCATCCACGTCAACACGCCGTACTTTACCGAGATCGACCTGCGCGTGAACGACTCCACCATCGATCAGCGCGGGTCCATCGAGTACCGCGAGGCCAAGCGCCAGGCAACCGAAGTCCGCGACGCACTGGTGCAGCTGCGCCAGGAGACGCGCGACAGCGTCGTGGCAGCCAAGGCCCCCAAGACCGCGGTCACGTGCCCCTTCTGCGGTGCGACCACCATTCCCGATGCCAGCGGGCGCTGCGAATACTGCGGCGGCGCCATCGGCGCATAGCCCCCGGCACGGAAAGGACCGATCATGGCCTTCGAGAGCGTCAACTATCAGTGCCCCGCGTGTGGCGGCCCCCTTCACTTTGCCAGCGCCGAGCAAAAGCTCGTCTGCGACTACTGCGACTCGCGCTTTGAAGTCGAGGAAGTCGAGGCCCTCTATCGCGAGCGCCAGGACAAGGCAGATGCCAAAGCCGACGCCGCAGCCACAACGCCCAAGCCCGCCGTCGACGAAGCGGTGCAGGAACTGGCCCAAAACGCCGGCTACATCTGCTCATCGTGTGGCGCCGAGCTGGTCTCGGACGGCACCGTCGCCGTTACCACCTGCCCGTACTGCGGCAATTCCGCCGTGGCACCCGGTCAGCTCTCGGGAGATTTCTCCCCCGACCTGGTGATCCCGTTCAAGCTCGGGCGCGACGACGTCATGGCGGCACTCAAGGAGCACTACAAGGGCAAGATCCTGCTGCCCAAGAGCTTCGTCACCGGCAACCATATCGACGAGGTCCAAGGCGTCTACGTGCCGTTTTGGCTCTACGGTGCCCGAGTGGACGGCGAAGTGTACTTTGACGCGACCAACGAGACCGTGACCGAGGAATCCGACCGCACCGTCACGACCACCGACCACTACGACGCCTACCGTAAGGGCAATATCTCGTTTGAGCGCGTGCCCGTCGACGGATCGTCCAAGATGCCCGACGGCCACATGGACGCCATCGAGCCGTTTGACTACGACGCGCTGCGCCCGTTCTCGGTCGCCTATATGCCCGGCTACATCGCCAACCGCTATGACGAGGATTGCGAAACCTGCAAGGCGCGCGCCGAGCGCCGCATGGAGGAGAGCACGATCTCAGCCCTGCGCGAGACCGTCGTCGACGAGTACGACGACGCCACGGTCGAAAGCAAGCAGCTCGACTACACCTGGGAAGAAAACGATTATGCTCTGTTCCCCGTGTGGATGCTCTCTACCTCGTGGAACGGCAAGGGTTACCTGTTTGCCATGAACGGCCAAACCGGCCGCATGGTCGGCGAGCTTCCCTGCTCCAAGCCCAAGCTCGCTATCGCCTCGGTGCTGTTCTTTGCGATCGGATTTGTCCTTTCCCAGATTCTCTTTATGGGCGAGAACGCCTTCGATCCGGATTACCTCACCTTTGATGTCGAGGGCATCCTCATCAACATCGTCGCGCCGCTGATCATCGTGATCATCGCAGACGTGCTGCTGGTAGGCCAGCTCAAGACGGCCAACGAGGCCACCCACGCCGACTGCTACTGCGGCGAGCTCGACCTGACCGAGAAGCACGACACCTTCAGCCACACCGAGACCACCGTTGTCATGAAGGACAACAAGGACGATTAGCCATTCTGACCAATACCACCCGGCCTTTGACGAGAAAGGAAGATCACCATGGGACTCTTGAAAGCTGGATTGGGTGCTGCCGGCGGCGTCATGGCCGACCAGTGGAAGGAATTTATCTATTGCGAATCGATGCCCGCTGACGTCTTGGCCTGCAAGGGCAGCAAGCGCACCGGCGGCCGCAGCTCCAACACGCGCGGCGAGGACAACGTCATCTCCAACGGCTCCGTCATCGCCGTCAACGACGGCCAGGGCATGCTCGTGGTGCAAAACGGCAAGATCATCGAAGTCGCGCTGGAGCCCGGTGAGTTCGTCTTCGATACCGGCAGCGAGCCGAGCGTCTTTAGCGGCAACCTGGGCGATTCCATCAAGGAGACCTTCGCCAATATCGGCAGCCGCTTTACTTTTGGCGGCGACGCGGGCAAGGACCAGCGTGTCTACTTCATCAACACCAAGGAGATCATCGGCAACAAGTACGGCACCGCCTCGCCCGTGCCCTTCCGCGTGGTCGATAACAACATTGGCCTGGACGTCGACATCTCCGTGCGCTGCAACGGCGAGTATTCGTACCGCATCACCAACCCGCTGCTGTTCTACACCAACGTATGCGGCAACGTGACCGATAGCTACACGCGCGACAAGATCGACAGCCAGCTTAAGTCCGAGCTGCTCACCGCCCTGCAGCCCGCCTTTGCCAAGATCTCGGAGATGGGCATCCGCTACAGCGCCATCCCCGGCCACACCACCGAGCTCGCCCGCGCGCTCAACGAGGTCCTCTCTGCCGACTGGCGTGACCTGCGCGGCGTCGAGATCGTAAGCTTTGGCGTCAACTCCATCGCCGCTTCGCAAGAGGACGAGCAGATGATCAAGGACCTGCAGAAAGCCGCGGTCATGCGCGATCCCACCATGGCAGCCGCCAACATTGCCAGCGCCCAGAGCGACGCAATGCGCGCGGCAGCCGCCAACCCCAACGGCGCGATGGCACGTCTTCCCT
>CABSDO010000084.1 GCA_902476475.1 uncultured Collinsella sp. | reverse complement strand
TTGCGCTCGGTGTCAGCTGCAGGAGCCTTCACCTTATTGAAGAGCTTCTGCACAGCACCGGCGGCAGAGTCGGTCACGCTCGACACAGCATTGCTGGCCTCGGCCATGCTGCCCGTAACCTCGGAAATGTCGCGAACCACGGCTTCGACCTCTACGAGATTGGAGGTAAGGGCATCAACTGCCGTCTTGCTCGACTTAAGCAGCGGCTCCATCTGGGCGAGCGCCGGCGTAAGCTCGTCGACAGCGCCGTCGAGTTTTGCCACCACCGGCTGCGCCTCGGCGATGGTGTTATTGAGGTCGTTCACGGTCTTATCGAGCGAGTCGACAACGTTGCGGGTCTTGCGCAGGGTAAGCGCGAGCTCAACAATAGCCCACACGCCGGCAATGGCAAGCACCAGCAGGGCGATTTGAATGGGACTCATACAAGCCTCCCGAAGGAATCGAAATACAGACGCCTTTCATGGTACCCCAAAGAAGGGGGAAGATACCCAAAGGGAATGTGCGAGGTGCCAAGGACCTACTTGGGCGCGTTACCGCTACGGTCGCGTTCGCTTTGCTCTACGCGCCACTCTTCCCAGCCGCGGCCGGCAGGCTGCCAGAACGCGCCACGCTCCAGCCCCTCGGGCAAATAGCGCTGATCGACCCAGCCTTCGGGATAATCATGTGGATACTTATACACACCGTATTCATCGCTGCCCGGGCGATGGCGATCGCGCAGATAACTCGGCACCTCGCGAAGCCCACTAGAATGGATATCGGCCAGCGCCGCATCGATCGAAGCCTCACACGCGTTGGATTTTGGCGCCAAGCACACATAGAGTGCAGCCTGAGCCAGGTTAATGCGGCACTCGGGATAGCCAATGACCTCGGCAGACTTAAACGCGGCATGCGCCACCAAAAGCGCCTGCGGGTCGGCGTTGCCAACATCCTCAGAAGCGTGAATCATAATGCGGCGAGCGATAAACTTAGGATCCTCCCCAGCATCGATCATGCGCGCGAGCCAATAGATCGTGGCATCGGGGTCACTACCGCGCATGGACTTGATGAACGCACTGATGATGTCGTAGTGCATGTCGCCGTTTTTGTCATACGTAAAGCCGCGACGCGGGTTGGCAATCTTCACGTCATCCACGGTGATGGGATAGCGCTCCCCCGCCGCAGGCGCTGGCGTTCCCTCGGTATCGGGACGCGTGACGGCAATCTCGCTCGCAAGCTCGAGCGTCGTGAGCGCCGAGCGAGCGTCACCCGCTGCCAGCGTGCAGATGGTCTTGACCGTATCCTCATCGGCCGAGAACTTTCCGTTCAAGCCCTGTGGTGCCTCGAGCGCACGCTCAATAAGCGTGGCGATATCCTCATCCTTCAGATGTTCAAGCTCCACCACGCGCCCGCGCGACAACAGTGCCGAGTTGACCTCAAAGTACGGGTTCTCTGTCGTAGCGCCAATCATAATGACGGTACGGTTCTCAACTGCATGCAGCAGGGCATCCTGCTGCGACTTAGAGAAGCGGTGAATCTCATCGATGAATAGAATGGTGCGGTGGTCGTACGTATTCAGGCGCGTCTTGGCCTCATCAATCACACGACGCAGGTCCTTCACGGTACCCGTGACGGCGCTGACCTCGACAAACTCGCTCTTGGTATGGTTGGCGATAATGTGGGCCAGCGTCGTCTTGCCCGTACCGGCCGGCCCATACAGAATCACGCTCGAAAGCACGTCGTGCTCGATCGCGGCACGCAGCCATGAACCCTTACCGACGGCCTTTTGCTGGCCCACGTACTCGTCGAGCGAATTGGGGCGCATGCGCACCGCAAGCGGCGCATTCTGAAAGGAACGCTCGCGCGTCGAAGCAGAAAAAAGGTCGTCCATAGCCATCCCGTGTATCAATCAAAAACGTTTTCCACTAACAGTATACCGAATTAATACGAACTACCGTTCGTTAATATAGGTACGGTGCGGAAACTCCAGACCAGGGAACAGCTTGCTCGTCAGCTCGCAGAAATAACCGTCCGTCATGCTCGCGATATAATCCACCACGGCTTGATCCTTGTCGTCCTGCCAGGCATAGGTGCGATCATAGTAGGAAAGCTGCTGCTCAATGCGCGAAATATGGTGCTTAAAGATGTAAGAGGACTCGTCGCCACTGTTTAGATCCCGCAGGCAACGGTCGTAGAGCTTTACGAACGCCTCGCGCAGCTCCGCCTCGGAATCGCCTTCGATACCGCCCTTGCTATAGATCTTCTCGTAGTTCTCGCGCTTGGCTCGGCGAATTTCCTCAAACAGGTCCTCGCTCATCTCGATGCGCGGCTTACCATAGCTGTGCTCAACGATATCGATGGAGGCATGCGTGAGGATCCAACTGTTGTAGGCACCGCCCCGGCCATCATCAAAAGCGTCGGGCGAAAGCAGGCCCGCCGCGATCGCATCCTGACGGTCACGACCGACGTAGGCAAGAATATCCGAGATGCGAACGACGCAGCCCTCGAGCGTCATGGGACGCAGATGCCCAATTGCGCTATAGCCCGTGGCAATGCAATCCTCAACCGTCTGGTCAAACTGGTCAAAGGAGCTCATGTCCGAGAGCTCAAACACACGCTGCTCGTACTCGCCGTTATGGCATAGCACGCCGTCGAGCGTCTGGAGCGACACGTTGCGGCCGTACAGTGCGTCGAGCACGCGGACCGACTGCACGTTATGGAAAAAGTAGCGACCCGTGCGCTCGTGGTAGATATCGTTGAGGAATCGCTCACCCGCATGGCCAAAAGGCGTGTGCCCCAAGTCGTGGCCCAGGCCAATCGCCTCAATCAGATCGCAATTGAGCCCCAGGGCGCGACCGATATCGCGCGCAATGCGGGAGACGAGCTGCACGTGCAAACCGCGGCGTGACAGATCGTCATTGCTACGGAAGCTAAAGACCTGCGTTTTGCCTGCATAACGGGTGTACGCCGGAAGATGAAGTATCTTTTCGGTATCGCGCATAAACGCCGGACGCATAAGCGTGCCTTTGTCGGCGGCGCGATCAATACGACGAATGACCTGATCGTCGTTGCAACGATACGGGTTGACATAGCCCGAAGCACGATCAGCGGCAATGCGCTCGACAAGTTCGGGCGACAACGCCGAAGGAATACGGTCCATGCGCGCCTTAATGACGGCCGTTTCTTGATTAGTTGCCATGGCATGCTCCTTAAGAAGGATGCGCAATCGGTTACAATGTGCAACCCACGACCTCGATTATGGCAAAAATCGGCACTAAAAACGGGAGCAATGGCAGGGAGCGCGATTTTGTGAAGAGGCAGGAGAGGGCCAGGGCCAGGAGTGCGACGGCAAATGCCACGATGCCACCCATAGGGTCGAGCGTGCAAAGCGCGAAGAGCGCCTTGGCATCCCCCATGCCGATGCCCGGGATTTGGCGAAGACGACGCCAGAGGGACTCAGTCAGCACGAGAGCAAGATACACGATGACGGCAAGACCCGCGTGGTCAAGCGCTGTGTTCAAACCGAGGTCGAGCCAAACACCCGCCAACGCCGCCACGGCACATGCGCCGGCAAGCCCATTGGGAAACCGTCGCTCTCGGGCATCAATGGCCACGCCGGCAAAGGCGCAGATCCAAAATGGGATGTAGAACATCGTGCATCTCCATGAACAGCTGCTCAAAAGCAAAAACCACCACAAAGGTACCTGTCCCCTTTGCGGAGGTTTTGTTGGTGGTTATTTGGCGCCTTGCATGACCTCGTCGAGGGTGACGTTGACGGCGTGCTGCGTCGGCACCCAGTCGACCTTTAGGAACAGCGCAGCCACCGTGATGGGGATATAGCTGAACATAAAGATCGGGAAGGTAAACAGGTTAGTCACCAGACGCCACTTTTGCGCGCAGTGAATGTGCTTGTACTCAAAGATAGTCGTGAGCAGCGCCAGGATAAAGAACGTCTGATACATCATGGCGAAGGTCATAATGAGCGAAGCGGCGCACGCCTGCATCTCGACTTCGGTAGCCAAGAAACCATGCGAAAGACCGCCCACGATCAGGAACGTCGCGTTGGCGAGCATGGAGATCAGGGACAGCAGCATGCCCGGAGCGATGGTCATAAACATGTCGTACGCGGCAAAGCGATGATAGCGGAACGTCGATTTGACAAGATGCTTGCCATAGGTAAAAAAGACCTGGTAGAAGCCCTTGGTCCAGCGCATACGCTGCTTCCAGGATGCCTTGAACGTCACGGGTTGCTCGTCAAAGAACTCCGCAGGCGCATAACCGATGCGAATGCCGTGAATGGCGCAGAACGTGGTGAACTGAATATCCTCGGTCAGCGTATGGAACTGCCAACCGTGCATGCCCTCGATAACGCTGGCGGAGATGAGGTAGCCCGAACCAGAGACAGCGCAAGAAGTCTTGCAGATGTTGCGCGCGTTATTGAGAAAGCGCGCCTCGCGCAGGTACCAAGTAGCATTAGCTGCCGAGATCCACGAGCTGCCAAAATTCTTGGAGTTACGATAGCTCGTGACCACATGGAAGCCCTGGTCAAAGGCATCGTTCATCTTGGAGACGTAATCGCGGGAGATAACGTTGTCGGCATCGAAGATAAAGTAGCCCTCAAACATATCCGGATACTCGTTAAGGATACGGTCGAAACCAAAGTCCATGACCCAGCTCTTACCCTTGCGGGCAAGGTCGTTGCGCTCATAGACAATGGCGCCCGCCTCGCGCGCAAGCTGTGCCGTGTTGTCGGTGCAGGCATCGGCGACCACAAAGACCTCGATAAGCTCGGACGGATAATCCTGGTCCTTGATGGAGCGAACGAGGTTGGCGATCACGGCCTCCTCGTTATGCGCCGCGATAAAGAAGGCATAGCGGTGGAGTTTTTTGGCCTTGGGAGGCGCGACCTCGCCACGAAGAGCACCGATGACAAAGAAGACCACCTGGTACAGAAAGCAGACCGTGAGCAGCGTGACGACAATCTGGTTGAAGATCACGATGGGCGTGTTGGTTTGTAAAAAGGCGAGCATGCAGGCTCCCAGGAACGCGTTACGTAAACAACCGTATATCTTACCGTAGGCTAACCGAGTTCAAGAAACCACCTAATACTGGTTAGGGTTCGAGCAGACCGAGCTGCGGAACGATTTCGTCGCCGGCGGCAGTGCGGCCGAGCGAGCGCGGGGCTAGGTCATCCAGAACGGCGGCGAGATCCCACGGCAGCTCATCACGGCACTCAATGCGCTCCCCCGTCACGGGATGGTCGAATGCAACACGCCAGGAATGAAGGAATTGCCTGGTCAAACCCTGATCGGCGCGTGCATCGCACTTGCCGTAGAGCGGATCGCCCACGCAGGCGTGGTTGATATGACGCATATGCACGCGAATCTGGTGCGTGCGACCGGTAAACAGATGGCACTCAACGAGCGTATAACCATCGTCAAAACGCGTGGAATCGAAGCGCTCGAGGACCTTAAAGGTCGTAATGGCCTGGCGCGCGAAAGGATCGTCCGAAACCGCCATCTTGACACGGTCACGCGTAGAACGGGCAATGCCGGTGTTAATGGTGCCCTCATCCATAGCGATATGTCCGTGAACGAGCGTGATATAGCGACGATCGAGCGTGCGCGTGCGAATGAGATTTTGGAGTGCGCGCTGCGTGTCGTCGTCTTTTGCCGCAAGCATGAGGCCCGAGGTATCGCGATCCAAACGATGCACGATGCCGGGGCGGTCCTCGCCCTGCACGGTACCCAGATGGTCAATGCCGCAGTGGTAGACCAGAGCGTTCGCAAGCGTGCCGCTCTCGTGGCCATGGGCGGGATGGCACACCAGGCCGCGCTGCTTGGAGAGCACGATGAGGCAGTCGTCCTCGTAACGGATATCGAGGGGGATGGCCTCGGGAATCACATCAGTGGGATCATGCGGCTCGGGCAGGTCGACCGAGATGCGGTCACCGGAGCGCACAGCATATTTTTTTGATAGGCAGGTCTCGCCGTTCACGATTACGGCGCCGCCCTCGATCAGATGCGCGCAAGCGGAGCGCGTGGGGCAGCCGTCGTTGGCACCCAGAAAGGCGTCAAGACGCTGGCCAGAGCAATCGTCGGCAACAAGAATATGGATGTCGGCCATTAACGCTCATTCCTTTCGCGAATCTTGCGGGCACGCTCCCCACGCTGCTTGGCTTTGCGCTTGGCGCGGGCCTCATCACGGGCATTGAGCTCGGCAGTCGCATCGACTTCGCGGGCCGCAGGGCTCAAGAACATGTAGCCGATGAGGGCAAGCACAACGCCTACGGTGATGCCGATATCGGCCACGTTAAAGACGGGAAAGTCGATGAAGGTGGTGGCAATAAAATCGGTCACAAAGCCAAAAGCCAGGCGATCGATCGCGTTGCCGATAGCACCGCCCGCAACCATCGCCATGCCCACAACCTCAAGATGGGCGAGCTGGGGTGCACGAACGAGGTACACGGCAATAGCGACAATGACCGCCAGCGCCAGCACGGCAAACGCGATGCCATGCCCCTCGCCCATGCTAAAGGCAGCGCCGATATTACGGACAAACAGGAAGTCGATCACGCCGGGGATGACGGTCACATGCAGTGCATCGCCCACGGCACGAACCGCAAGCTTGGTCAACTGGTCAACGAGCAGCACAACGAGCGCCACCCCGCCAGCAACACCCAACCGCCAACGCAAAGGCGGCGTCATATCCCCAGCACGACCCAAATCAATCCCCTACCTTCAAGAACTTGAATTACGTTTAACGCAATTAACCATCTTATATTGCCACACGCAGAGCGCACGACATATTCGCTAACGCCAGATAAATAACCAGCATAAAAAGAAAGCGGCATTCCGAAAAACAGAATGCCGCTTTTATTCAGCGGAGCAAATGGGCCGAAGGCGTCCAAATTCTCCCTATAACAAAAATGCCGAGTTACCGTGCCTTAAAGGGCATTCGCGCAGCGCTTACAGATATGTGCGTGGCCGTTGTACTCGCCAACGGTGGTGCGGTAGTTCCAGCAACGGTCGCAGCACTCGCCCTCGGCAGCTTCAATGGCAACGGAGAGTTCCTCGCCCTGGGTCAGCTCAACATCGGAAACGATGTAGAACTCGGCCAGGTCGACGGCCTTATCACCGGTCAGCAGCGCGTACATCTCGGCGGGAACGACCGCCTTGACGCGGACCTGCTGGCTTTTGGTGAAGGTACCGGCGGAGCGGGCATCCTCAAGGGCCTTGGTCACGGCGCTACGGAGCTCGAGTGAAGCCTCGAGCACGCCCTCAAACTCATTGGCCTCGTCGAACGTGATGGGCGACTTGTACCAATCGAGCAGCGCGGCGTACTTCTGGTGATCGACGCAGCCGGCGGGCGCATAGGCCATGGCCTCGTCAACCGTGTAGGACAGGATCGGCTGAAGGTCGCGCATGAGCATCGAGAAGAGCTCGGCCAGCACGGTCTGGGCGCTGCGGCGCTCGAGCGAGCCGGGCTTCTCACAGTACAGACGGTCCTTCAGGGCGTCGAGATACACGTTGGAGAGCTCGGTAACCACGAAGTCGTAGAGCGCACGGTAAGCGCGCGGGAACTCGTAGCAAGAGTAAGCGTCGTCGACCTCGGCCTGGACCTGGGTCAGACGGGCAACCATGAGCTTGTCGAGCGGCAACAGGTCGGCAAAGGCGACGCCGTCGGTCTCGGGCTCAAACTGACCCTCGAGCTCGGAGAGCAAGAAGCGCAGCGTGTTGCGGAAACGACGGTAGGCATCAGACGTACGGGCGAGAATCTCGTGGTCGATGGAAACGTCGGAGCTGGTGTCGACCGAGGCGACCCACAGGCGAATGATGTCAGCGCCCATCTCGTCGCAGACCTTGTTGGGGTCGATGACGTTGCCGAGCGACTTGGACATCTTGCGGCCCTGACCGTCGAGCGTGAAGCCCTGCGAGACGACCGCCTTGTACGGAGCATGGCCGTTGGCACCCACCGAGGTGAGCAGCGAGCTCTGGAACCAACCGCGGTGCTGGTCGGAGCCCTCGAGGTACACATCCGCCGGATACTCCAGCTCGGGACGGTACTCGCAGACGGCCTTCCAGGAGACGCCGGAATCCCACCACACGTCGAGGATGTCCTTATCTGCCTTGAGATGATGCCCGCCGCACTTGGGGCAGACGCAGGCCTCGCCCAGGTAACTCTCGGGAGCGTCGGTGAACCAGGCGTCGGAGCCCTTCTCGTGGAAGAGCTTGATGACTGCGTCGAGCGTAGCGTCGTTCATGACCTTCTCGCCGCAGTCGGCGCAGGTGTAGCTGGGGATAGGCACGCCCCAGTTGCGCTGACGGCTGATGCACCAGTCGGGACGCTGCTCGACCATGGCGCCGATGCGGTTGGCGGCGTGGGCCGGATACCACTTGACGTTCTCGCGGACCTCTTTGCCAGCCTGCTCGCGCAAACCGGTCTTGTCCATCGAGACAAACCACTGGTCGGTAGCACGGAA
>CABSDO010000083.1 GCA_902476475.1 uncultured Collinsella sp. | reverse complement strand
GTGGCCGACCCCTGCCCCGATTGCGGTGGCAGCGGTCGTACTCGCGTAACCTCCGAGCAGACGATTGAGTTTCCTGCCGGCACGCACGATGGCGACGAGGTCCGCATTGGCGGCATGGGTCATGCTGGCACCAACGGTGCCGCGGGCGGCGACCTGGTGGGCCGCGCCCATGTTGAGGCCGAGCGCTTGGAAGGCAAAGCTCGTACCGGTTTTTACTTGATGGGCATCGTGGCGCCGTTTTTGGTACTCTCGGCCATCTCGGGCGTGTTCTCGGCCTTTGCCGTGATGTGCTTTATTCCGTTTACCATGGGCCTGTTCATGGTGCTTTCGGACGGTGTGCTTCATCGCAGCCTGCTGTGGTGGAAGCGCGGCGCGATGCAGTTTGCCAACGGTTTTGCCAACGGCTTCATGTTCGCGCTCGTGTCGGTTTGGTTTGCGAGCTGCTCGCAACGGGCCATGCTTTCGCCGTACCAAATGCAATAACATCAAACCCTCTGTTTGCGGTCGGCCCAGCTTGGGTATAGGACGCACTGTGACAATAATGAAAGTCGGAAGGATTCGGTCGTGTCGGAAAATAGGGATTACTACGAGGTGCTTGGCGTCGACAAGGATGCCGACGCGCGGACGATTAAGCGTGCGTTTCTAAAGAAGGCCCGTACCGTACATCCGGATGTTTCGGACGACCCCGAGGCCGAGGCCAAGTTCAAGGAGCTCAACGAGGCCTATTCCGTTCTTTCCGATGAGCAGAAGCGTGCTAACTACGACCGTTACGGCACTGCCGACGGCCCTGGTGGTTCGGGCTACGTCGATATCAACGATATCTTTGGTGGCATGGGCATGGACGACTTGTTCTCGTCGTTCTTTGGCGGCGGTGCCGGCGGTGGCGCCCGCAGCCGTCGTGAGCGTCGTCGCGGACGTGATATGGCCATCTCGCTTTCGGTGACGCTCGAGGAGGCGGCGCTCGGCTGCAAAAAGACGATCAGCTATGACCGCCTTGCTCCTTGCGAGGACTGCAACGGCACCGGTAGGGCAGAGGGCGCACAGGAAAAGCAGTGCGGCCGCTGCCACGGCACGGGCTATGTCACGACGGTTCAGCGTTCGTTCCTGGGCCAGGTTCAGTCCTCTTCGCCTTGCCCCGACTGCCATGGCGAGGGCACGGTCATCGACCATCCCTGCGAGACCTGCGACGGTCAGGGCCGCACGCCTTCGCACGAAAAGATCGACATCGATATTCCTGCCGGCGTTTCGACCGGTCGCCAGCTGCGTGTGAGCGGTTTTGGCGAGGCCGGCCTTCGCGGCGAGCCTTCGGGCGACCTGATTGTCAACGTGCGCGTTGCCGACCACGAGCGCTTTAAGCGCAACGGCGACGACCTGTACCTGGTGAGCGATATCTCGATTGCGCAGGCTGCGCTCGGCTGCGAGATCGAGGTCGAGGGCATTATGCCCGACGAGGTCGTTAAGGTGACGGTTCCCGCCGGCGCCCAGTACGGTGACACCGTGAGCGTCAATAATTTCGGCATGCCGCGCATTGGCGGTGGCGGTTCGCGTGGCCGCCTGATCGTGCAACTGCGCGTGGTCGTTCCCACCAATCTTTCCAATAAGCAACGCGAGCTGCTCCGTGCTTTTGCCGATGAGATGGGCGATGACGTCGCTTCTGGTAAGAAGTCGGTGACCGACCGTATCAAGAGTGCCCTCGACGATATCCTCGATTAAGGAGCCCGCGTGCTCGCACCCCATATTTCCGTCGTCAACCTCGGCTGCCGTGTCAACCGGGTTGAGTCTGACCGTATCACTGCCGATCTTATGCGCCTGGGCTTTGCGATGGTGGAGCCCCAGGATGCCGATCTGATCGTCATTAACACTTGTGCCGTTACGGGCGAGGCCGAGGCTAAGACCCGTAAGGCCGTCCGTCATGCGCTGGCCCATCCAAACGAGCCCTATGTGGTCGTGACCGGATGCGTGGTCAATTTGCATCCCGAGGAGCTGTCGGAGCTTTCGGATCGCGTGATTGCCGAGCCGTCCAAGATCGATGTCGCCGAACGTGTTTGCGAGGTGCTGGGTGTTGAGTCCGATAGCGTTCCCGCCTGCAGCGATGGCGAGGTGGTCGATGCGCTCGGTCGTTCGCGGCTGGGCGTGAAGATCCAGGACGGCTGCAACCATCGCTGCACCTATTGCATTGTGTGGAAGGCGCGCGGCCCCGAGCGTTCCGTGCCTGTCGAGTCCGTGCTCGAGCAAGTTCGCGAGGCCCAGGAGGCCGGCGTGCCCGAGGTGGTGCTGACCGGTGTGAACCTGGGTGCCTACGATGGCAAGAGCGCGACCGACGAGCATGTCGAAATCGATGAGCTGCTCGAGGCCATCATGGAGCGCACGTCTATTCCACATGTGCGTATTTCCTCGGTCGAGCCCATGGATATCTCTGAGCGCCTGCTTAAGGTTATGGCGCGCTATCCGCAGCGTATCGCCCCGTTTTTGCACCTGCCTGTGCAGTCCGGCTGCACGGCGACCCTGCATCGCATGGGCCGTCCCTATAGCGCCGAG
Source organism: uncultured Collinsella sp. (assembly GCA_902476475.1). Classification (GTDB taxonomy): domain Bacteria; phylum Actinomycetota; class Coriobacteriia; order Coriobacteriales; family Coriobacteriaceae; genus Collinsella. The sequence continues at coordinate 6,294 of CABSDO010000083.1, read as the reverse complement.
GCCTTTGAGGACACGGTGCATATGATTCGCGCCAAGCTGCCACAGGCCTCACTTTCTTGCGACGTTATTGTCGGCTTCCCCGGCGAGACGGACGATGAGTTCGAGGAGTCGCTGGCGCTGTGCCGCCGTGTGGGTTTCTCACGTATGCACGTGTTCCGCTACAGCAAGCGTCCCGGTACCCTTGCTGCCGACATGCCCGACCAAGTGCCGCCCGAGGTTATGGCCGAGCGCAGCCGCCGTATGCGGGCCGCCGCGCAGGAGCTCGCTATTGCCGACGCTCGTCGTCGCGTGGGCACGGTCGAGCGTGCCGTGCTCGAGTATGGTGACAACCTGACGCTCGGCTCGTTCCATCATGCCCGTCTTGACGATACCTGTGGACTCACAGCCCCGTGCCTGCTCGATGTTGCTATCATCGGAGTCGATGATTCCGGCTTGGTCCATGCGCGCAGGGAGGTTCATGGAAGCCTCGAAGATTAGACTTACCGTTCCCGAGGGTATCGACCCCTCGCGCGTTTTGGGCGCCGGCGACGGCGTCCTTCGTGCACTCGAGAACTTGGTTCGCGCCCATGTGGTCGCCCGTGGCGATAGCATCGCCGTGAGCGGTGACCCGGATGAGGTCGAACTCGTGGCGCGTTTTTTCGAACATGCCTTTCGTGAGGCTGCTGCCGGGCGCACGCTTTCTGCCGACGATGTCTCGCGCTGTCTGGCCGTTCTGCGCGACGGTGAGCACGAGGCTACGTCGCTTCGCGATGACGTGCTGCTTTCGTATCGCGGTCGTGCCATTCGCCCCAAAACGCTCGGGCAAAAGCGCTATGTGGATGCCATTCGCTCGCATACCATCACCTTTGGCTTGGGTCCTGCCGGTACCGGTAAGACCTATCTGGCCATGGCGCTCGCCGTTGCCGCGCTCAAGCGTCACGAGGTGGGCCGTCTGATCTTGACGCGTCCGGTTGTCGAGGCGGGGGAGAATCTGGGCTTTTTGCCCGGTACCCTTGAGGAAAAGATCGATCCCTACATGCGTCCGCTCTACGACGCCCTTTTTGACATGATGGATCGCGAGCGCACCGATGAGCTTATGGAGCGCGGCGTGATCGAGATCGCCCCGCTTGCCTACATGCGCGGCCGCACGCTGAGCGATGCTTTCGTGGTGCTCGACGAGGCGCAAAATACCACGCCCGAGCAGATGAAGATGTTCCTGACACGCCTGGGCTTTAACTCCAAGTTCGTGATCACCGGGGACCTGAGCCAGCGCGACCTGGTGGGTCGTCGTGGCGGTCTTGCCGACGTTGAGCAGATTTTGGGCCGTGTCGACGATGTCGCATTTTCGCACCTCGAGCGCGCCGACGTGGTGCGCCATGCCTTGGTGGGACGTATCGTCGAGGCATACGACACTTATGATGATGTGCGCGAGAAACGCGTACGTGACCGAAAGGAGTCCCGTTGAGTGTATTGATCAGCAACGATGCCGAACTCGATACGCTGCTCGATGCGCAGGAGGTGGAGCACATCTGCGAGGTTGTGCTTGCCGCCGAGGGCGTTGAACGTGAAGTCGAGATTTCCCTTTCGTATGTCGACGAGGACGAGATGCACGAGCTCAACCACGAGTGGCGCGGTATCGATCGCACCACCGATGTACTCTCGTTTGAGTGCGATTCGGCCTTTGACGATGACATTCCCGCCGATGAGACGCTCGAGCTCGGCGATATTATCTTGGCCCCGCAGGTTATTGCCCGTCAGGCCCCCGGTTTTGGCAATAGCCCCGCTGACGAGTGCCGTCTGATGCTCGTTCACGGCATGCTGCACCTGCTGGGCTATGACCACATCGAGGATGACGAGGCCGAGGTCATGGAGGCCCGCGAGGACGCCATCCTGCGCGATCTGGCGCTCGAGCGCGGCGAGGACCCTAAGCTAGTCCACGTCGGCCCCATCACCAACCACGCCCACGACTAGGAGCCGTCTATGATTCCCGGATCGAACAAGGACCATCCGTCCTTCTTAAAGTCGTTTTCCTACGCCATGGAGGGCTTCGTCACCGCCGTCAAGACCGAGCGCAACATTAAGGTCATGCTCGTGGCGGGGGTGTGCACTGTCATTGCCGGCTGTATCGTGGGGCTCGACATTGCCGAGTGGGCCACGATTATCATCTGTTGTGGCCTGGTGATTCACGGCGAGCTGTGCAACACCGCTATGGAGGCTATCGTCGACCTAGCGACCCAGGAGCTCCATCCGCTGGCCAAGCGTGCGAAGGACATCGCCGCCGCCTCCGTATACGTTCTTTCCATCACCGCCGCGATTGTGGGCGTACTGGTATTTGCCCACGCGCTCGACTTTATTTAGAAAGGGATTCCCATGTCCGACAATATGCAGCCTACCGATGAGATTTTGGACGACGAGTCCCTGGACGCGGTGGATACCGAGGAGCTCGAGGATGTCGAGGAGTTCGACCCGTTTGAGGGTATGAGCGACGAGGAACTCGACGCCCTGTGCGACGAGGACGACAACCTCGCGGGCTTTGGTGACGTGGAGCCCGGTTTCCGCAGCGGCTTTGTGGCCCTGGTCGGTCGTCCCAACGCTGGCAAGTCTACGCTGCTTAATGCCTGCTATGGCAAAAAGGTCGCCATCACCTCGCCGGTGGCCCAGACGACCCGCCGCCGCATGCGCGCCGTCGTCAACCGCCCCGGCTACCAGCTGGTCTTTGTCGATACCCCTGGTATTCATAAGCCCAAGGACGGCTTGGGATCCGAGCTCAACAAGAGCGCGTTGTTCGAGCTGAACGATGTCGATGTTGTCGCGTTTTTGATTGATGCCACCAAACCGATCGGCAGGGGAGACGCCTGGGTTGCCGAGCGCGTCAGATGCGCTCGTTGCAAGAAGGTCCTGGTGCTCACCAAGGCCGATGAGGCCGACCCCACACAGGTCATGGAGCAGCTTAAGGCAGCCCACGAACTCATGGAATATGACGACGAGATCGTGACGTCGTCGGTCAAGAACTTCAACGTCGATGCATTTATCGAGACCGTTGCGCACTTTTTGCCTGAGGGTCCGCGTTGGTTCCCCGAGGACATGGGTACCGACGCTTCCGACGAGACGCTCGTTGCCGAGTTTGTGCGCGAGAAGGTCTTGCGCCGCACCCGTGATGAGATCCCGCACTCCGTTGGCGTGATCTGCGATGCGCTCGAGCAGACCAAGAAGGTGCTTCGCGTGCACGCCACCATTTACGTCGAGCGCGAGGGCCAAAAGGGCATCATCATCGGCAAGGGCGGCGAGATGATCAAGCATATCGGTATCGACGCCCGTCGCGATCTTGAGCGCATCTTTGGCACGCAGGTCTTTTTGGAGCTGGACGTGAAGGTCAAGGCCGGCTGGCGTGACGACGAGGCCCAGATTCGCCGCTTTGGCTACAACGCCGAGGACTAAGGACGCGCGGCGCGCATGGCAGGCTCCCGGACATATCGCACGAAAGTGCTCGTGCTCGATAAGACTAAGCTCAAAGAGACCGACCTGATCTTGACGATGCTTGACGAGCGGGGGCGGCAGGTTCGCGCCGTGGCAAAGGGCGCCCGCAAACCCGGCGGACGCCTGGCTGCGCGCTGCGAGCTGTTCTGTACGGTCGATATGCTGCTTGCACATGGACGGTCACTCGACGTGGTTTCCCAGGCCGAGCTTATGGAGGCGCCGCTCGGCGCTGCGCCCGATTACGAGACGACCTGCGCCGCAAGCGCGATCGCCGAGGTCGCGCGCGTGTGCTCGTTCGAGGACGCCGAGGACCCGTTTACCTTTGCCATAACGCAGCGAGCTCTTGCCCTGGTGGGCAGCGGGCTCGACACGGCTCATATGGACCTACTTGTGGCGGCATATGTCTTTAAGCTGCTGTCGCACGTTGGCTATCGACCCGATTTTTCGGCCTGCGTGCTGTGCGGAGACCCCATGCTGTCGTATTTTTCGCCCCAGGCGGGCGGTCTCATGTGCGGGTCGTGCGCGTCGAGCGTTCCGGGTGCCGAGCTGGTGTCGACCGGTGAGGTCGCGTGGCTGCGCGCCCTCATGTCGATGACCTTCGATGCGCTCATGGCCGAGAAAATCGACCCGCATACGGCGGCGTTCTTACTCGGGCTTTCGCATGTGTGGGCGGCGACGCATACCGACCAGCGCCTCCGTGCGATGGAATTCATGTTGGGTCGGTGATGATGCGCAGGCGCGGGCTGCTTGTGGTAACATATCGGCCTGTTGGTACCTCGACCTTGGTTGCTCGCTCCACCGGCGGCTTCCCAGTCCGAGGCGAATCGAGTCGCCCGTGGGCGACGTAAAACGAAAGGTGAAACAATGACTGTTTCCAAAGAGCGCAAGGCTGAGCTGACTGCCCAGTTCGGTAACACCCCGGTCGACACCGGCAACCCCAAGGTTCAGGTCGCCATCCTGTCCGAGCGCATCAAGGAGCTGACCGAGCACATGAAGTCCCACCAGAAGGACTTCCACACCCGTCGTGGCCTGCTCATGCTCGTCGGCCGTCGTCGTCGTCTTCTCTCCTACATCAAGAAGAACGACATCGTCGAGTACCGTGAGCTCATCAAGGCTCTGGGCATCCGCGACAACATCCAGTAGGATTTGTACATGCTAAGAGCGTCCTGCGCAGCGGGGCGCTCTTTTTGTGTAAGGGCGTGAACAATCACGCTCTGAAGCGTGGCGGGGGCAGGGGGCCCGCGTCACATGAGAAGCCCGCAGGCAAGGGGCCTGTGGGGTAAAGGAGAACAATGACACTCGTATCCAAGACCTTTGAGCTGTACGGCAAGACCTACACCTTTGAGTCGGGCGAGCTTGCCAAGCAGGCCACCGGCGCCTGCCTGGTCAAGCAGGGCGACACCACGATGCTCGACACCGTGGTCGTCTCCAAGGAGCGCAAGAACTACGACTTCTTCCCGCTGACCGTCGACTTCAACGAGAAGATGTACGCAGCCGGCCGCATCCCGGGTGGCTACCTCAAGCGTGAGGGCCGTCCCAGCGAGAAGGCCACGCTCACGGCCCGCATGATCGATCGCCCGATTCGCCCGAGCTTCCCGGATGGCTTCCGCAACGAGGTGCACATCGTCGCCACCTCGCTCGTCGCCGACCAGGTCAACCCCTTCGATGTCATCAACGTCATGGGTGCATCCCTGGCCATGACGCTTGGCGGCGTGCCCTTCGAGGGCCCGCTTGCCTGCGTGCGCATCGGCCGTAACGTGGAGACAGGCGAGTTTATCGTCAACCCCACCTACGAGGAGCGCGAGAACTCGGATCTGGACCTGGAGCTGGGCGGATCCGCCGACTTTATCTCGATGGTCGAGGCCGGCGCCGAGGAGATCTCCGAGGACGACATGCTCGCCGCCATGAAGTTTGGCCAGGAGGCCCTTGCCGCTTTCTGCCAGGCTCAGGACGAGTTCGTCGCCGAGTGGGAGCAGGTTAACGGCCCCATCGTCAAGAAGGAGTACCCGCTCGACCAGCCCGTCGAGGAGGTCCAGGAGCGCATCTTCGCCCACTACGACGAGATGGCAGCCGCCCTTCGCGACGCCGACAAGCTCTCCCGTATCGGTAAGGTCGAGGCTCTGAAGGAGTCCATCCGCGCCGAGTTCACCGAGGAGGAGCAGGCCGCTTGGGAGCGCGAGATCCCCGTGGCGCTCAAGAAGCTCGAGAAGAAGGCCATGCGCACCATGGTCGTTGAGACCGGCGAGCGCGTCGACGGCCGTGCCGCCGACGAGATCCGTCCCATCATGGTGAAGGACAACTACCTGCCGCTCGTTCACGGCTCCGGTTTGTTCCAGCGTGGCCAGACCCAGGTGCTCTCGGTTCTTTCGCTCGGCATGCTCAACGAGGGCCAGCGTCTGGATACCATCGAGCCCACCGAGGGCAAGCGCTACATGCACCACTACAACTTCCCGCCTTTCTGCACCGGCGAGACCGGCCGCATGGGCAGCCCCAAGCGCCGCGAGATCGGCCATGGCAATCTGGCCGAGCGCGCTCTGCTTCCGGTGCTTCCCGACGAGAACGAGTTCCCCTACGCCATCCGCGTCGTCTCCGAGGTCATGGAGTCCAACGGCTCCTCTTCGATGGCTTCGACCTGCGGCTCCACGCTCGCCCTTATGGACGGCGGCGTGCCCATTAAGCGCCCGGTCTCCGGTATCGCCATGGGCCTGATCCAGGAGGAGGGCAAGACCGTGGTACTGTCCGACATCCAGGGTCTCGAGGACTTCCTGGGCGACATGGACTTTAAGGTCACCGGCACCACCGAGGGCATCACCCGCAGTATCTCTTCCATTTTGTGCG
>CABSDO010000082.1 GCA_902476475.1 uncultured Collinsella sp. | reverse complement strand
CCGAGGTCGATGCTGCCGAGCGCCTCGCCCGAGGTCAGGGCGACCATCGTCGGGTAGAGGAGCGCCACGCCGATTGCCACGCCGGTGAACTCGTTCATGCGGAACTTGCGCGCGGCACTGAACGCCAGGGCGACGGGAAGGAAGTAGAAGAAGCCGTCAGCCACGGTGTAGAGCAGCGTGTAGAGGCCGTCGTTTGCAAAGGCCGGGACGAAGTAGGTGATGAGGGCAAGCAGTCCCTTCATGATGCCTGCGGCGGCAAGCGGTCCCAGGATGGGCTGGAAGATGCCAGAGATGAGGTCGATGATGACGGAGGCAACGGTCTTATCGCCCTGGGGCTCGTCGTCAGCGCTTGCGCCGCTCGAGAAGTTGCCGGCCTCCATGACCGCGTCGTAGACGTCCTCGACGATGTTACCCACGACCACCTGGTACTGGCCGTTGGCCTGGATGACCTGGATGACGCCCTTGAGGGTCTCAATCTTGGCCGTGTTGGCGCGGGACTCGTCCTTGAGCTTGAAGCGCACGCGCGTGATGCAGTGCGCGACGCTGGCGACGTTCTCGGCGCCGCCTACGTTCTCGAGTATGGATCTGGCCAGGTCGTCGTATTTTTCAGCCATTATTTTCTCCTTAGTGATATTGCCCGGGCGGCTAGCCCAGGTCGCCTCCGTTGGTGGCGATGGCCTGTTGATACCAGTAGAAGCTCTTCTTGCGCCTGCGCTCGAGCGTGCCGTTGCCCAGGTTGTCGCGGTCCACGTAGATGAAGCCGTAGCGCTTCTCCATCTCGCCGGAGCCCGCGCTCACGAGGTCGATCGGCCCCCAGGTGGTGTAGCCGAGCATCTCGACGCCGTCCTGCTCGATGGCGTCGCGCATGGCCTCGATGTGCTCGCGCAGGTAGGCGATGCGGTAGTCGTCCTCGATCGTGCCGTCGGGGAGCACCTCGTCATAGGCGCCGAGGCCGTTCTCCACCACAAAGAGCGGCTTCTGGTAGCGGTCCCAGAGGTCGTTGATCGTGATGCGGAATCCCAGCGGGTCGATGACCCAGCCCCAGTCGCTCGTGCGCACGTAGGGGTTCTCCACGCCGGCGAAGGCGTTACCCTCGGCGACGCCGCCCACGGAGTCGGGGTCGCCCGCGGTGCAGCGCGAGGAGTAGTAGCTAAACGAGATGAAGTCGACGGTGTTCTCCGCAAGGATGCGCTCGTCCTCGGCGGTCATGCCCACGTCGATGCCCTCGCGCTCGAGCATCTTGAGCGCGTAGCCGGGGTAGCGACCGCGCGCCTGCACGTCCACGAAGAAGAGGTCCTCCTGGTTTTTGACCTGTGCCGCGCGAACGTCCTCGGGACGACAGGAGTAGGGGTAGTAGCTTCCCGCGGCGAGCATGCAGCCCACCTTGTTCTCCGGATCGACCTCGTGGGCGATCTTGGTGGCCCAGGCGCTCGCCACGAGCTCGTTGTGTGCGGCGCGGTACTCGGCCTCGCGGGCATTCTCCCCGGGCTCGAGGACGATGCCGGCACCCATGAAGGGACGGTGCAAGATCATGTTCATCTCGTTGAACGTGATCCACCAGCGCACGAGGCCGCGGTAGCGGTTGAAGAGCACCGTCACAAGCCGCTTGTAGAGCTCGATAAGGGTGCGGTTTCGCCAGGCGCCGTACTTCTTGACGAGGTGGATGGGGCAGTCGAAGTGCGTGATGGTCACGAGGGGCTCGATCCCGTGCTCGCGGCAGCAGCGGAACACGTCCTCGTAGAAGGCGAGCCCGGCCTCGTTGGGCTCTTCCTCGTCGCCATTGGGGAAGATGCGGCTCCAGGCGATGGAGAGGCGAAAGACCTTAAAGCCCATCTCCGCGAAGAGGGCTATGTCTTCGCGGTAGTGGTGGTAGAAGTCGATGCCCGTCTGGGCCGGGTAGTAGTACCCGGGCTCAAAGTCGAGCATGCGCCTCAGGCCGCGGCTTACGTCGTTGCGCTCCGGCCCGTGTGGGATGACGTCGACGTTGGCAAGGCCGCGGCCGCCCTCGTCATAACCTCCCTCGCATTGGTTGGCGGCGGTGGCTCCTCCCCAAAGGAACCCTTTTGGAAATGGCATGGTGCCTCCTTCTCTCTGGCGCCCCCATCTCTGCGGGGGACGCTTTATAACGTCCTTGCGGCCTCGCGCGCCGGGCCCGTGGCCCTTTCCCTGATGCGCGCGGGCCGCCTGTGAAGGGGTGACTAGCTGACGGCTTGTCCTGCGGCGGCGCGACGTACCTCCCGGCCTCCAAGCAGGGAGGGGACCTGTGCCAGGCACACGCCGGCGAGGATGATGGCGACGCCCAGCCCCTCGACGACGCCGAGCGGCTCGCCGAGGACGATCATGGCGATGAGCAGGCCGGCGGGGAGTTCCGCGGCGGCCATGACAGTGGAGAGGCCCGCAGGCAGGTGCGGAGAGCCCATGCCGAAGAGCAGGACCGGGCAGAGCATGCCAAAGAAGCCGGCGATGACGGCAAAGGGTAGGATGCCCTGGGCGAGGACGCCCGAGACGACGTAGTCCGGGCACACTGTGAGCGACATGACCACGGAGCCCGCGCATACGATGACGCCACGCTGCTCGGACGAGCAGGGGGCCTCGACCTTGCCGGAGAGGGTGACAAAGAGGGAGCAGGACACGGCCGCCCCCAGCGCGCAGAGCAGGGCCACGGGGTCGTACCCGGTGATGCCGGTCTTGTAGACGCCGCTGGCGAACACCGTTCCGAAGACGATGACCAAGGCGGAGACTACTTGGAGGGGCCTCGGCGGTCGGCGCGTCATGACGGTCTGCCACACGAGCCCCAGCCACGTGAACTGGAAGAGGAGCGTGAGCGCCACCGGGGCGGGCAGCACGCTCATGGCGTAGCAATAGAGGATTGAGGTGAGACAGGTGAGGGCTCCCAGGCCCATGAGCTTAAGGGCGAGTTTCCAGCCCACGCGCTGCCAGCGGTGCCCGAGCGCGTGGCCCGCGAGCGTGGCGAGGGCGAAGAAGAGGCAGCCGAACCACGCCTGGCTCGCCCCCCCCTGCGCCGAGGTGAAGCCCGCGGCGTAGGCGAGCTTGTAGGTCGTGGCCATCGCGCCGTAGCAGGCGCCGCCCGCAAAGACCTGGAGCGCCGCCTTGGCCTGTCTCGCGCCCGTGGCTCCTGCCCCGGCGGCTTGTTGTTTGATTGTGTTAGTTCCTGCCATTAGGCTCCCTTCCGTCTGCTGTCTTGCAGACGCACATCTCGTGCGTCTGTTCCTTGCAGTCGGAAGGTGGGCTCGTGCGGTCTTCTGGTAGCGCATGTGGTACCTGCTGCCAAGACGAAAAAAGCCACGCAACCGACTGCTCGGTTGCGTGGCAAAAAGGTGGCTAGCGCCCAGAAAAGTCCACGCGTTTTTAGACGGAGACAAGGTACTACAACAGGTGAGATGCCGTCAAGAAAAAACCGAGGAAAAAAGTGAGCCTCTGCCCGCCGTACCTGTGGCGGTCGTTCCCCGAACGGGGCGGTGCTGTTGGGGACTGTCTCGATCTGTAACAGTAAGACCCGGTTTTGGTCCGTAGATGTTACAGATTTAGACGTTTTGTCGGTGCGGTTTCCGTTTGTCTTGATCTGTAACAGTTAGGGGTCAAAAGTGGGTCTAGATGTTACAGATTGAAATTGTTGAGGATGGGTGAGGATAGCTAATTCGGACGGGGCTATTTTAAACATTGGGAAATCGAGCGTGGCAAGCGGAGGTCTTCGGGGTATAAGACGGCTAATTGTATGCCGCCTATGAAAGGAACCCTCATGCCCAGCGTTGCCGTTCTTGCCGCCGATGGCTTTGAAACGATTGAATGCCTGACTATGGTCGATGTCATGCGTCGCGGCGGCGTGCGTGCCACACTCGTCTCGATCATGCCCACGCGTGAGGTCGTAAGCTCGCTGCAAATCCCCGTGACCTGCGATGCACTCTTTGATGAGATCAACTTTGACGAGTACGACTGCGTCGTGCTGCCCGGCGGCCTACCCGGTGCCACCAACCTGCGCGCCGATCAGCGCGTCTGCGACGTGGTCTGCGAGTTCGCCGCGACCAAGCACGTCGCCGCCATCTGCGCCGCCCCGTTTATCCTGGGCGAGCTCGACCTGCTCGAGGGGCGCCACGCCACGTGCTTCCCTGGCTTTGAGAAAAGCTTTCCCGAAGGCGCCTATACCGGCGAGAAGGTCACGCAAGACGGCAACATCATCACTGCCAGCGGCATGGCACAGTCACTCCCCTTTGCATTGGAGCTGCTGCGCACGCTCGCCGGCGACAAGGCCGTCGAGAAGGTTGCCGAGGGCATTCAGCTATGATTTTGGCTTCGCAATCACCGCGCCGCATAGAGCTGATGCGCGAGGCAGGCTACAACATTCGCGTGATTCCCGCGGATATCGACGAAACGCCGTTTGACGGCGAGGCCCCGCTCACGCTCGTTGAACGCTTGGCACGCGCAAAAGCCGCCGCCGTTGCCGCCGAGCATGCCGAGCCCAATGAGCTGACGGTCGCGGCCGACACCATCGTCACCTTTGACGGCAAGATTCTGGGCAAGCCGGCAACCGAGGACGAGGCGCGCACGATGCTCCGTGAGCTTTCGGGCCGCACGCACCAGGTCGCAACCGGCGTCTGCATCGTTAAGGCAGGCGATACGGCCGCCCCGCATGCCGCCGAGAGCCTGTCCTTTGTCGATGTGACCGACGTGACGTTCTACGAGCTCACCGACGAGCAGATCGAGCACTACGTCGCCTCGGGTGAGCCCATGGACAAGGCCGGCGCCTACGGCATCCAAGGCACAGGCGGCCGCATGCTTGTGCACGATATTTCGGGTGACTTCTACAACGTGGTGGGCTTGCCCATCGCTCGCGTCGCACGCGCGATTCAAAAACTCTCGTAATTGCATCTGGCGCTGGTTATCCCCCAGCGCCTACAATTTTGCCGTACCGTACGGATCCCGACCGGGCATAAGGCCCGGCGGAAAACCGATAGGAGAAAACATGGACACACTGCTCGAAGCCATCGATGTTTGCAATGTCGATGGCTTTTGCTTTGGCAACTATACGGACGAGGAGGCTGGCACCGGCTGCACCGTAATCGTGGCGCCCGAGGGTGCCACCGGCGGCGTTGACGTTCGCGGCGGTGCTCCAGCATCGCGCGAAACCGACCTGCTGCGACCCGAGAACACCGTCGACAAGGTTCACGCCGTCTGCCTTTCGGGCGGATCGGCCTTTGGCCTCGAGGCTGCAAGCGGCGTCGCTCGCGAACTCGAGAGCCGCGGCATTGGTCTGCCCGTCGGCCCCACGCAGGTGCCCATCGTGTGCTCCAGCTGTATCTTCGACCTTGCCTTTGGCGACCCCACCGTACGCCCCGACATAGAGGCCGGCATCGCCGCCGTGCGCGAGGCACTCGACAACACCCCCACCACGCTCGAGCAAGGCAATGTGGGCGCCGGCACCGGTGCCACCGTAGGTAAGCTCATGGGCCCTGCCACCTGCATGAAGGCCGGCCTTGGCACTGCCGCCGTGGCACTCGGTCCCGTTAAGGTAGGCGCCGTGGTTTCGGTCAACGCCTGCGGCAACGTTGTCGACCCCCTCACCGGCGAGTGGGTCGCCGGCATGCGCGCCTCAGCCGATAGCGACCAAATCGTCGATATGGAACTCGCAGCCTTTGCCGCCGCCGGATCCATGCAGATGCCGCTCGACCGCACCAACACCACCATCAGTTGCATCGTCACCAACATGGAGCTCACTAAGGCCCAGGCCACCAAGGTCTCCCAAATGGCCGCAGACGCCTACGCACACGCCATCCGTCCCACGCACACCACCAACGACGGCGACACCATCTACACCCTCGCCAGCGGCAAACTGGGCGCCCAGGCAAGCGCCGCCGTTCCCCTAGACCTGCTGGGCATGCTCGCCGTAAGGGCTTTGCAAACCGCCATCGTAAACGGAGCCAAAACCGCCAAAACCTCCCACGGCATCCCCGGCGCCGCGAAGTAAACTAGCTCGTCCGGTTGCCCGGTGGGCCTTGGTTATGTTTGCTGCTCTACAGTCCTGGCTCGCACGAAGAGCACATTAAGTGCTCTTCGGCTCGTGCGGAACTCGCGACAAACATAACCAAGACCCACCGGGCAACCTACCAACCAAAATCTTTTCAGCCCAGGCCCCTGTGTACCGCGCGTCTAAGATCTTCAAATTCAGGCAGCCTGACAATCGATTCTTATTGCAGAGGCCCCTTGGCCTTTAGTTTGATACAAGTTCCGCACGAGCCGGAAAGCACTAAATGTGCTTTCCGTGCGAGCAGGACTGTTCGCAGTAGCAAACTAAAGGCCAAGGGGCCCAGTCAACCTATCAGCAACGAATACTCAGCAGCTAGTTGAATTTGAAGATCTTTGAGGCAAGACGGTATAGGCCGAGTGTGGTTTTGTCACCGGCACGACCGCGCAGATTGGTGAAGAACCCGACCACGCCGTAGCGGGCACGACGATACATGCGCTCGTCATAGGCCTTCAAATCATTCCACAGCGTCTTTAGGCGCTCGTCGGCGCAATCTTCCTCGGAAAGCTTGGTAAGCACCGAGCAGATCGCCATCATCATGGTGAAGTAGCCCATCATGTACGAACGCAGGCGCGACGACCCAACATCGCTGTACAAGTGGTTCGACTCCATCATGATACGCGTAACACGGAACTGCTGGTCCAGACGCTTGACCATCGTTGCCTCGTTGACGCTCTGGCCCTCGCGACCGATAAAGTAGCGGTAGAGGTCGATGTCGGCGTAGTACATGGTCTTGCAACGCGGCAGCGGCACGTAGGCGTAGATGTTGTCCACATAGAACGTGTGCGGCGGCATGGGAAGGTTGGACTCGCGCAGCACATCCGTGCGATAGCACAGGCTGTGCATGAGTAGGTTCTGGTCCAGGCGGAAATGACCGATCTGATCCCAGGAAAAGATCTTCTTGCGCGGCAGGGCAAATTTGTAGCCAATAGCGGTATGCGTGCCCTCGTAAACCTTCTCGTACACGTAGTTCGAGATAAACAGGTCAACGCGCTGATCGCGCTCTTCAAAGCCACGCAGAATCGACAGCATGGTCGAAAGAGCCGCAGCGTCGAGCCAGTCATCCGAGTCGACAACCTTGTAGTAGGTGCCCTGTGCTTCGCGCAGACCCGAAAGGACGGCAATACCGTGGCCACCGTTCTCCTGGTGTACCGCGCGAATGATACCGGGATAACGTGCCTCCCACTCATCGGCCTTATCGGCCGTCTCGTCCTTGGAGCCGTCGTCCACCACGATAATCTCGATATCGGTGGCGTAATTGCTCCCCTCCAAGATGGAGGTGATGCAATGGTCCATGTCCTTGGCGGCGTTATACGAGGGAATACCGAATGTTATGACTTTATGCATGGCAGGCGATAATCTCATCCGAAAGATCGAGGGCGGAATTGGTCACGGCGTCCATATCGTAGTAACGATACTCGGCCAGACGACCCACCGGGTGGAAGTTCGTCAGGTTCTGGACGCGCTCAAGATAGCGCTCATAGAGCTCACGGTTCTCGGGCTCAAGAATGGCGTAGTACGGCGTCTCGCCCGAGCCGGGCGTATAGGCCTTGGAATACTCCTTCATGATGGTGGTCTTGCCGGGCAGGATCTGACCGGTCATGTTCTTGAACTCGGTAATGCGCGTGTAGTCCTCGCTCGTGGTGTAGTTGACGGTGCCCACGGGCTGGAACTGGTCCATATCGAGCGTCTCAAACTTCATATCGAGCGTGCGGTACGGCAACGCACCCAAGTCGAGGTTGAACAGCTCATCGAGCGGACCGGTATAGACAATCTCGCCGCCATAGACCTTGCCGTCGATCTTGACGGTGGTCTCGTCAATCTCGAAGAGGTCGCGGGCGTCCACGTCGCATAACACATCAATCAGATCGTGGTCGAGCATGTGCTCGAACAGTGCGGTATAGCCCTCCTGCGGCATGCCCTGGAAGGGAGCTTGCGGGAAGTAGCGGTCATCATCGCCCACAAAGACGGGAACGCGGCCGGTGATCGAGGGGTCGATCTGATCGGGCGTCTGGCCCCACTGCTTCATGGTGTAATGCAAAAAGACATTCTCGTAGACGTAATCGGCGACCTCGGCAAGATCCGGGTCGTTCTTCTTACGCAGCTCCATAATGGGCACCTTGACATCCTTGCCAAAGGTCTCCACGAGCTTCTGATACAGCTCCTCGCCGCGCTCGTCACCAAAGGCGAGCTTGAGACTCGCATGGTTGAAGGGCACGGGCATAAGGGTACCGTTGATGTTGGCGAGCACCTTGTGCTGATAATCCGTCCACTTGGTAAAGCGCGACAGGAAATTGTGCACGCGCTCGTTAAAGGTGTGATAGATATGCGGACCGTACTCGTGGATCAGGATTCCGGCCTCGTCAGTGCAGTCATAGGCATTGCCCGCAATGTGGCTACGGCGCTCCAAAACGGCAACACGATAGCCGATGGTCTCGGCAAGACGGCGGGCGCAAACGGCACCGGCATATCCAGCACCGACGACAATCATGTCGTACGCGCCGGCGTTAAAGCCTTCAGCCAGGCCTGAGGTAATCTGCATCGATACTCCTTGTCAAAAGCCACGGGCTCGTTAGCTGGGCTTTTCTCGAACATTCTTCGAGACATATTTATCAGAGCGATTATAGCGCTAATGCGTCCTATAATGAGCTTGCCACACAAGGAAAGCTCAAGCACCGCGGCGTACATAATTGAAAGGTAAACCCGCTAGCAGCGGGTTTATTCGTGAACAGCCGGGCGCCTGGAGCTTAGCGAAACGCTTGTAAGGAGTAACATGAGCGATTTCCTAAACCGTATGAAGTCTGCCGCCAAGGCCGACCTTAAGACGATCGTCCTGCCCGAGGGGGAGGATCCGCGCACCATCGTCGCAGCCACCAAGATCATCGAGGAGGGCCTGGCAAAGATCGTCATCCTGGGCAACCCCGACGAGATCAACGTTCCCGGCGCTACCGTCATCGACCCGCGCAATGCCGAGAAGCACGAGGAGTACGCGCAGAAGTTTGCCGAGCTCCGCGCCAAGAAGGGCGTCACCATCGAGCAGGCTCGCGCCCAGGTGATGGACGCCACCTACTTTGGCACCATGATGGTCAAGATGGGCGACGCCGACGGCCTGGTCTCT
>CABSDO010000081.1 GCA_902476475.1 uncultured Collinsella sp. | reverse complement strand
ACCAGCGAACAAACGACGAACAAACGACGAACAAACGACGAACAAACGACGAAGGCCGCCTGGAATACCATCCAGGCGGCCTTCGCCATACACGACTCAACTAGTCGTTACTTCTTGTTGCGCATCTGCACTTCCATCTGGCGCAGCAGGTCCATATCGGACTTAGGACCGCCCGTCCAAAGTCCGCCCATGCCGCCCAGGCCCATGGCATCCAGACCGGGAATATTGGGCATGCGCATCTTTTTGCCCTTCTTACCCTTCTTGCCCTTCTTGCCGCCGGCCTGCGCCTGATTGGCCATCGAGCGCATGCGGCCCATCATCTTATTCATCTCGCCCCACTGCTTCATAAGGCTATTGACCTCAGTGGGGGTCACGCCGGCGCCCTTGGCAATGCGGGCGCGGCGCTGGCCGTTGATGATGGAGGGACGCAGACGCTCCTCCTTGGTCATCGACATGATGATGGCCTCGTTCTTGTCGAAGATGCCCTCGTCCAGGTTGCCGCCCATCTGGTTGAGCGCGCGCTGGCCACCGGGAAGCATGCCCAAGATGCCCTTCATGCCGCCCATCTTCTTGACGGCTTTCATCTGGTCGAGCATGTCGTTCATGGTGAAGCCCTCGCGCAGCATGCGCTCGGCGGCCTCGAGCTGCTCTGCGTCGGCCGCCTCCTGGGCCTTCTCGATGATGCCGACAACATCGCCCATGCCCAAGATTCGCTTGGCCATACGATCGGGATAGAACGGCTCAAGCGAATCGGGTTTCTCGCCCATGCTCACGAACTTGATGGGCTTGCCGGTCACCTGGCGCACCGAAAGCGCGCCACCACCACGGGCATCGCCGTCGAGCTTGGAGATGATCACACCGTCAAAGTCGGTACGCTCGGCAAAGGTCGAGACGACGTTGACGATATCCTGGCCGGTCATGGCATCGACGACCATCAGCACCTGATCGGGCTTGACGGCCTTCTTGATGTCCACGGCCTCCTGCATCATCTGCTCGTCGATCTGCAAACGACCGGCGGTATCGACGATGACCACGTCACGCAGGTGGTCAACGGCCTCCTGGATGGCGCCCTTGGCGATGTCAACCGGGTGCTCGCCATCGCCACGGAAGACCGGCACGCCGATCTCTCCGCCAAGCGTGGCCAGCTGGTCGGCAGCGGCGGGACGGTAGACGTCGCACGCGGCGAGCAGCGGCGAGCGGCCCTGCTTCTTGAGCAGGTAGGCCAGCTTTACGGCCGCCGTGGTCTTACCGGAGCCCTGCAGGCCCACGAGCATGATGACATTGGGAATGCGGTTACTAAAGACGAGCTTGCTCTCTGTGGAGCCGAGCATCTCGGTGAGCTCGTCGAGCACGATCTTGACGACGTTTTGCGCTGGCGACAGCGACTCCATGACCTCGGCGGTCATGCAGCGCTCCTTGGTCTTGGCGACGAACTCCTTGACGACCTTGAAGTTGACGTCGGCCTCGAGCAGCGCCATGCGAATGTCGCGCATGGCCGAGGTGATATCGGCCTCGGTCAGCTTGCCCTTGCCGCGCAGGCGGTCAAATGTGTCGTTGAGGCGATCGCTCAGGGAATCAAACACTAGTCACTCCTTAATTGGACTCGCCCACCAGGGCGCGGCAGAAATCTTTGGCATTGAACTCCTGCAGGTCATCGACCTGCTCGCCCACGCCCACGCGTAGGATCGGGAGCTTGAGCTTCTCGGCCACGGCCATGGCGATACCGCCCTTAGCCGTGCCGTCGAGCTTCGTCATGATAATACCGTCCAGGCCCAGTGCCTCGTTAAACTCGAGCGCCTGGTTCAGACCGTTCTGGCCGGTGGCGGCATCGATCACGAGCACGACTGAGACGGGCATGGGGCCGGCGGCCATATTGGCGGCGCGCTTACGCGTCACGTTAACCACCTTGGCAAGCTCGCGCATGAGCTCGGGGCTCGTGTGCAGACGACCGGCAGTGTCGATAAGCACCAGGTCGCTGCCGCGCTTGTCGGCCTCGTCGAGCACGTCGTAGCAAACACTTGCCGGGTCGGAGCCGCGGTCGCGCTTGATGACGGGGACGCCAGCGCGCTGGCCCCACACATCGAGCTGCTCGATGGCGGCGGCGCGGAACGTATCGGCAGAGCCGATCACGACATTCTTGCCGCGGGCGGCCATGGCGCTCGCGATCTTACCGACCGTCGTGGTCTTGCCGGCACCGTTAATGCCCACAAACAGCACGCAGCTCGGCGTATCGGAGAACGGATCGCGCTCGGTGGGTACAAAGTGCTGCTCAAGCTGCTCGGCTAGGGCGCGACGGAGTTGCGGGGCGGTCTTGAGGTTCTTCTTGGCCGCGGCATCGCGCAGGTCATCGGAGACCTTGATGGCGACCTCGGCGCCCATGTCACCCATGACGAGGGTGTCCTCCAGGTCCTCCCAAAAATCCTCGTCGACCTCGCCGCCAAAGTAAAAGACCTCGTTGAGGGCCTCGCGACTGCGCTCAAGTCCGCGCGAGAGAGCATCGAAGAATCCCATTATGCATTCACGACCTTTCCGGTTTCGCGATCGAGTTTTTGCGAGACGACGCGACTGACGCCGTCGGCTTGCATCGAGACGCCATAGAGGACGTCAGCGTCCTCCATAGTACGGCGCTGATGCGAAATGACCAAGAGCTGCGTATCGGAACGCAACACATCGAGCGCGCCGATGAGCTTGGACAGGTTGGCGTCATCGAGTGCCGCCTCGACCTCGTCCAGCACATAGAACGGCACCGTGCGCGTGCGGTACACGGCAAAGAGCAGGGCGAGCGCCGTCAGGCTCTTCTCGCCGCCCGACATGAGCATCATCTTGGTGCTGCGCTTGCCGCGCGGCTGCGCCACGACCTCGATACCCGTCTCGGCAGGATGCTCGGGATCGGTCATCTCCAGATGAGCCTGACCGCCCGGGAAGAGCATAGCGAAGATCTCGCGGAAGTTTGCGTCGACCTTCTCAAACGTCACCAGGAAGGCCTTCCGCATCTTGCGATCAATGGCCACCGTGATCTTGGTGAGCGCCTTGCGCGCGCTCTCCAGATCGGCCAGCTGCTCCTCGATGTAATCGGCGCGGCGCTTGAGCTGCTCGTACTCCTCCATGGCAACCTGGTTCACAGGGCCCAGGTTGTTGATCTGACGCACGAGCTGGTTGAGTTCGCGCTCGGCGGCATCGCGGTCCGTGGGCGCCGGAAGCATGAGCGCTTCCTCGAGTACCGTGGTGCCATCGGCGGTAATGGCCTTAATGGCGGCCTCTACCTGCACCTCGAGCTTGCCACGCGCGACCTTGAACTCGTTTTGCGTGGCGGAGGCGGTATCGACCCGCTCCTTAGCGCGGGCAACCTCTGCCTTGGCATCCTCGATGGTCTTCTTGAGCGAAGCGGAGTCCGCCTCCTCCAGAGAGGCCTGGTCACGCAGGCGCGCTGCCCAATCCGACGCGCGTTCCAACAGGGCAGAATAGCGTTCGTGCATGGGATCGACGCGCAGGCGCAGCAGCTCGAGCGAGCGCGAAGCCTGGCGTGTTCCGCGGATACGACGGTCGATGCCCTCAAGACGATGCTCCAAGTCGGGCACACGGCCCTTCAGCGAACGCAGGCGTTCGCTCGTCTGGGCTAGGCGAACCTTGGCGTCGGCGAGCTTGCCGGCAGCCTCGGAATCGTCACGGCGAACGCGGTCGAGTTCGTCGTTAGCCTCGGCAATCTGCAAGCCCAGATCGCTTGCCTGCGCACGGGCCTCGTCACGCGAACGGGTGAGCTCGTCCACGCGCGGGCGCGCAGAGCGAACGGCCTCGGAGGCCTGCTCGCGGCGCTTGGAGATGCGCACGCGCTCGACCTCGGCATTGTTGGCGCTTTGCTCCAAGCGGCCGATCTCGGAGAGCAGCGAGCGGCGCTCGCCCTCAAGACGGGCGATCTCGCCGGCGGCATCGCCCTCGGCGGCACGCGCTTCCTCAACGGCCGCATTGGCCTCGACGACCTGATCCGACACATGCTCAAACACGGCAGCCAGATCGGGCTCCAGGCCCTCCAGCTCGCGAATGCGACGCTTGCGCTCCAGAGCACCCGAGGCCTCGCCGGCATCTAGCCCCACACGCACCAGGCCACCACAGCTTACGCGGGCGCCATCGGGAGTCACGTAGGTCACACCGTCAACGACCGGCGCCGACAGCGCGGCAGCAAAATCGTCCACTACGTAATATCCGCCGAGCAACGCCTCGACGACGGGACCGTAGCCTGCGCGCACGGACAGACGATCAACCAGACGGGTACCGGCAGCGCCCTCAGCGGCGGTAGAGCCGCTCACGCCGCGCGCCACCAGCAGCGCCTCGCCCGAAGCCTTCTTCTGGTCCAGAGCGGCACGACCGGCACGCTCAAGCGCGGACGTATCGTCGAACAGCAGCGCATCGATATCGCCGGCGAGCAATTGCTCAACCAAGCCCTCAAGCTCGCGCGGGGCCTCGAGCACGTCGCCCAGACGACCCGAGACATCATCGCCCAGCGCACCCACCAGACGGCTCACCAGCGGCGAGCTGTCAGCCATGCGGGCATCGAGTTTCTTTTGGCTGGCAAGCTCCGAGCGCACCTCGGATAACTTGTTGCGCGCCTCACTCTCGCGGGCACGCAGGTCCTTCAGGGCCGCGCGTGCCGCCTCGGCGGCCTCACGCGCATCGACCTGAGCCTGGCGCGCTTCCTCAAGAGCGCCCTCAAGCTCCTCGGCGCGGTCGCGACGGCTCTCGAGCGAGGCCGTGACCTCCTCGAGCTGCTCGTCAATCTGCTCCAGGCGCGAGGCATACA
Source organism: uncultured Collinsella sp. (assembly GCA_902476475.1). Classification (GTDB taxonomy): domain Bacteria; phylum Actinomycetota; class Coriobacteriia; order Coriobacteriales; family Coriobacteriaceae; genus Collinsella. The sequence continues at coordinate 4,535 of CABSDO010000081.1, read as the reverse complement.
TGTTGTCCTCGACCTCGGCATTGCTCAAGGAATCCTTCACCTTGGCGAGCTCGAGCGCGGCGTTATCGGCCACGCGCTGCACATCGCGTTGCTCGCGCGTGAGTTGCGAAATCTGATTGTCGAGCGCCACGCGACGCTCGTGGAGCTCAGCAGCGGCAGGACCGGCGGCGTCAACGTCCTCCTGGGCCTGCATGTGCGCGCCGGTCACTTCCTCAAGCTGCGCACGCGCGTCCTCGAGCTCCTCGACCACGCGACGACGCTGATGCTCGGAGCTCGAAATCTGCCCGCGCATGTCAGACAGGCGCGACACCATGTTGTGGCCCTTTTCCTCGAGCAAGCGCATGTCGGAGTTAATGCGGCCGACCACATCTTGCATATGACGGCGCTGCTCGCCTAGGTCGCCCACAAACAGGCCCTTTTCCTCGAGCATGACCTGAAGCTTCTCGAGCTCGCGCTCCTTTTCGCCCAAGCGGTACTGCGCAAGCTCAAGCTCGGCCGCGCCCTCTTTGGAGCGGATCTCCAGGTCGTTCCACTGCGACTGCAGCGAACGCAGCTCGTCGACGGCCAGCATCTGCGTAAGCTCGTTCGCGCGCGAGGACAGCTCTTTGTACTTGCGCGCGCGATCGACCTGACGCTCCAGCGGTCGCAGCTGACGGGCGATCTCCTTATTGATGTCGCGGGCACGCATCAGGTGCTCGTCCATCGACTTAATTTTTTTGAGCGCACGCTCCTTGCGGCGCTTGTGCTTGGAGATGCCGGCGGCCTCCTCGATAAGGGCGCGGCGCTCCTCCGGGCGGCTCTGCAAAATGGCGTCGAGCTTGCCCTGGCTGATGATGGAATGCGTATCCTTGCCCAGGCCCGAATCGTGCAGGATGTCCTGAATGTCCATCAGGCGGCACGGACTCGAGTTGATGAGGTACTCGCTTTCGCCCGAGCGGTACATGCGACGGGTGATGGCGACTTCGTCAAAATCGACGGGCAGCATATGGTCCGAGTTATCGAGCACCAGCGTGACCTCGGCAACACCCACCGGCTTGCGCGCCGACGAGCCCGAGAAGATAACATCCTCCATGGCCTGGCCGCGCAGCTGCTTGGCGCTCTGCTCGCCCAGGACCCACAGAATCGAGTCGGAGATATTCGATTTTCCCGAGCCGTTGGGACCGACGATGACGGTCAGGCCCGGCTCAAACGACATATGGGCGCGGTCGGCAAACGACTTGAACCCTTTGAGCGTGAGGGACTTGAGATACACGGTTCCTCGCTTACACGTGCTTCTTGTTCAGAATCACGCCGTTGGTGGTGTAACCCATGCGGTCGAGCGCTTCGAGCGCGGCGGCTCCCTCGGCTTCCTTCTTAGAGGAACCGGAGCCGCGACCCTGGCGAATACCATCGATCAAAACCACAGCGGTAAAGGTGGGCGCATGCGCCGGGCCCTCGGAGCCAACGAGCTTGTACGCCGGAGGTTCGTGACCGTCGGCTTGCACACACTCCTGCAAAAACGACTTGGGGTTCGCGGGGTGCTCGGCACGCTCTGTGGCCAGGTGCGGCTTAAGCGTACGGTGAATGAACTCCGCCGCCGTATCCCATCACCAGCAGCCGGCATCCAGGTACAGCGCGCCCACGAGCGACTCATAGACGTTCTCGAGGGCCGAATGCAGGCCGCGCGCACCGGTACCGGTCTCGGAGGCACCAAAGATGATGATGTCGTCAATGCCCAGCTCGTGAGAAACCTCGGACAGCGTAGCGCCCGAGACAAGCGACACCTTCAGGCGCGTGAGCTTGCCCTCGTCAAACTCCGGATAGGACTCAAACAGGGAGCGTGCGACCACAGCGCCCAAAATGGAATCGCCCAAGAACTCAAGGCGCTCATAGCTGGCAGAAACCGGCTGGCCCTCGACTGCCGAGGGATGCGTAAGCGCCGCGCGCAGCAGCACCTTATTGTTGAACTCGTGGCCCAAGATTTCCTGGGCGCGCGTAAGTCGTTCGGATAAAGCCAAGACTTAGGCCTCCTTGGCAGCTTCGATAGCGTCGACGGCGTCGGCGACAGAGTTGAGCGAGAGCAGAGTCTCGTCATCGATCTCGAGGTTGAACTCGTCCTCGATAGCCGTAACCAGCTGCAGGCGCTCGAGCGAGTTGGCATCGAGGTCGTCAAAGGTGGTCTCCTCGCTAATTTCGGCAACATCGACGCCCAGAACGTCAGCAGCGACCTCGGCGATCTTGTCGAAGATTTCGGAGCGGTCCATAGCGCTTCCTCTCATAGTGCATGAATACCAAAAGAATGGTACCGCCCGGGCGGTACCAAGACACGGTTCTGATTCTACCCCACGACGTGCGCCGCGAAGCACATAACAGCGCCCTAACTCGCTCTTATAAAACGATACCGTCCATAGAGTTGGCGACATTCTCAACCAGCCCGGCGCGCACGGCTTCGGCCGCCGCGAGCGTACCGTTTTTGACAGCCTCGACTGAGGTGGCGCCATGGCCGATCAGGACCACGCCGCGCAGGCCCAGAAGAATCGCGCCGCCCTTGGCGTCGCCAGAGAGCTTGGCCTTAATCTCGCGCATCTGCTTTTTAATGAGCAGCGCGGCGATCTTGGTGCCGAGCGAGGCCATAAAGGCGCCCTTGAGCTCCTGCAGCAAAAACTTGGCAGCGCCCTCGGTAGCTTTGAGAGCGATATTACCCGACATGCCATCGGCAACGACGACATCGAAGTTACCTGAGGTGAGGTCGGTGCCCTCGCAGTTACCAACAAAGCCGGGAACGGCGGCCTTCATAGCAGGGAAACAGGCCTTGGTAAAGTTGGAGCCCTTCTCATCCTCGGTGCCGTTGGCAAGCAGGCCCACGCGAGGATGCTCGATGCCCAGGACGACGCGGGCATAGGCGCTACCCATCTGGGCAAAACGCACCATGTCATCGACCTCCACATCGGGGTTGGCACCCATGTCGCACAGCACCGTCAGACCGCCGGCGCGATTGGGCAGCGCATTGGTCAGACAGGGGCGCACCGGCTGCTTCTTGCCTTCGGCCTGATACCTAAACGGCGTCACATAGGCGGTGGCGGCGGCGGTCATGGCACCGGTGGAGCCGGCGGAGAAGAACGCATCCGCGTTGCCCTTCTTAATGGCGCGGCAAGAAAGCACGATCGACGACTTACGCTTGGTCATCACGGCGCGAATGGGATCGTCATCCATGGCGATAACGTCAGGCGCCTCAAGGGCCTCAACACGTGCATGGGAAGCTGCAAAGGGATTGACGATTTCGGCGGGACCAGCTGCCAAGACCTCGATATCGGGATCGGCGGCAAGCGCAGCCTCGATACCATCAAGAACAACCTGAGGTTTCTCGTCTCCGCCCACAACGTCTACACAAACGCGAACGTTACTCATAATACATGCTCCTTATACAAAAATGGCCGACTCATTGAGCCGGCCATTGTGGTTCCATTTGGAACGGCATCGCATCCAGAGTATACCGTTACTCGGTAACGATAACCTCGCGGTCCTTGTAGAAACCGCAGCTGGGGCACACGTGATGCGGGAGCTTGACAGCACCGCAACGGGGGCACGTGGACTGAGCCGCAGCCGAGATCTTCATGTTGGCGGAACGACGGGTGTGAGTGCGGATACGACCCTGCTTTTGTTTAGGTACGGGCATAGTGACCTTCCTTATGAACTATCCAGTGTGGCGATTACGCGCAAGTAGCGATACTACCACAGTTTTACTCATCAAGCTTGAGATTCTTCAATGCTGCAAATGGATTTTCCGTGGCAGCGGCCCATTCTGCCTCTGCCTGGGCGGCGCAATCGCATTGCTCGACGTTGAGATTGCAACCGCATGTGGGGCACAGACCACGGCAATCGGGCTTGCAGAGCACCACAAACGGCGTGTCCATAACGACCGCGTCATTGATAGGCTCACCCAGATCAACGATACGGTCCTCACCCAGGAGCTCGTAGCCTTCCTCGTAGGCCTCGGGATCCTCGGGCTCCTCAAAGAGGTAGAACTCCTCGATCTCGCCGGCGATATCAAACGAGGCGGGCTCCAGGCAACGGTCGCACTCGCCGGTGGCGTGCGCGCGAACCATGCCCGTGAGCAAGACACCGGTACCGGCATTGGTAAAGACAACGTCGTAGTCGATGCCGTCCTGTAGCTGGTACTCCTTCTCGCCCACCGTGTAGGTGGCGACATCGACCTTACCGGTCAGCGGATACGAATCTCCAGGAAACTCGAGCTGCTCGGAAAGATCGACGGTAACGCTCGGGAACTCAGCCATTACCACTGACCATTCTGCTGGGCGGCACCCTCGTTGAGCTGCTGACGGCAACGGGTAACGGTGCCGGTCAGGCTCTTGAGGTTCTCCTCCAGGTGCGTAAAGACCTGCTCTGCGTAGTCCTCGGCAGCATAACGCGTCTCGCGCTCGTACTGCTGGGCACGATCGCGGATGTCGTCGGCCTGCTGCTGCGCAAGGCGGACGATCTCCTGCTCACCGGCAATGGTGAGGGCCTGCTGCTGAGCGTCGGCGATGATGGAATCG
>CABSDO010000080.1 GCA_902476475.1 uncultured Collinsella sp. | reverse complement strand
GGGGATACATGTCCCGGTCGCTGTTTCGCGGCTTTGCCGCGAAAGGCGCGCTACTTTGGGATGGGCGGGGAACGTGGTTGTTGCGGCAACTGGTCCCCACCATAAATTACCCTTGGCATACTTGCGCGAATACCTGCTCGTGCTACACTTGCAATTGCTGTTTCAGGGCGGGGTGAAATTCCCCACTGGCGGTAAATCGGGCGGTGCCAAAGGGGTACCGTGGCGCAGGCGAGGACCTGCGTCGAGCCGATGAGTCCGCGACCCGTGCGTGCGTTGGTTCGCATGCCGGCCGAACTGGTGAGATCCCAGTACCAACGGTTAGAGTCCGGATGAAAGAGGCAGGTGATCTTATGTCTGAACAGTCGCAGCATATCCATTTTGAGAACACGAATAGGTGGAGCACCAAACAGCTCGTTACCATGGCGTTGATGTGCGCCTTGGGCGCCCTGTTTATGTACGTGCAGCTGCCCATTCTTCCTTCGGCGCCGTTTTTGACGTATGACCCGTCGCTGGTGCCGGCGATGGTGTGCGGATTTGCGTATGGCCCCGGTGCTGGTACCGCTGTTGCAGCTATGGCGATCGTTATTCATGCGCTCACTACGGGTGACTGGGTCGGCGCGCTTATGAACCTGGTTGCCACGCTGGGCTACATTCTGCCCGCGGCTATCGTCTACCAGAAGATGCATACCTATAAGGGTGCCGTGATTGGCCTGGTGCTCGGCGTTATTGCTGCTACGGCGTTGTCTATGGTCGCAAACCTTACCATTGGCGTATGGTTCTGGTATGGCTCGGTCGATGTGATCGCCCCACTCATGATTCCTGCCGTGCTGCCGTTCAACCTTATCAAGACCGTGCTCAACTCGGTGTTGACGCTCGCGGTGTACAAGGCGGTCTCTAATCTCATCACGCCCAAGAAGGACCAGGTCAAAGGCCGCGCATGATTGAGTGTCGGGGCGTTTCCTTTAGCTACGATGGCGCTGCGAAAGCGCTCGATGGTATCAATCTGAACATCGAGGATGGCGAGTTTTTCTGCATCCTCGGTGGCAATGGGTCGGGCAAGTCGACGTTTGCCAAGCATCTGAATGCACTGTTGCAGCCCGATGCGGGCACGGTACGCGTCAACGGCATGGATGCGTCCGACCCCGAGCTGGTCTACGACATTCGTTCGACTGCGGGCATGGTATTCCAGAATCCCGATGATCAGCTGGTGGCAACGCTTGTCGAAGATGATGTTGCGTTTGGTCCCGAAAACCTTGGTGTGCCATCGATGCAAATTGCGCAGCGCGTACGCGAGGCGCTGAAGGGCGTGGGCCTGGTAGGCTTTGAGCGCCATGAGACCCATGCGCTTTCGGGCGGCCAAAAGCAGCGCGTGGCGCTTGCCGGCGTGCTCGCCATGGAACCGCGCGTGCTCATATTGGACGAGGCTTCTTCGATGCTCGATCCGCGTGGACGCAAGGGCCTCATGAAGGCTTGCCACGCGTTGCACAATCATGGCATGACCATCGTGATGATTACGCACTTTATGGAAGAGGCCGCCGAGGCCGATCGCGTTGCTGTCTTCCAAGCGGGCCGCGTTGCCATGCTCGGTAAGCCCGAGGAAATCTTGACGCGGGCGGACGAACTTGCGCAGCTCAACCTGGATATGCCGGCGTCGTGCTGCCTAGGTAGGGCACTTCGTGAGAAGGGCGTTTCCGTTTGCGCGCAGGTGCGCGCGGCAGATATGGTCGCCGAGATTGCACAGGCTTATGCCGAGCGGAGCGGGACGGACATCGCAGGGCAGCCTTCCGCATCCGATTCTCATGTGCTTGACAATGGATCCTCTGCGGCCGACGGGATAGCCGCGTCGGAGCCCGTTATCGAGATCTCGCACCTCTCGCATAGTTACTCGCTGAGCGCCCGCGAGCGCCGTCGATGGCGCAAGCGCTCGACCACTGCGGACGCATCGAGCAAACAAGCTCTTTGGGGCAACGATCCAAACAGCCCCTGGGCGCTACGTGATGTTTCGTTGACGGTGCGCCGCGGCGAGTTTCTGGGATTGGCGGGTCATACCGGCTCGGGTAAATCGACGCTGGTTCAGCATCTCAACGGGTTGATTCGTCCGCAGGAGGGAAGCGTTTGCGCGCTGGGGCTCGACCTATCAAGCAAGAAAGACGCCGCCGCGGTTAAGGCCAAGGTCGGCGTGGTGTTTCAGTATCCCGAGCGCCAGCTATTTGCCGAGACCGTGGCGCAGGACGTGGCGTTTGGCCCGTGCAACCTTGGCCTGCCAGAAGACGAGGTTGCACGCCGTGTCGTATCATCGCTTGCGCGCGTGGGCCTCGACCTTGCCGCGATAGGCGACAAGAACCCCTTTGAGCTTTCGGGCGGCCAGCAGCGCCGCGTGGCGTTTGCCGGCGTGCTCGCCATGGAGCCCGAGGTGCTGGTGCTCGACGAGCCCATGGCGGGGCTCGATCCGGCTGCGCGCGGGGATTTCCTGGGGCTCATCGATCGACTCCATCGCGAGGGCCTGACTGTTGTCATGGTTTCGCATAGCATGGATGACCTGGCAAATTGCTGTGACCGTATCGTTGTGATGAACGAGGGCGCCGTGTTTGCCGAGGGAACGCCCGCGCAGGTGTTTGCGCGCGCGAACGAGCTCAAATCGATCGGCCTGGGCGTTCCTGCCGCCCAGCGCATGGCGCTGGCGCTTGCGCAAGCCGGTGTGCCGCTCCGCTGCGACAAGCTTTATACGGTTGAGGCGCTAGCCGACGAGTTGGCCGGCTTGCTGCTGGGCTGCGCGGACGTGCCTTTGAGGGTTCCGTGTCAGGCTGGTTCCAAGGCGCCCACGCGAGAGGAGGGCTGCTAATGGAGGCGTTCTCATTTGGCAGCTACTATCCCGGGGATAGCGCGGTGCATCGCCTGGATCCGCGTACTAAGTTGTTCCTAGGTTTTGCATTTCTGGTCACCGTGCTCACCGTCGGAAGCTTTTGCGGGCTGGTTCCGGTCGCATTTTTTGTCGTGCTGGTCTATCTCGCAGCCCGGGTGCCGTTGCGCCGGGTCCTATCATCGATGGCACCATTGCTGGCGATTGTCGTGGTGGTCGCGGTGCTCAACCTGTTTTCCGACCAGAGTGGCCGCATCCTGTGGCAGCTTGGCTTTTTGCAGGTGAGCGAGGGCTCGCTGCGTTCTGCGGCGTTTGTGGCGTGCCGCCTGACGTTGATGATGGCCGGCATGAGCGCCATTACACTCACCACGCCGACGCTCGACCTCACCGCGGGCTTTGAACGTCTGCTCGCACCATTTGCGCGCGTGGGGCTTCCGGCGCACGAGCTCGGCATGATTATGGGTATCGCGCTGCGGTTTATGCCGCAATTTGCCACCGAGATGAAACAGACGGCCGATGCACAGGCAAGTCGCGGCGCGCGCGTGACGGGCGGTCCGCTCGGCGGTGTGCGCATGCTCGGCAGTGTGGCGATTCCGCTGTTCACCGGCGTGTTCCGTCATGCCGAGACGCTTTCGGCCGCCATGGATGCGCGCTGTTATCACGGCGAGCAGGGACGCACGCGTCTGCATGCGCTTGCGTTTGGCCGGGGGGATGTACTGGCAGCGCTGGCGATGGCGCTGCTGGTGACATGCGTTGTCGTTATCAATCTTCAACTCGTCTAAGCTCGATTCGAGCGCAAGAAAGGGGTCTCTATGACCGACATCGATCGCACGGCTCAGCTCGAGCGCGCCTGCTCGTATCTCAGGCGCATTCCGGCGTGGTATCTTGCCACGACCGATGCGAGCGACGGGCATCAGCCCCGCGTGAGGCCGTTTTCGTTTGCCATGGTCGATGATGGCAAGCTGTGGTTTTGCACGTCGCGCGACAAGGACGTGTGGGCGGAGTTGAGCGCGAATCCCAAGTTTGAGGTATCGGGCTGGAAGCCGGGGGAGTGCTGGATCGTGTTAACTGGCGAGGCCGCGCTCGAGGACGATGCATTCGTGAGCGACAAGGTGCGCCAAGCGGGCTTTAAGCACATGGTGGGCCTTGGCGAGCAACACGATAGCGCCAACGATGGCCGCCTTGCATTCTTCTCGGTCCGCAACATCGCCGCACGGTTCTGCGATATCGACGGCAGCGAAGAGCGCCTCGAGCTCTAATTTCCCAAATTGACTACCCATTCCAAAAAGACTGGTCAGGCGACAGGAGGAAACGTGGACGGATTGAATACGGTGCTGGAGTATCTGACGTCGGTGCCGGCGTGGTATCTGGCGACGAGCGTGGGCGGGCAGCCGCATGTGCGTCCGTTCTCGTTTGCGCAGATTCAGGACGGCAAGCTGTGGTTTGTGACAGCGCGCACCAAAGATGTGTGGCAGGAGCTGCTGCAAAACCAGCGCTTTGAGGTCACGAGTTGGTGGCCGGGCCATGGTTGGTTGATCCTGCGCGGGCGTGCGGGGCTGGAAGACCGGGCTTCGAGCGAAATGCGCGAGGCCGGATGGAAGCATCTTGAGCGCTTGAGCGAGCACTATGAGGGGCCTAACGACCCCGAGCTCGTCTTCTTTAGCGTCGAGGATCCTGAGGCATTTATCTGCAATCATGACGAATGGGTGCCGGTTGAGCTCTAGCCAGCTGGCTCATCCTAACAACTTAGTTTTCGCATGGGCGGACCCCGTGTTGCCCGGCACCGTAAGGAGTGCCGGTCAATACGAGGCCCGCTCTATTTGTCAATTCCTTCAAGCGAATGTGTCGGGAATGTTTCAATGCATGAACATGCAAGCTATTTACGTATTCATGCATCTTTTGGTGCTAAAGTTTCAACCCATCTCATAACGACCGCTGTGAAATGCGCATCGGTGCATAAATCGCAGACAAGGAGTCTGATATGTCTTTGAAGGTTGGAATCGTCGGCGCGGCTGGATATGCCGGAGCCGAGCTCATTCGCCTCGTACTCGGCCATCCCGAGTTTGAACTTGTTGCCATTACGTCCAACGCCGATGCCGGCCAGCCGCTGTCCGCAGTGTATCCGAGCTTTGCTGGCGTGAGCAATCTGGTTTTCACCACGCATGACGCCCCCGAGCTCAAAAGCTGCGATGCGGTTTTTCTTGCCGTGCCGCACACGGCTGCCATGGCGCAGGTGCCCGCGCTCCTTGCCGCGGGCGTTTCCTGCTTTGATCTTTCGGCCGATTACCGTCTGAGCGACCCGTCCGTCTTTGAGGCATGGTATGCCGCCGAGCACACGAGCCCCGAGCTGCTCAAGACCCGCGCTTTTGGCCTGCCCGAGCTGTTCTGCCAGGACTTAGAGAACGCTGCTTCCAGCCATGCCGCCGGAAAGCCCGTTTTGGTCGCTTGCGCCGGCTGCTATCCCACCGCAACGAGCCTCGCTGCCGCTCCTGCCGTGTGTGCGGGCTGGGTGGCAGAGAACGGCCCCGTAATCGTCGATGCCATTAGTGGCGTGACGGGCGCCGGTAAGTCCTGCAACGCTCGCACCCATTTTTGTAGCGCAGACGAGAACTTAGAGGCCTATGGCGTAGGCAAACATCGTCACACGCCCGAAATCGAGCAAATTCTGGGCCTGACCGACCGCATTGTCTTTACTCCGCACCTGGCACCGCTCAAACGCGGCTTGCTCTCTACGGTGACGATGCCGCTCGCGCCGCAGGCTCTCGACACGTTGGCCCTTGAGGACGTCGTCGACCATTACAAGAAGTTCTACGCCGGTCGCACCTTTGTGCGCGTGCTCGATGCCGGCCAGCAGCCCAAGACGGCTTCGGTCGTCGGCACCAACGCTGCCCAGATTGGCCTTGCGCTCAACAAGCGTGCGGGCGTGCTGGTGGCGACGGGTGCTATCGACAATTTGTGCAAGGGTGCTGCGGGCCAGGCGGTCCAGTGCGCCAACATCGTTTTTGGCTTTGACGAGCGACGAGGCTTGCCCACAGTGGCGTGCCCGGTGTAGCACATTCGATTGTTAACGATTTGGTAGTCGGGTATCGAGTTGGGCGCCACTTTTAAGCTGGTCTACTAATTGCGACCGGTATGGCGTGCCAGCCGATGCCCGCTATTTTTATTTGATATAAGGAGTCGTAGGGACGATGAATACCGACCTGATTGCTATTAAGATTCGCGCCGTCGAGGGTGGCGTTACGGCAGCTGCCGGCTTTAAGGCCGCAGGCATCCATGCGGGATTCCGGAAGAATCCCGAGCGCTTGGACTATGCACTCGTCGTGCCCGATAAGCCCTGTCCCGGCGCTGGCGTGTTTACGACCAACCGCTTTTGCGCGGCGCCCGTGCAGGTGAGTCGTGCCAACCTGGGCGGTGCGGACAAGGGCTATGGCATTATCGCCGGTGTTTCAATCAACTCCGGCAACGCGAACGCCGCCACGGGCGAGACCGGCCTTGCCTGCGCGCGCGAGACGTGCAACATCGCGTCGCAGGTCATCGGCTGTGAACCCCAGCAGATCCTGGTTGCCTCCACGGGTGTGATCGGACAGATTCTGCCGATCGACACGTTTGAGACGGCCGTCCCGTCCGCCTACGAGGCACTCTCTGCCCATGGCGGTGCCGATGCGGCCCGTGCCATCATGACGACCGATACGCACTCCAAGGAGTATGCCGTTCGCTACCGCAGTGAGGCTGCGGGCCATGCGGGCAACGCCTATACGGTGGGCGGCATGTGCAAGGGCTCGGGCATGATCATGCCCAATATGGCCACCATGATCGCGGTCATTACAACCGATGCCCCCGTCGAGCCGTCGGCGCTCCACGCCCTGTTGCTCTCGACCGTTAAGCAGACCTTCAATAAGGTGACGGTCGATTCCGATACCTCGACCAACGACGCCTGCATCATGCTTGCTTCTGGCGCTGCTGCCGCTGATACCGAGGCTATCGTCGAGGGCACTGATGCCTTTGACGAACTGTCCTTTGCCGTGCACGAGGTGTGCGAGAGCCTGGCGCGCAACATCGCGGCCGATGGCGAGGGCGCGTCAAAGCTCGTGACGGTTAACGTTACCGGCGCCGCCACCGACGAGGAAGCCGATATCGCCGCCCGTGCCGTCGCCAACTCGCCGCTCGTCAAGACCTGCATCGCTGGCCACGATTGCAACTGGGGCCGCGTTGCCATGGCGCTCGGCAAGTGCGGCGTGAAGTTTAACCAGGAAGACGTTTCCATCGACATGATGGGCATGCCTGTCTGTCGCGACGGTCTGACTGTTCCCTTTGACGAGGACGAGGCTCTGCGACGTTTTGAGGCGTCCGAGATCGTGATCTCGGCCGACCTGGGCGCAGGCGATGCGGCAACGACCGTGTGGACCTGCGACCTCACGCACGAGTACATCTCCATCAACGGTGACTACCGTTCCTAGATTCCAGGCACGCTGCGCATCTTGCCGCATTGCGGACAGCGAAACACGGCGTGATAACGATACGAAAGACGAGGCAGATTATGAAATTCGCACGCGATTGTCGTTCGAGCGAATCCAACGAAGCAACCGCGCAGCTGCTGTTCGAAGCGCTGCCGTGGATTAAAAACCTGACCGGCAAGACGGTCGTTATCAAGTATGGCGGAGCCGCCATGGTCGATGAGCAACTGCGCCGCGACGTGATGAGTGACATCGTTTTGCTCAAGATCATCGGCATGCGCCCCGTCATCGTGCATGGCGGCGGCAAGGCCATCAACGAGGCACTCAGCCACTATGACATCCCTGTCGAATTTAAGAACGGGCAGCGCGTGACTACGCCGGCGACCATGGATATCGTGCGCGAGGTACTGGGCGGCAAGGTTAACCAGGAGCTGGTCGCTGCCATCAACCACCACGGCAACCTGGCCGTAGGCGTGTCGGGCAGCGATGCCGGCACGCTCATCGCCGAGCCGCTCGACCCCGAGCTCGGTCGTGTGGGCAAAGTGACGCACGTCAACACCGACTATATCGAGCGCTTGCTCGATAGCGAGTACATTCCCGTTATCGCTACCGTCGCGGCGGGGGAGGACGGCGGATTCTTCAACATCAACGCTGACACCGCTGCCGGCGCCGTTGCGGCGGCGCTCCACGCGCACAAGGCAATCTTTTTGACTGACGTCGACGGCCTGTACAAGGACTTTAGCGACAAGGACTCGCTCATCTCCAACCTGACGATCGACGAGGTCAACGAGATGCTCTACGGCGGGGAGGTCGATAAGGGCATGATTCCCAAGCTGCGCGCGGCCGTCGATGCGCTTGCCGGTGGCGTATTCCGCGCCCACATCATTAACGGTACCACGCCGCATTCGCTGCTGCTTGAGCTGCTGACCGATGCCGGCGTCGGCACCGTGATCCATTCCACCGAGACGGCCTACGAGTTCGATACGCACCCGCACCCGCTTTCGACCTTTGCGGCGCGCCTGACCGAGAACCTCGACGAGGTCGAGAAGCTTCAGACGGTCTAGCCGGTTCGAAATCGCCACACCATTACGCCCGCAGTCCGCGCTGCCTGGCGCTTAACGAAAGGTATCTCATGTCACTTGCAGCACAACAATCGCTCGAATCCCACTACGTCATGCACACCTTTGGCCGCTCGCCGGTCGAGTTTGTCGAAGGCCACGGCATGAAGCTCACCGGCGACGATGGTCGCGAATACCTCGATTTTCTTGCCGGCATCGGCGTGTGCAGCCTGGGCCACGGCAATCCAGCGGTGCTGTCGGCGCTCGAGGATCAGACCAAAAAGCTCCTGCATGTCTCCAACTATTTCTACATCGAGCAGCGTGGCCAGGTCGCGGCGCTGCTGTCCAAACTCGCCAACGATGATGTGGATGGTGCGCGCGTGCTTGCCGACGCGATTGCCGCTGGCGACGAGACCACGGCGGCGGCGCTTGGCGCTCCGGCTGCGGGCGAGCAGGTGTGGGAGACGTTCTTTGCCAATTCCGGTGCCGAGGCCAACGAGGGCTCGATGAAGCTCGCACGTCTATACGCCAAGCGTGCCGGCAACGGTGGCAACACCATCGTGTGCATGCGTGGCGGCTTTCACGGTCGTACGCTCGAGACCATTGCCGCGACCATGCAGGATCGGCTGCAGGACAGTTTCCGCCCGCTGCCGGGTGGCTTTGTGGCCTGTACGCCCAACGATGTGGATGAGCTGCGTGCAATCTTTAAGCAGCTGGGCAGTGAAATCTGTGCCGTGATGCTCGAGCCGATCCAGGGCGAGAGCGGCGTGCATCCCATGACCGAGGAGTTTATGGCCGCGGCGCGCGACTTGGCGCACGAGGTGGGTGCCGTGCTTATCGCCGACGAGGTCCAGTGCGGTATCTTCCGCACGGGTAAGCCGTTTGCGTTCCAGACCTATGGCGTGGAGCCCGACATTATGAGCCTTGCCAAGGGCATTGCCGACGGCGTGCCCATGGGTGCCGTGGTGGCAAAGAAAGAAATCGCTGACGTCTTTAAGCCCGGCGATCATGGCTCGACCTTCGGCGGTAGCTGCCTGGCCGTCGCGGCCTGTGCCGCGACGCTCTCCGCGCTTGTGCACGGCGATTATGCCGAGCATGCTGCCAAGGTGGGCGCCTATATGGAGGCAAAGCTTGCCAAGCTTCCGCATGTTACCGAGGTGCGTGGTCGCGGCCTAATGCTCGGCTGCGATTTGGATGATGCTGCGGGTGATGCGCACGGCGTTGTGGCCCGTGCATTGGGGGCTGGTGCCGTGATCAACGCTACGGGCGCTCATACGCTGCGCTTCCTTCCGCCGCTCGTGTGCGAAGAGGCCGACGTGGACAGCCTAATCGAGATCCTGTCGGACGTTTTGGCCTAGCGAGAGCAAGACATAGCCAGGTTGAACGGGTTCCAGATTGTCGGTGCGTCATTTGGTGCATCTTTGGACGGTCTGGAACCCTTTTTGTCATCAATCTGCAAAGGCCACGGCCTTTGCGACAGACGTGCTGACGGGTTCGAATCCCATGCACCGGGCGCAAACAAAAACGGTCCCCTTGCGAGGACCGTTTCCAATTCAGTGGTGGGCGATGAGGGATGTCCGCGTGCGGCTGGCGCCGCCCGCCCTCGCTTCGGGCCTACGGCCCTCGCGTGCTGCGCTGGAAAACGCTTCGCGTTTCCTCAGCTCCGCACCCTTGCGGGTTCGAATCCCTCTGTGATGGACCCAAAAACGAAAGGCCCCCATAGCTGGGAGCCTATCAAATCAGTGGTGGGCGATGAGGGATTCGAACCCCCAGCCTTGTGCGT
>CABSDO010000079.1 GCA_902476475.1 uncultured Collinsella sp. | reverse complement strand
CGGCGTGCCAACCGGCGTGGCGCTCCTCTCCCCGACGATGGTCGCCCTGACCTCGGGCGAGGCGCTCGGCAGCATCGACCTCGGCGTGGCCGGCACGTTCTCGTGGTACGCCACCGCCCTCGGGGCCCCCATCATCATGCCCGTGTCCGGCTACGTGAGCTCGGTGATCCCCGTCCTTCTCATGGTGTGGTTCGGCTCTATCCTTGAGCGCTGGCTCAAGAGCTGGATGCCGACTGCACTCAAGATGTTCCTCGTCCCGCTCGCCACGATGACGGTCTCCATCGTCTTGGGCTACCTCGTCATCGGCCCGGTGGCCACCCTCATCACCAACCTGCTGAGCGCGGCGTTCTCGTTCATCTTCCAGCTCCCCGTGGTTGGTTCCGTCCTGGGCAGCGCCCTGGTCGGCGGGCTGTGGATGTGCCTCGTCATCTTTGGCTTCCACTGGAGCCTCATCCCCATCTCCATCATGAACCTGAACACCCTAGGCCACGACAGCGTGCTCGCCGCCACCATCGGCCACGGGTTCGCGCTCGGAGCGGTCATCTTTGCCATGTACCTCAGAAACAAGGACGAGCGCTTCCGCGGCATCGCCCTTCCCGCGATGATCTCCGCCTTCTTCTTCGGCGTCACCGAGCCGGGCATCTACGGCATCGCCCTCCCCAACAAGCGCGCGTTCGTCGTGGCATGCCTGAGCTCCGCCGTGGGCGGCGCCATCGTGGGAATGATGGGCGCCCTCATGTACATCTCGGGCGGCCTCGGCGTCTTCAACCTGCTCAACTTCATCGACGGGACCCCTGGTGGCGCCGGGATCTCCCACATGATCTACGCGATCATCGCCTCACTCGTCTCTGCCGTTCTGGCCTTTGTTATCGAGTTCATCACCTACCGACCCAACGACGACGAGGAAGGCGCCCGCTAGCTTGCGCCCTTTTCGACCAGCTCTATGTAATTGAGGAGCAGTTGAGGTGGGTGAGGGCCGAGGGCGATCAAGGTGGCCGCCCTCGGTCCGGGACAACCTGCCAGAAGGCGTTTAGCTTTCTCGGGCGGTGCTGAAATGAACTGCCCCCGAAACTTAGACGGGTCAATTAGCGGCCTATGCCGCACATGGGGACTGATTCCGGAACTCTTCCGGGGTCAGTCCCTTTTGCTTAACCTGCTTCCTCTTGTTCCGGTGAACGGTGTAGGCGTCGAGGTCCCGCTTGAACTCCTCGAAGCTCCGCTACGTCCGGTTCCTGTAGAACTCGTCCTTCAGGCGCCCGGGCAGCAGCTCTGTCGCATGAGCTTGCCCTCGCACGCCGCCGGCCCCGGCCGGGTCCGGGCACCCTTCGGCCTCCCGCCGGCCTTCGGCGCGCCCGTACCCCCTGTCGCAAAGCTCTGCTGCAAGAGTTCTCAGCGTGGCGTCGTGCCTGACTCTCCCGTCAATAAAGAAGCCCCCCATTTCTAATGTTCAAGAAATGAGGGGGCGGTTCTATTTCGGGACGGAGATTAAATAATCATTCGATACGAATTGATTATCTAATCCCCATCCCAGAAAAATTATCAGCTAGTTGCGCTTGAGGTGGACGACGGTTTCGCAGTGGAAGGTTTGCGGGAACAGGTCGACCGGCGTGATCTTGACGGGGGAGAAAGTGCCCTCCTCGACAAAGCGCTTGAGGTCGCGCGCCAGGGTGGCCGGGTCGCAGCTTACGTAGGCGACATCGCGGGCATTCGTGCTCGCGATGAGGTCGATCGCCTCGGGGGCGAGGCCCGCGCGCGGCGGATCGACTACCAGGACATCGGCGTCCTGATCGGGGAACTCACGCACCGCGTCGCCGCCGATGACGTCGACGTTATCGAGCTTGTTAATCTCCAGGTTACGGCGTAGATCGCGCACGGCCGGGCCATAGGCTTCGACGGCGGCGACAAAATCGCAGCGGCGGGCGAGCGGCAGGGTAAAGGTGCCGGCGCCGCAGTACAGATCCACGGCAAGCTCGTCTTCCTGCGGATCGAGGGCGTCCATAACGAGCTCGATCAAAATCTCGGCACCCTTGGTATTGACCTGGAAAAACGACGGGGCAGATAAGCGCATCTGGCCATCAGCGATGTTCTCGGTCCACGAGCCCTCGCCGGCGAGCATCTCGACTTTGGAGACACGGCGGGCTTTCTTTTCGCCCTTGCTCATGACGCGCACTACGCTCGTGGGGTGCGCGGCGTCTGCCAGCACGCGCGAGACCTGCGAGCGTGGGAAGGAACCCGTAGGCGTCCAAAGTGCGACCTCGAGTGCCTTGGTGCGGCGCGATGCGCGAATGCCCACGCGTTCGAGCCCCAAATCATGGCTGCCGCTTAGATAGTTGAGTGCGCCGACGACCGATTTGAGCGCCTTCGGGAAGCGCTTATCGAACAGCGGGCACGAATCGACGGTCACGATCTTGCTGGGATCGACGCCGTGCATGCCAAGACGCACGCGGCCGTTTACAACGGTCGGCTCGAGTTCGATTTTATTGCGGTAGCCCCAGTCGTCCTTGGTGTGGCGGATGGGCTGTATCAGCTCATCGACCTGCTCGGGAGCGAACTTGCCGATGCGCTCGAGCGTGGAGCGCAGGTTTTGCTCCTTGGCGGCGAGCTGTGCCGTACGCGAGAGATTGCCCCACGAGCAGCCGCCGCAGATGCCCACGAAGGGGCAGGGAGGCTGAATGCGATCGGGGCTTGGCTCCAGAATCTCGGTGGTGTGGGCGCGCATGAACGACTTGCCGTCCTGTACGACCTCGGCCTCGACGGTGTCGCCTGCCACGGCGCCCTGCACAAAGACGGCCTTGCCGTTGTCGGCGTGCGCCAGCCCGTCGGCGCCGTAGGTCATCGATTCTATAGTGAGCTTCATATCCCTGCCTGTCATTCGTGTTGTTGTTCGCACCATGGTAGCAGGGAAAAGCGCCCCGCATCCGAGGCTTTCCTCAAATGCGGGGCGCTTCTACAAACTGCTTCTACAAACGGTTATTTCGTCTTGCCGGTAATGAGCGTCTTAAGACCCAGGCCGATCAGGCCCAAGCCCATGCGCACGCGACCGGGGCGATGGCGCTCGATGGCCTTGGCCTTGCCGGCGGGCTTATCGCGACGGGCGCTCGTCTCGGGTGCGGGCTTGGTGACCTGCGGCTCGGGCTGAGGTGCAGGTGCAGGCTCGGGCTCAATGACGGTCGCCTGGACCTCTTGGACCTTGGGTGCTACCGGCTGCGGCTCGGGCTCGGGCGCGGCCTCGGCGTTGCGATAGGCACGCTCCAGCAGGGCTTCCTGCGAGTTGAAGGGTTTCTCACCCTCTGCACGCTCCACGGGGACCCAGGTGCCGTCGCTCGTGAGGCTGCGGGCCTTCACGTTGTCCCGCAGCTGCATGCCCATGTACTCGTGTACCAGGGCGCGGCAGGTGGGGTCGAGCACGGGGAAGGCGATCTCCACGCGGTGCTCGGTGTTGCGTGTCATCATGTCTGCCGAGCTCAGGTAAATCATGTCCGAGTCCACGCCAAAAGCGTAAACACGGGCGTGCTCCAAAAAGCGTCCGACGATGGAGCGGACATGCACGTTCTCGGTCTTGCCCGGAACACCGGGCTTGAGGCACGAGATGCCTCGGATGATCATGTCCACGCGGACTCCAGCGCACGATGCCTCGGCGATCTTGTCGATAACCTCGCGGTCGGTCAGTGAGTTGAGCTTAAAGAACACGCGGGCGGGCTCGCCGGCAAGGGCGCGCTGGATCTCGCGGTCAAGCCCGCGCATGATGAGCGGTTTCAGTCCGACGGGCGCCACACCCAGGAAGCGGTAGTCGCCGCGCAGGTTGCCCAGCGACAGATTGCGGAAGAACAGGTTGGCGTCTTCACCGATGCCGGGATGGGCTGTCATGAGCATAAAGTCGCTGTAGAGTTTGGCCGTCTTCTCGTTAAAGTTGCCGGTGCCCAAAAGCGTGAGGCGGGTGAGCGCCATGCCCTCGCGATAGGTGAGCTGGCAGATCTTGGAGTGGCACTTAAAGCCTTCGGAGCCGTAGATGACGGTGCAGCCTGCCTCTTCCAGACGCTCGGCCCACTCGATGTTGTTCTGCTCGTCAAAGCGGGCGCGGAGCTCCATGAGCACCGTGACCTCTTTGCCGTTCTCGGCGGCATCGATCAGCGACTCGCATAGGCGGCTCTGCTTGGCCACGCGGTAGAGCGTGATGCGCAACGAGATGCACTCGGGATCGTAGGCTGCCTCGTGTACCAGATCCAGGAACGGATTCATGGCCTCGTAAGGGTAGAAGAGCAGCTTGTCGTGCTGCAGCACCTGCTCGCGGATGGAGCGGGTCATGTCGATGGTGGGGTTGGGCTGTGGCTTAAACGGCGTAAAGAGGAGCTCGTTGCGCAGGTGCTCGGGAATCTTGCCCTCAATGCCAAAGACGTAGCCCAGGTTGAGCGGGATATCACAGGTAAAGACAGAGCGGCGCGAAAGCTCGAGCGCCTTGCGGATAGTCTTGAGCGTCGCCTTCTCGAGCGACCCCGAGACCGCGAGCACTACCGGCTGCAGGCGCAGGCGCTTCTTGAGAATGCGCTTCATGTGCTGGCGGTAGTCCTCTTCCTCTTCGATGCCCTCGCCGTCCGGATCGATGTCGGCGTTGCGGGTGACGCGGATCAGCGCACGATCCAGCGGCTTATAGGAGCCAAAGCAGCTGTCCAGGCAGGCGAGGATGACGTCCTCGAGCAAGATGTAGGAGTAGGTGCCGGTGGGCGAGGGGATCTCGACCACGCGGTTCATCGAGGCGGGAATCTCGATAAGGCCCAGTAGGCTCTCCTCGTCGGTGGCGCCGTCCAGACCACAGGCCAGATAGAGCGCGCCGTTGCGCAGGTTGGGGAAGGGGTGGCGAGGATCGATGACCAGCGGCGAGATGACCGGCGACACGTAGGCCTGGAAGTAGCGGGTTACAAAGGTGCGCTCCTCGGGCGTAAGCGAATCGATGTGGGCGCGGTGAACGCCCAAGGTGTCGAGCTTGCCCTCGATGCTCTTAAAGATGGACTCCCAACGGGTAAGGAGCCCGGGCATTTCGGCCATGACAGCATCGACCTGTTCGGAGGCGGTCATATTGCTCTTGTTGTCGACAGGTTGTTTTTTGAGCTCCGCCAGATCGGACAGGCCGCCCACGCGCACCATAAGGAACTCGTCGAGGTTGGACTCGAAGATCGAGACGAACTTTAGTCGCTCGAATAACGGAACGGTTTCGTCGAAGGCTTCGTCGAGCACGCGGTTGTCAAAGCGTAGCCAGCTGAGCTCTCGGTTTTGCGTGTATGAGAAGTCGCGCGGCGGTTTGCGCAGCTTTGCGGCGGCTTGCTTCTTTTCGATTTTGCTCGGCATATGCATCTGTCCGTTCAGTCCCCACAGGGGACGGTAGCCTAACACTATTCACTATTGTCTCAATTTAGTCGACCTGTGGCACGGACGTATCGCGTGAACGGTATCTTTACCTACTTCTTACGCTGCCAAGGCATGCAACTAACTGCCCAACTCGTTTAGAAACAATCTATATCCATACTCAATTGGTGAGGATGTATGAATAAGAATGATTGCGAGCTGAATATAATCGAATCCAAATTGAATCATGAACAAACGACATATATATGCAGAAAACCGTTTTAGCTATGCAATTCCTAAACATGAAAATATTTGTGCAATCTAGCTTAATTCCTTAGAAAAAAGAACATTTACCTTTGAAAACCTGCTTTAGAGAACCGAAGTGCATCATGGGGGAATCATATGAGATATACCGTTCATCGCACTTTGCTGACCGTTCGGGGGCGAGGTGGAATTGCAGGTGGTTTTTGGATATAACTAGAGCTGTCAGCAAGCAGCGTCCCATACGGAGGGGCGCTGATACATTCGGCCAGTAAGGCCCGAAAGAAAGGTAGGAGGCCATGACGAAAGGTCTGCACGTGCCTTCCGAGATCGGCAAGCTCAGGAAGGTCTGCCTGCACCGTCCCGGCGACGAGCTCCTCAACCTGCCGCCCGACGAGCTCGAGCGACTCCTGTTCGACGACGTCCCGTTCCTGGAGGTCGCGCAGCAGGAGCACGACACCTTCGCCCAGATCCTGAGGGACCAGGGCGTGGAGGTCCTCTATCTGGAGAACCTCGTCGCCGAGGTGTTCGACCAGGTCCCCGGCGCCCGCGCCGAGTTCACCGACCAGTACATCGCCGAGGCCGGCATCCGCGGCCAGCACATGCCGCAGATCGTCCGCGAGAAGCTTGACTCCATCGAGGACAACCTCGAGTTCGTCAAGAAGACCATGGCCGGCATGACCAAGTCCGAGATCGACATGCCCCTCACGGCGTCCACGACCCTCGACTCCCTGGTCAACTCCGAGTCCGAGTCCGACCTGATCATCGACCCGATGCCCAACCTCTACTTCACCCGCGACCCGTTCGCGGTCGTCGGCGAGGGCGTCAACCTCAACCGCATGTACTCGGTCACCCGCAACCGCGAGACCCTGTACGGCAAGTACATCTTCAAGTACCACCCCGACTACAAGGACGTCTCGCTGTACTTCCGCCGCGACTGCCAGTTCCACACCGAGGGCGGCGACGTGCTGAACATCAACGAGAAGACCCTCGCCGTCGGCATCTCCCAGCGCACCCAGGCCGCCGCGATCGACATCATGGCCCAGAACATCTTCTGGAACTCCGACTCCAAGGTCGAGCGCATCCTGGCCTTCGACATCCCGGTCTCGCGCGCCTTCATGCACCTCGACACGGTCTTCACCCAGATCGACGTCGATAAGTTCACGATCCACCCCGCCATCATGGGCACCCTGCGCGTCTACGAGCTGACCGCCGGCAAGAACCCGGGCGACGTGAACATCCGCCTGATCGAGGACACCCTCGAGCACGTCCTGGAGGACGCCACCGGCGTCGACCAGGTCAAGCTGATCCCCTGCGGCGGCGGCGACCCGATCGCGGCCTCCCGCGAGCAGTGGAACGACGGCTCCAACACCCTGTGCGTCGAGCCCGGCAAGATCTGCGTCTACGCCCGCAACACCGTCACCAACGACGTGCTGTACAAGGAGGGCCTGGACCTTCTCGTCGTGCCCTCCGCCGAGCTCTCCCGCGGCCGCGGCGGCCCGCGCTGCATGAGCATGCCCTTCTGGCGCGAGGACCTCTAAGGTCTTTCAGGACCCGTACAGGTCATAATACATACATCTAGCTGCCATTAGATGTCTCCCATTGGGGCGGTGCGGGTTTTCGCACCGCCCCAATCTTGTATGAGGGACGTCAACACGATTGGATGACTGCTTTTGTAAGGAGCTTGGCCATGGACATCAAGACGATTGGCGTTGAGGAATGGCTCAACGTTTGGGAGAAAAGTGCCACGTGGGACATCGCCCAGTCGACGATCTCGTCGCTCACCATGGGCGAGCTGCGCGCGCTCGATGAGCAGGACGGCGCCACGTTCTACGAGCGCTTGGACCGCGAGAAGATGAACTACGGCTGGATCGAGGGCTCGCCGGAGTTTAAGGCCGTGGTTGCCAAGCTGTATCGTCGGGAGGTCAATCCCGACCACATTCTGCAGACCAATGGCTGCACGGGTGCGAACCTCAACGCCATCATGGCCGTGGTCGAGCCCGGCGACCACGTTATCGCCGAGTGGCCCACCTACGCGCCGCTCTACGAGATTCCGCGCACGCTGGGCGCCGAGGTCGAGTATTGGGAGCTTTGCGAGGAACTCGGCTGGAAGCCCGATATCGAGGAACTCAAGCGCTTGGTGCGCCCCAACACCAAGCTTATCTGCATAAACAACGCATCGAACCCCATCGGTACGGTGCTCGATACCGATATGCTCGGCCAGATTGCCGAGATCGCCCGTTCGGTGGGCGCCTACGTGCTGTGCGACGAGGTGTATCTGCCGCTCGAAAACACTGAGTCCTTTATGTCGATGGTCGACGTGTACGAGAGGGCCATTGTCACCAACTCGTTGTCGAAGACCTATTCGACGCCTGCGGCCCGCGTGGGCTGGGTCGTGGCCGACGAAGAGGTGTCCAACCGCATCCGTACCTATCGCGATTACACCATGATCTGCGGCGGTGTGTTCAACGACGCCTTGGCGACCTATGTGCTTGAGCACAAGGACAAGATCCTCGAGCGCAATCGCAAGATCGTGTTTGGCAACCGCGATATCGCGCAGGCTTGGATCGATACGCAGCATCGCGTTTCCTGGACGGCCCCACAGGGCGTGTCTACCTCGTTTATCCAGCTGGATATTCCCGAGGACGACGAGGAGTTCTGCAAGCGCCTGCTGTCCGAGAGGGGAGTGCTGCTGGTACCCGGCAGCCGCTTTGAGCTTCCCTGTGGCGCACGCCTGGGCTACTGCGCGAGCGAGGACGTTCTGCGCGAGGGCCTGAGGCTTTTGGGCGAGGCGCTGGCGGAGTTTGATCGCTAGGATTCCGATGATCTTCGAGGGCGTTATCTAAATTGGCCGAAGATAATCGAAAACGGACCCGTTTCCCTAGTGAAGCGGGTCCGTTTTTCTATACCGAGAAGTCAAGTTGTTACAAATGAGACAGTAGGGCGAGCCGATATTCGCTGGGCCTTATACTGAGCTTCCGGTGAACGGTACCAAGCATCTGGTAAACGGTAACTTGTAATCAGAAAATGAATAGGACAAACTTTTTTCTGAATAAAAATGAAAATGGTTGAGACGCGGTATGAATCGCTAATTCTATTCATAGCTTTATTAGAAATATGCAATTTGAGGGTGGTTTAATAAAGTTAAGTTCCATTTGGTATTTGGATTGAAAACGCGTTTAAGCACGTAAATAAACTTTATTAAATCAAAGTGTGCCATGCGTGAAGTATATGTGTATGCCGTTCACCCCCTATAAAAAACCGTTCGGGGGCAAGGTGGAAGTATGGGCTGATTTTGGATATAAATATGTCGTCAGCAATAACGCCTCACACGGAGAGGCGCTAACGAATCGGCCCTGACAGGGGCCCGAAAGAAAGGTAGGAGGCCATGACGAAAGGTCTGCACGTGCCTTCCGAGATCGGCAAGCTCAGGAAGGTCTGCCTGCACCGTCCCGGCGACGAGCTCCTCAACCTGCCGCCCGACGAGCTCGAGCGACTCCTGTTCGACGACGTCCCGTTCCTGGAGGTCGCGCAGCAGGAGCACGACACCTTCGCCCAGATCCTGAGGGACCAGGGCGTGGAGGTCCTCTATCTGGAGAACCTCGTCGCCGAGGTGTTCGACCAGGTCCCCGGCGCCCGCGCCGAGTTCACCGACCAGTACATCGCCGAGGCCGGCATCCGCGGCCAGCACATGCCGCAGATCGTCCGCGAGAAGCTTGACTCCATCGAGGACAACCTCGAGTTCGTCAAGAAGACCATGGCCGGCATGACCAAGTCCGAGATCGACATGCCCCTCACGGCGTCCACGACCCTCGACTCCCTGGTCAACTCCGAGTCCGAGTCCGACCTGATCATCGACCCGATGCCCAACCTCTACTTCACCCGCGACCCGTTCGCGGTCGTCGGCGAGGGCGTCAACCTCAACCGCATGTACTCGGTCACCCGCAACCGCGAGACCCTGTACGGCAAGTACATCTTCAAGTACCACCCCGACTACAAGGACGTCTCGCTGTACTTCCGCCGCGACTGCCAGTTCCACACCGAGGGCGGCGACGTGCTGAACATCAACGAGAAGACCCTCGCCGTCGGCATCTCCCAGCGCACCCAGGCCGCCGCGATCGACATCATGGCCCAGAACATCTTCTGGAACTCCGACTCCAAGGTCGAGCGCATCCTGGCCTTCGACATCCCGGTCTCGCGCGCCTTCATGCACCTCGACACGGTCTTCACCCAGATCGACGTCGATAAGTTCACGATCCACCCCGCCATCATGGGCACCCTGCGCGTCTACGAGCTGACCGCCGGCAAGAACCCGGGCGACGTGAACATCCGCCTGATCGAGGACACCCTCGAGCACGTCCTGGAGGACGCCACCGGCGTCGACCAGGTCAAGCTGATCCCCTGCGGCGGCGGCGACCCGATCGCGGCCTCCCGCGAGCAGTGGAACGACGGCTCCAACACCCTGTGCGTCGAGCCCGGCAAGATCTGCGTCTACGCCCGCAACACCGTCACCAACGACGTGCTGTACAAGGAGGGCCTGGACCTTCTCGTCGTGCCCTCCGCCGAGCTCTCCCGCGGCCGCGGCGGCCCGCGCTGCATGAGCATGCCCTTCTGGCGCGAGGACCTCTAAG
>CABSDO010000078.1 GCA_902476475.1 uncultured Collinsella sp. | reverse complement strand
GACGTTGAGCTTGTTGATCTCCTCGGCCTTGTCGGAAACGGCAGCCGCAGCGATCGGAAAACAGGTGCGAATGGTCTTTGCAATCATGGGTATTTGAATCTCCGTTTTCGGATGCTAGTTCAGACGGCTCTTGAGCGCGTCGATATGGATGCCGATCTTAAGGCTGGCGGGATCGATCTGGGCGATCTCCTGCAGGGTAAAGGCAACGGAGCTCGAAAGATTGTGGCAGACGGACTTCATGTTGACGCCGTTCTCGAGCACGACGTGAAGATCGACCGTAAGGCCGTTCTCGTCGGCGGAGACAAGCACGCCCTTGCGGAGGCGCTGACCGGCAAGCAGGCGCACGCTCTCGGCGCCCTGGAGCTGTTCGGCCATACCGACGACGCCATAGCACGTCATCGCGGCATAACCGGCAATATCGGCAATAACGTCGTTCGAGACGCTCAGGCTGCCGTTAATGGTCTCAGACACAAGAATCTCCTTATCTGGTGCTCGCGGCACCATCTCGTGGGAGCAATCATTGCAATATTCTACAACGACCGCGCCATGTTGAGGTGGCGGGCCTCGGGATTACATCCTCGACACGAAATGTTGATACGGTAACGTTCGCGAACAGCGATCGCGGCATGAAAAAACCCGCCGCATAAGCGACGGGTTTTACAACCTGGCTCCCCGGGTAGGACTCGAACCTACAACAGCGCGGTTAACAGCCGCGTGCTCTACCATTGAGCTACCGAGGAATTTAAAGCCCAACAGAAAGGGCTGAAAAATTCTGGCTCCCCGGGTAGGACTCGAACCTACAACAGCGCGGTTAACAGCCGCGTGCTCTACCATTGAGCTACCGAGGAATAGGTGCGTGCTCTCAAGCAACGAAGTTTATTATACGGACGAATCGGCTCAGGGCAAGAACTTTTTTAAGAAATTTTCCGACCTAGTCATTGGGGACGTTCTTAAACGACTAGTCATTCAAGAACGTCCCCAACGACTACATGAAAGCGCCCCCAAGCAGATGTGCTTGAGGGCGCTTCTTGCTTGCGAGGTTAAGACTCGATGTAGTCCTTGAGCTTGCTCGAGCGGCTCGGGTGGCGGAGCTTGGCCAGGGTCTTGGACTCGATCTGGCGGATGCGCTCGCGCGTGACGCCAAACTCACGACCGACTTCCTCGAGCGTACGGGGATGTCCGTCGACAAGGCCAAAGCGCAGCTCGATAACCTTGCGCTCACGATCGGCAAGCGAGTCGAGCACCTGGGTGAGCTGCTCCTGCAGCATGGAGAAGCTGGCGGCATCGGGCGGAACGATGGCCTGGGAGTCCTCGATAAAGTCGCCCAGCTGGGAATCCTCTTCCTCGCCGATGGGGGTCTCGAGCGAAACGGGCTCCTGCGAAATCTTCTGGATCTCGCGGACGCGGTCGGCACTCATGTCCATCTCGGCACCGATCTCCTCGGGGGTCGGGTCGCGACCCAGGTCCTGAAGGAGCTGGCGCTGCACGCGGACGAGCTTGTTGATGGTCTCGACCATGTGCACGGGAATACGGATGGTACGGGCCTGGTCGGCGATAGCACGCGTGAT
The DNA here is from genome assembly GCA_902476475.1 of uncultured Collinsella sp. Taxonomy (GTDB): domain Bacteria; phylum Actinomycetota; class Coriobacteriia; order Coriobacteriales; family Coriobacteriaceae; genus Collinsella. The sequence goes on along the minus strand of CABSDO010000078.1, from coordinate 8,815 downwards.
GGCCTGACGGATCCACCACGTGGCGTACGTGGAGAACTTAAAGCCCTTCTGGTAGTCGAACTTCTCGACGGCGCGGATCAGACCGAGATTGCCCTCTTGGATCAGGTCCAGGAACAGCATGCCGCGACCGACATAGCGCTTGGCGATGGAGACGACCAGGCGCAGGTTGGCGCTGATGAGCGCCTGCTTGGCTTCGAGGCCCACGTTCTCAATGCGCGTAAGACGACGCATCTCGGCACGCGTGAGCTCGAGCTCGCCTGCCTCGGCAGCCTCGAGCTTCTCGGTGGCCTCGAGACCGGCCTCGATCTTCATGGCCAGATCGACCTCTTCGGAGGCGGTCAGCAGGTCGACCTTGCCGATCTCCTTGAGGTACATACGGACCGGATCGCCGGTCAGCATCACCGTGGAGGCATCGATGCCACGCACGCGTGAGCGTGAACGGGACGTGCGCACGGTGCGCTTCTTCTTGCTCTTGGAAGAACCCATCTCGGCGTCGGCCTGACGGGCCATCTTGAGCTCATGATCGTCGAGCGAGCCGGAATCGTGCTCGTCGTCGTCGAAATCGTCGGTATCGGTATCGTTATCGTCATCGTCGACGTCCATGGGGGCGTCGTCGTTACCGCTCGCGGAGATAATCTGGATGCCGCTGTTGCGCAGCGCGGAATACACCGCGGTGAGCTGCTCGTCAGAAACATCGATATCCTTCAGGGCGACCTGAATCTCGTCCTCGGTTACCGAAGTCCTGTTTGAGCCGTTGCCCATGAGCTTTGCAACGTAGGATTCCAGCCCAGTACCCGTGCTCTCAGTCTTTTTTGGCACAGATTCTCCCTTCATAGTCCACAGGACTCAATACTTTAGCACACACATAGACGTTTATACCCAAAAAGAGGACTGGATATAGGCGAGAATACGCTGGTTGACCACAACATCTAGGCTTGTTCGGTGCCCGCGGCCTCCAGGCCGATCAAGCGGAACGGGTCCGCCACGCCGCCGATCGACTTTTGCAGTTCGCGTTGACGCTGCGAATCCTGCGCGGCCTGAACGGTCAGCGCACGACGGGCCTCATCATCGAGTGAACGGTCCTGGCGCAGCTTGGCCTGTGCAGCACGCATGCGGCGTTTGATGGTGTAGAGCTCGAGCGTATCGAGCATAAACACGATGTTCGTCTCGGTGGGGTGCTTGCTCGTCGCCGAGATGCGCCCGGCACTCACAAGCGTTGCCGCCTCGGGACACACCGAGCGCGCCGCATCCATGCAGGCTGCAGGATCGGTTCCCGGCGGCGTTGCCAGAACGGCCCACGCGATGGACTCGTGACGTGGGTCAACCCACTCGATGGAGCAGATGCGGTCGGCATACGTGCGGAACAGGTCGGGGTAGCTCGTGAGCATGGTCAGCAACTCGCGCTCCCCTGCCAAGGACTTGCGCTCAAGATCGGTAAGAACCATCGGCGCCGCCGCAGCCGGTGCGTTCGAACCATCAGGCACAGGCACAGCGCCCATACCATCAGGCACATCGATCGGCGGAAGATCGTCGACGACCTCCACGGGCGCGGCACCGTAGGCATCGAGCGGGACATAGTCGTACGGCTCTTCCTCGACCGGCGCGGACACCGGCGGCGTCGCGCCCGATGCCCAAGCACCGCGACCGGCATCGTGAGAACCCGACGCCCGACCGCCCGCGCTACCGGACCGCTCAGCCTGTGCCCGCTGGCGCTCATAGTTCTGCTCGCGACGTCGTTCCGCATCCTCGCGCTTGGCGACATCACGAAACACACGGCCCGAGCTCGCACGCACCGTCTCCAGATCCAAACCCAGTAGATCGGCAATCTGAATAAAGTACGTATCGATCATGTAGCTATCGCGCAGCGGATAGATGAGCGTGAGAGCGTCCTCCAGCGCCTTGGCGCGACCGCCCGGCGTGGTGATATCGCTCGACTCCTGCAGCGAACGGTAGACAAAGTCCATGAGGGGCTCGGCAGCGTCGATGCGCGCCTGCAGCTCCTGTCCACCATGCGCCGTGATGAACTCCATGGGATCGTTGCCGTCGGGCAGCACCACGCAGCGCAGGTCCATCGAATCCTGTTCGATAAACTGAATCGCGCGACGGGCGGCCTTCTGGCCCGCGGCATCGCCGTCAAACATATACACGATGCGCTTGGCAAAGCGGGTGAGCGTCTTGACATGATGCTCCGTGAGCGCGGTGCCCAGCGTAGCGACAACGTTTTTAATCCCCGCCTCCCAACAGGCGATGCAGTCGGTATAGCCCTCTACCACGATGGCGGTATCCTGAGCGACGATAAACTCCTTGGCCCAATTAAAGCCGTAGAGGTTTCGCTTTTTATGAAATACGCTCGTCTCGGCGGTATTGAGGTACTTGGGTTGGCCGTCTCCCATGATGCGACCGCCAAAGGCGATGTTGTGACCCTGCTCATCAAAGATGGGAAACATCACGCGGTCGTAGAAGCGGTCGGCAAGCTGCCCACGCCCGCGACTCACAGCCACGTTGGCGTCGATCATCTCCTGCGGAGTAAAGCCCGCCTGCGACAGGTGCGATACCAGCGCGTTGCGACCCGGCGCAAAGCCCAGGCAGTAGCGGCGGCAGACGTCGCCACCCATGCCGCGGCTGGCAAAGTACTCGCGCGGACGGCCGTCCTTACCGCGCATAAGCATCGTGTGGTAGAACTGGGCGGTCTCGGCGCACAGATCGTAGATGCGGGCACGCTTGGTACCGCGCTCGCGGCGATCTCCGGTGTCATGCAGCTCAATACCCGCGCGATCGGCCAAATAACGGATTGACTCGGGAAAGCTCAGGTTCTCGCGCTTCATGATATAGGTGAAGACGTCGCCACCCTCGCCGCAACCAAAGCAGTGCCACACCTGCGTGGCGGGAATAATGTGGAAGGACGGCGTCTTTTCGCCATGAAAGGGACAGCAACCCCAAAACTCATGGCCGCGAGGCTTGAGCTCAACCGTTTCCTGCACGATGGCGACTAAGTCGGACGCAGCGCGTACCTGGTCTTTCTCCTCATCGCTAATCACGGATGCTCACCCCCTGCTCACCCAAGTTGTGACGAATGTCCTCGATATTCCCCTCGACGGTAGTGATCAACTCATCCAGCGAATCGAACACACGCGACGGACGTAGCCAGCGCGTAAACGCCAGCGACACCGAGGCGCCGTACAGGTCGCCCGCATACCCGATCAAGTTGGCCTCGAGATGCGCCGAGGCGGCATCGTCGGCATACGTTGGCGGCAGGCCGACGTTCACGGCAGCGGGCCACACGGTGTCATCGACCAGCACCAGACCCTCATACACGCCGTCCGCAGGCACCTGAATACCATCGGGAACTTGTAGGTTTGCCGTGGGAAAGCCCATGCCAGAACCCTCGTGACGGCCGCGAATAACACCGCCACGCACCATATACGGACGGCCGAGTAACTCAGCGGCAAGCTCCACATGGCCCTGTCCCAACTCATGACGAATGCGGGTGGCGCAAATGGCCTCACCGCCCTCGCAAAGCAGGTCGTGACCATACACGTCAACGCCGTGCTCGGAACCCCAGGCGCGCATCTCGGCAACACCAGATGCACCGCCACGACCCAGCCTAAAGTCACTGCCAACGCGAATCGATCGAATGTCGACCAGACGCGACACCAGCGAGAGAAAGTCAACATGGTCAAGCGCCGCAACCTCAGGCGTAAAGGGAACGGCCACCACCGCATCGACCCCGGTTTGAGCCAAAGCATGCAGACGGTCGGCCGTCGTCATCAATTTTTGAGCGGGCGAAGGGCTCACCACAACGTCCGGGTCGGGATCAAAGGTAACCACGACCGCCTTACAGCCATGGGCACGGGCATCACGGACAAGCGCTTCGATGAGTTCCTGGTGTCCACGGTGAACGCCGTCGAACACGCCGATGGCAATCGATGCGGCACCCAAGTGCTCACACTCATCAAACGCATCGGCAGTAACGATGCGAGCCTCGTCCGACTCACCCGCGAAAAAGACACGCGCGAGCTCGCGAGCGGACAGCATCATCGAACCCCGCCGATTGCCTGCGGAAACACGTGCTCCATGACAAAGCGGCCCCCCTCAATGCGGGCGAGCGCCTTGAGTCCCCCATCGAGCACCAACGCAAACGGCGGCTTCGAGGCATCGAAATCGGCAAGCGAACGCTCAACGGGAATGCGTCGGCCGCAGAGCAGGTCGTCGGCAAGATTGCCCGGCAAGTCAACACGCGTGGCGCCCAGGGCCGCAATGGGATCCAGGGCAAAGCCAGCGGCGGACTCGGGAGAAAGCTCCTCGACCGCATGGCAGGCGCCAATGGAAACAACACCGGAGGCGGTGCGGCGCAACGCGGAAATATGCGCGGCACTATCGCAAGCGCGGCCCAGGTCGCGAGCGAGCGCACGAATGTAGGTGCCCTTGCTCACCGAGAACGCCACGGTCCACACGCACGTATCACCTTCGCCGCCCACGGCGATCAGGTCGGCGGCATAGACCTCGACGGGACGCGGAGGTAGGTCCACCGCATTGCCCTCGCGAGCAGACTTGTAGGCGCGAACGCCATTGACCGAGATAGCCGAAAACGCCGGCGGCACCTGCATCTGCGGACCCAGCATGGAGGCCAAGTGCTCACGCGCATAGGCAGGATCGCGGAGCTCGTTGGCAACAGCCACCGTGCGGACCGCCTCGCCTTCCGCATCATCGGTATTGGTCTCGGCGCCAAACGAGATGTCGGCGACGTAGCTTTTGGTATCGAGCGTGAGCATGCCCAGCAGACGAGTAGCCTGGCCCACGCCCACTACCATGACGCCAGATGCCATGGGGTCGAGCGTGCCGGCATGGCCGACGCGACGCTCATGGAGGGCGCGCCGGCATTGCGAGACCACATCGTGGGACGTGCAGCCCACCGGCTTATCGACGGCGAGCAGCATATTCAGTTGTGAAGGCGTACGACGAGCCATGTACCATCCAAAAAGTTAAAGCTCGACGGTCACCGAAGCGGGATCCTCCCCTACCAGCTCGGCCAGCATGGGAAGTGCCACGGTGAGCGTCTCGAGAATCGTTCCGTTGTTGGAGAAACCGGCGGCAGCGGAATGTCCGCCTCCGCCAAAGGCAGCAGCGATCTCGGACACGTTAAGGTCGCCCTTGGAGCGCAGGTTGCCGCGCACCTTGGTATCGCCCTCAATGCCCTTCAGGAACAGGCAGACCTCGACGCCCATCACCGAGCGCACCACGTCAACCAGGCCGTCGCACTCATCCGAGGTGACACCGCAAGCCTCAAGGTCACTCTGGTACGCGTAGCTATACGCCACGCGCCCGTGGGCCACCGTCTTGATGCGACCCATAACGATGGACTTGAGGTGCAAAAACTCAACGCGCATGCTCTGGTATACCTCGAGCGCAACGCGCGCCGGATCGGCACCGTGGGCAACCAGACGCGAGGCCGCATGGAACGCGGCGGCATCGGCGTTTTGGTACTGAAAACGGCCGGTATCGGTAACCAAGCCACACAGCAGGCAGGTCGCAACGCCATCACGTGCGACAATGCCACAATTGTCCAAGAAACGGTCAATGATCATGGCGCAGGCTGCAGCTTCGACGCGCCTCAGGCTGAGCTCGGCAAACTCCTCGCGCGCCGGATGGTGGTCGAAACACACCACATGCTTGGAGCGACGAAGCACCTCGGCGGAATTATTGAGACGCTCGACGACCGGTACGTCCACCGAGATGAACAGGTCCGGATTGCCGGTGTACACAGATGCCGGCACCAGGCGATCGGAGCCTTCCATAAATCGGTAGATGCGCGGAACCGGGTCATCGTCTGCCAGCAGCAGCGCAATGTCCTTGTTGGGGAAAAACTTCATGAGCGAAAGGCCCAGACCCAATACGGAGCCCAAGGCATCGCCATCGGGAGAAGTGTGTCCCGAAATCGCAATGGAGGACGCACCCTCGATGAGCTCGAGGATGCGTCGCTGAATATCTGCAGACTCGCACGAGGCGAGGTCGGCGGAATTAGTCATCTAAAGCTGCCTCCTGGACGGCGTCCGCTATCGGATAGCCGTCCTCGTCCTTTTCGATCGCAAGCGTGGCGGGAACGTTTTCCAGCGCACGCGTGATGCGCTCGGCCTCATCGGTCGAGCGATCGATGCGAAAATCGAGCTCGGGCGTGACACGCCAATCGAGCGAGCGGGCCAACAGGCTGCGAATACGGCCCTTGGCGCTTGCGAGCGCCTCCATGACCTCGTCGTAGCGGCTCGCATCGCACGACACGTACACACGCGCGAACGAACGGTCCACCGCGACCTCGACCGCGGTCAAAGTAACCAGGTCGAGACGCGGATCGGAAACCTCAAAGAGCAGGATATAACCGAGCTTCTCGCGAAGCTGCTCGCCCAGACGGCGGGTTGCCTGCGTTTGCTTCATAGCGCTACCCCCTACTCGGTACGGGCAACCTGGTCGATACGGTAACCCTCGATCTGGTCGCCGGGCTTGATGTCCTGGAAGTTCTCCAGGCCAATGCCGCCCTCGGAACCGCTCTTGAGGCTCTTGGCCTCGTCCTTGTAGTGACGCATCGAGGCGATCTTGCCGTTGAAGACCACGATACCGTCGCGCACCAGACGCACGGAATCGGTCGCGGCGATCTCGCCCTCCTCGACGCGGACACCTGCGGCGATACCGACTTTGGGCACCTTGAAGGTGTCCAGGACGGTCGCGGTACCCGTGGCGACCTCGACCTCGGTGGGCTTGAGCATGCCGATACGAGCGGCGTCGAGCTCCTCGAGGCACTTGTAGATGACGTCGTAGCAACGAATCTCGACGCCCTCGCGCTCGGCGGCGGAACGGGCCTTACCGTCGGGACGGACGCCAAAGCCGATGATGATAGCGTTGGAGGCGTCGGCCAGGACAACGTCGGTCTCGTTGATGGCGCCAACGGCGGAGTGGATCGTGTTGATACGAACCTCGGACTGATCCATCTTGTCGAGGGAGTCCTGAAGGGCCTCGATGGAGCCCTGGACGTCGGCCTTGATGATCAGGTTGAGCTCCTTGACCTCGGCGTCGGCGATGGTCTCGAAGAGGTTCTCGAGCGTGACGTGCTTCACGCGGCTCTGCTCCTCGATACGGGCCTTGAGCGAACGCTCGTCGGCAAGGGCGCGAGCCTCGCGCTCATCCTCGAACACGCGGAACTCGTCGCCGGCGTTGGGCACGGACTGCAGGCCCAGGATCTCGACAGCGTCGGAGGGACCGGCCTCGGTGACGGCGCGACCCTTGGGGTCGAGCATGGCGCGGACGCGGCCGTAGGTGAGGCCAGCGACCAGCGTATCGCCCACGTGCAGGGTACCGCGGGTCACGAGCACGGTAGCGACCGAGCCGCGGCCCTTGTCGAGCTTGGCCTCGAGGACGTTGCCGGAGGCAAAGGTGTCCGGGTTAGCCTTGAGCTCGAGCACGTCTGCCTGGAGCAGCACGGTCTCCAGAAGGTCATCAATGCCGATCTTCTGCTTGGCCGAGATGTTGACGAACATGTTCTGTCCGCCCCACTCCTCGGGGATGACGCCGTACTCGGTGAGCTCCTGGCGCACGCGGTCGGGGTTGGCGCCCGGCTTATCGATCTTGTTGACGGCGACGACGATGGGAACGCCGGCGGCCTTGGCGTGGTTGATCGACTCGACCGTCTGGGGCATGACGCCGTCGTCGGCAGCCACGATCAGAATGACGATGTCGGTCACCTTGGCGCCACGGGCACGCATGGCCGTAAAGGTAGCGTGACCCGGGGTATCGATGAAGGTGATCTTGCGGTCGTTGATCATGACCTGCGAAGCGCCGATGGCCTGCGTAATGCCGCCCGCCTCGCCGGCAGCAACGCCAGTGTGACGGATGGCGTCGAGCAGCGACGTCTTGCCGTGGTCGACGTGACCCATGACGGTGACGACCGGGGCGCGCGGCTTGAGGTCGGCGGGATCGTCGTAGAACGAGAAGGTGTTCTCCTCCTCGGGGGTGATGATCTTGATCTGACGGCCCAGGTCGTCGGCAACCAGCTCGACGAGGTCGTCGGACATGGACTGCGTCATGGTGAGCGGCGTGCCCAGCAGGAACAGGCGTTTGATGATGTCGTTGGCCGGAACGTCGAGCGCCTCGGCGAGCTCCTGGACCGTAACGCCCTGGGAGACCTTGATGGCATCGAGCTCCTCGGGGTTCACGCCCTGGGCCAATGCCTCCTCTATCTTGCGCTCCTCCTGAGCCTTTGCAGCCTCGCGCTCACGCTTCTCCTTGCGCTTCTTACGACGACCGGTGGACTCGCGAGAGGCCTCCTCGACGGCGGCGCGAGCCTCCTCGAGCACCTTCTCGCGGCTGTACTCCTCGGCCTCGCGAGCCATGCGGCTGTAGTGGTCCTCTTCGTTGTTGTGACCGCCCTTGCGCTTCTTGCCCTTGCCCTGCTTGTCGGGGTTGGGGAAGTCCATGCCGGCAGCGACATTGTTGCTGGCGTTGGTGCGATGGCTATGCGGACGGCTCTCGGAGGCGTTGCGCTCGGAATTGCTATCGGAGGCGTTGCGGTCATTACGACGACCACCACGGCGGTCGTTGTTGCCGCGACGGTTGCCGCGCTCGGCGGCACGCTCGGCCTTGGCCTTGTTCTCGGCGTCCTTCTTCTCCTTGAGCACGGTCTCCTGCGCGGCGATCTGGTCGAGCAGCGAACGGAAACGCGACCCGGAGTCAGATGCGGGGACGGCGCGACGCTGAGCCTCGCGGGCGGCCTCTTCCTTTTCGCGGGCAAGGCGCTCCTGCTCGGCCTTCTTCTTGGCCTCGGCCTCGG
>CABSDO010000077.1 GCA_902476475.1 uncultured Collinsella sp. | reverse complement strand
CCGCCACCGAGGACGTTGAACCCACGGGCGACTACGTCATGGACGAGGCCAAGCACACCATTGCCGCCACCGAGCGCGGTCTTAAGAAGATCGAGCGCCGCCTGGGTATCGATGACATCTATGCCGATCTCTCCGGCCAGTTGGTCAACCACCTGCAGCAGGCGCTGAAGGCCCAGTACATGTTCCACCGCGACAAGCAGTACGTGGTCACCAACGGCGAGGTCAAGATCGTCGACGAGTTCACCGGCCGCATTATGGAAGGCCGCCGTTACTCCGAGGGCCTGCACCAGGCCATCGAGGCCAAAGAGGGCGTGCTCGTACGCGAGGAGAACCAGACCCTGGCCACCATCACCTTGCAGAACTACTTCCGTCTGTATGACAAGCTCTCCGGCATGACCGGCACGGCACTTACCGAGGATGCCGAGTTCCGCGAGATCTACAAGCTGCCCGTCGAGGTCATCCCCTCCAACAAGCCCGTGCAGCGCGTGGACCACGAGGACCTGGTGTACCGCACCATTCAGGCCAAGTACAACGCCGTCGCCGACGATGTGGAGCGTCGTCACGCCAAGGGCCAGCCGGTCCTGGTGGGCACCGTCTCCATCGAGAGCTCCGAGAAGCTGTCCGCCGCCCTTACCAAGCGCGGCATCGCACACGAGGTTCTCAACGCCAAGCACCATGAACGCGAGGCCCACATCGTGGCCCAGGCAGGACGCTACGGCGCCGTGACCATTGCCACCAACATGGCCGGTCGTGGTACCGACATCTTGTTGGGCGGCAACCCCGACGAGCTGGTGCGCGAGCGCCTGGAGTACGAGGGCCTGACCATGGAGGACGTGACGCCCGAGCAGCTCGAGCAGTTTAACGCCGAGGCCAAGGAGACCTGCAAGGCCGAGCGCGAGCGCGTGCTTGCCGCCGGCGGCCTGACCGTCATCGGCACCGAGCGCCATGAATCCCGTCGTATCGACAACCAGCTGCGCGGCCGTTCCGGCCGTCAGGGCGATCCGGGCGAGACTCAGTTCTACCTGTCGCTCGAGGACGACCTCATGCGCCTGTTCGGCGGCGACAAGATGGACCGCGTCTCCAAGATGATGGTCACGGCCGACATGGGCGACGACATGCCCATCCAGCACAAGATCATTTCCAAGGCCGTCGAGAGCGCCCAGCATAAGGTCGAGAGCATCAACTTCTCCATGCGTAAGAGCGTCCTTGAGTACGATGACGTCATGAACAAGCAGCGCCAGGTCATCTACGCCGAGCGCAACAAGATTCTGGACGGCAAGGACCTGACCGACCACATCACCGAGGTCATGCACGACACCGTGTACCGCTGCGTGCAGGAGTTCTGCACCAAGGACAGCCACGATGGCGAGCGCGATCTCGAGGGCCTGCGCAAGTGGGTCGTGGAGCTGACCGGCCATATCGATACGCCCAAGTTCCCCGACGAGGATTACGAGGCCCTTGCTGCCGATGTCCTGGCCTACGTTGAGAAGTGCTACAACATGAAGGCCGAGCGCCTGGGTGAGGACCTCATGCGCGAGCTCAATACCCAGGTCATGCTGCGCGTCATCGATACCCGCTGGATGAACTACCTGCAGGAGATGGACTACCTCAAGACCGGTATCGGACTGCGCGGCTTTGGTCAGCGCGACCCGCTGGTCGAGTACAAGACCGAGGCTTATGGTGCCTTCCAGATGCTCGTTGACACCATGTACGAGGATTACCTGCGTACCGTCCTGCGCATCGAGATCAAGGCCGCCCCGCAGGCTGTGGAGCACAAGGAGGACCCCGCGCTCGAGGGTGCGCACTTCTCCGGCCCCGCCGATGTCGATGGCGACAACGGCAACTCGGTGCTGCGCAAGCAGGCGCAGGTTCAGGCTCGTACGGCTGTCCAGGGAGGCCCGGCTGCTGTCAACAACGGCGGCAAGGTGACCACCTACCGCAAGGACGAGAGTGACGACCCGTACGTCAACGTTGGCCGCAATGACCTTTGCCCCTGCGGCAGCGGCAAGAAGTTCAAGTACTGCCACGGCAGGAATCGTTAATGGCCGAGGCTTTAGAGGTAACGCCCGCCGAGCTGGACGCGTTTGCGGACCGGCTCGGCGAGGTCGAGTCGTATCTTCATTTGGACGAGAAGCGCACGCGTGTGACCGAGCTCGAGGCCAAAAGCGTGGCCCCCGGCTTTTGGGATGACGCCGACGCCGCTCGCGCCACCATGGAGGAGATCGCTCGCGCCAAGGAAGATATCGCTGCCGTGGATACCGCGCGCGGCGAGCTATCTGACGCCCGCGCGGCGCTGGAGCTTGCCGAGGAGATGGGCGACGACCCCGATGCCGCCGCATTGCGCGAGGAGGCTGCCGCTACGGCAAAACGCCTGGCCCGCGCTATCGACGAGCTCGAGCTTTCGAGCTGGTTTACCGGTGAGTTCGATCACGGCGACGCGATTGTGACCATCAAGCCCGGACAGGGTGGCCTGGAGGCGCAGGACTGGACCTTCATGCTCTTTAAGATGTACATGAAGTACTGCCAGCGTCGCGGCTGGAAGGTCACCATTAACGACTGCCCCGCGGCTGAGGTCATCGGCATCGACCGTGCGACCTTTACCGTCGAGGGCAAGGACGCGTTTGGCATGCTGCGTGCCGAGGCCGGTGTGCACCGCTTGGTGCGCATTAGCCCCACCGACGACAAGAAGCGCCGCCAGACCACGTTTGCCGGCGTCGAGGTCATCCCCGTGCTGCCCGATGATATCGACATCGAGATCAATCCCGACGATATCCGCGTGGACGTGTATCACGCGAGCGGCCCGGGCGGCCAGGGCGTCAACACCACCGACTCCGCCGTACGCGTGACGCATTTTCCCAGCGGCATCGTTGTCACTTGCCAAAACGAGCGCAGCCAGATTCAGAACAAGGCCGCGTGCATGCAGATTCTCAAGGCCCGTCTGTACGAGATCGAGCTCGAGAAGCGCGCCGAGGCGCTCGACGAGATTCGTGGGCCCAAGACCACAATCGGTTTTGGTAACCAGATTCGCAGCTACGTGCTCTACCCGTATCAGATGGTCAAGGACCTGCGCACGGGCGTGGAGACCAGCAACGTCGAGGCCGTTCTCGACGATGGCGATCTGGATCCGTTTGTGATCGGCTACCATCGCTGGGCGACTGGCAACGCCGATGCGGAAGGCTCGGGCGCCTAGGCACATGGTAGGCTCCGGGTCGATGCGAACACTTCGCAGGGGTGGTATTTGCTCGGTGAATCGGTAGAATCGAATACAGCAAGAAGTTCAAAGCGCACTCGTTTGGGTGCGCTTTTTTGAGGGAGGCAGCATGGCATATCGTCTGGACATCAAGCGCATTCTTTCGCTGAACTTCTTTCACGATCTGCCCAAGATTATGCTGGGCTGCGCTCTGGCCGCTATCGCGACGGATCTATTTTTGATTCCCAACGGTCTTGCTGCCGGCGGCGTTACGGGTCTCGCCACGATTATCCAGGCGGTCGGCGCCTCGCATGGCATCTCGCTGCCTGTCGGTATTCAAACCATCGTGATGAATGCCTTGCTGCTGCTGGTCGTTATGCGCGAGGGTGGCATGTTCTACGTGGTCCAGACGGCGACGGGCTTTGTGCTGCTGGGTTTCTTCACCGACCTGTTTGCTCCGTTTGTGGCGCCGCTGGCACATGCCGACCTGATGCTGCCCGCTATGTGGGGCGGCATTATCACGGGCATCGGCTACGGCATGGTGCTGCGCGCCGGTGCCAACACTGGTGGCTCAGACACCATCGGTCAGATTATCTCGCGCAACACATCGCTGCCGGTTGGCTCGACCGTCATGGCGATTGATGTTGCCGTGTGCGCGCTGTCGGCCCCGGTCTTCTCGGTCGAAAACGCGCTGTATGCGGGCCTTTCGATGGTCATTAGCGGCTACGTGATTGATGCCGTGGTCGACGGCGGCAACAGACGCCGTATGGTACTCATCATCTCGGACAAGTTTCCCGATATTGCGGCCGACATCATGTATGGCCTGGGTCGCGGCTGCACCAAGTTTAAGGCGACCGGCATGTACTCGGGTGCCGAGAAGCCGGTGATCATGGTAATCGTGAGCCGTCGCGAGCTCAACACGCTCAAGACCATTGTGCGCGAGCGCGACCCGCGCGCCATCGTGACCGTGGCCGACGTTACGGAAACCTTCGGCGAGGGTTTCAAGGACATTAACGCGTAGGGTCGACTGCGTTCCATCCAAAAGACGTTCACATTGATAAACCGTTTCATCAGCGGTTCTGCCTGCTCAATTGTTCAAATAATGATAAATACTCTGGTAAAGCTTCCAGTTTCCAGCATAATGAATGACGTACGTGCATCGCGGCTGTGTTGGGACTACCTTCTGTGCCGTGCGCATCTTGTCTAAAGAGGATGAAAGGAAGGCACAATGAGCGACGAAGAGCTCAAAAAGGTTGCCAACGAGGTAAGGAAGGGCATCGTCACCGGCGTGCACGCTGCCAAGTCCGGCCATCCGGGCGGTTCGCTCGGCGCTGCCGACATCATGACCTATCTGTACTTTGAGGAAATGAGCGTCGACCCGGCCGACCCCCGCAAGGCCGACCGCGATCGCTTCGTGCTTTCCAAGGGTCACTGCGCGCCTGGTCTGTACGCCGTGCTCGCCGAGCGCGGATTCTTCCCCAAGGAGGATCTCGAGACGCTGCGCCACATCGGCAGCCACCTGCAGGGTCACCCCAACATGAACGACACCCCGGGCGTTGCCATGTCCACCGGTTCGCTCGGCCAGGGTATCTCCGCCGCCGTGGGCATGGCCGTTGCCGCCAAGCACTGGGGCGACGACTATCGCACCTACGCCCTGCTGGGCGACGGCGAGAGCGAGGAGGGCCAGGTCTGGGAGGCCGCCATGTTTGCCGGCAACCAGCAGCTCGATAACCTCTGCGTGATCGTCGACCACAACGGCCTGCAGATCGACGGCCCCGTCGAGGAGGTCAACGACCCCATGCCGCTCGCCGACAAGTTCCGTGCCTTTAAGTTCCACGTGGTGGAGCTCGCTGACGGCAACGACTTCGACCAGATCCGCGCCGCCTTTGCCGAGGCCCGCGCTACCAAGGGTCAGCCGACCGCCATTATCGCCGAGACCACGAAGGGCAAGGGCGTCTCCTTTATGGAGAACCAGGTGGGTTGGCACGGCAAGGCCCCCAACGATGAACAGTTTGAGCAGGCCATGGCAGAGCTCACGGCCGCCGGAGAGGAGCTCTAGGATGGCAGACGTCAAGAAAATCGCCACGCGTGTAAGCTACGGCGAGGCCCTCGTCGAGCTCGCCAACGAGCACGATGACTTTGTGGTCCTCGACGCCGATCTGGCCGCCGCCACGCAGACCGGCAAGTTTAAGGCCGCCTGCCCCGACCGCTTCTTCGATGTGGGCATCGCCGAGAGCAACCTGATGGGCGTCGCCGCCGGTATCGCAACCACCGGCCGCGTCGCCTTCGCGAGCAGCTTCGCCATGTTTGCCGCCGGCCGCGCCTTTGAGCAGGTCCGCAACTCCATCGGCTATCCGCACCTTAACGTTAAGATCGGTGCCACGCACGCCGGTATCGCGGTGGGCGAGGACGGTGCCACGCACCAGTGCTGCGAGGATATCGCCCTGATGCGTGTCATCCCCGGCATGACCGTGATCGTTCCCGCCGACGACATCGAGGCCCGTGCCGTGACGCGCGCCGCCTACGAGTGCGACGGCCCCGTGTATATGCGCTTCGCCCGTCTGGCCTCGCCGGTTATCAACGACCCCGAGACCTACAAGTTCGAGGTGGGCAAGGGCATCGTCATGCGCGAGGGCACCGACGTCACCATCATCGCCTGCGGCCTGATGGTCGGCGAGGCGCTCGAGGCCGCTGAGCAGCTCGCTGCCGAGGGCATCGACGCCGAGGTCATCAACATGCACACCATCAAGCCCATCGATGCCGATCTGATCGTCAAGAGCGCCACCAAGACCGGCCACGTCGTGACTGTCGAGGAGCACTCTGTGATCGGTGGCCTGGGCAGCGCCGTTGCCGACGTCCTGTGCGAGCAGTGCCCGACGCCGCTCAAGAAGATCGGCGTCAACGACACCTTTGGCGAGTCCGGCCCGGGCGCCGAACTCCTGCACAAGTACGGCCTGGACGCCGCCAACATCGTGGCAACCACCAAGGAGTTCTTGGCTTAGGACAAGGCGAGGCAAAGTATCGCTTCAGCAACCGTATGCAATCCATAACAGGGGCGTCCTCAAAGAGGACGCCCCTGTTTTTTGTCGGCAACAAACAAATTAGGCCCGCACCAAGTAAGGGCTTCCTCCGGGAAACGGGCCCATCCCAACAAAGTGCAATTCAGCCCCCAAGCACGGCGCTGCTGCACCCAAGTAAAACGCAGCGACCCCTTAGTTATCGCAGGCCGGACACAGGGTTACTTTCCAAATCTTTCCGCAGGACGGAGGAGCCCCCGCCGCACGTAGTGCGCAGCGGAGGCTCCGACATGTCCGAGGACGATTTGGAAAGTAACCCTGTGTCCGGCCGGAGGGACCCAAACACGGCCATGCTTCTTATGTGCAGCAAAGCTAATGCTGCTAAAATATTAAACGCTCATGTAGTTTAAACGCACGACGATAAGGAGCACCAGTGGGTAACCACTTCCGTACCTCCGGTGCGGGCGATGACGCCCCCAAGACGCAGCCAGGCGCCGTGGGCACTCGTTTCGCCACCCCGGATTCAGAGGATCAGCCGTTTAGCCCGATCCCCGCACAGCCGGCAGATCAGGCACAGCCGGCATCAGATCCCTTTGCCTACAATCCCACCAATGATGTTGAGCTTTCCGAGGCCGCGGGTTTTGAGCCCGTGCAGAAGGTGACTGCTCGCGTGGACCAGCCCCAGGCGGATGCTGTCGCGCCGCAGCCTGTCATGGCCGGTATTCCCGACCCTATGGCTCCTGCGACTCCGGCGCCACAGCCTGCGCAGTCCGGCCTTTTTGCCGGTATTCCCGATCCTACGCAGCCCGCGGCTCCCGTAGTCGAGAGCGATCAGGCCGCCGAGGTCGCAAGCCTCGACAATGCGCTCAACAACCCCGACTTTACGTCGGTGTTTGCGCCCATCGATCCGCAGGCCAGCCGCAAGAAGATGGCCAAGCAGGCCGGTGTCGAGCCCGTCATCCTCATGGAGCACGTCACCAAGATCTACCCGGCGCAGCCCAACAAGCCCGCGCTCGACGACATTAATATCGAGATCTATCCGGGTGAGTTCGTCTTCTTGGTCGGTCACTCCGGCTCGGGCAAGACCACGCTGCTGTCGACGCTCAACCGCGACGTCAAGCCCACGAGCGGCCGCATTTTGGTCGCCGGTCAGGACCTTATGAAGATCAAGAACCGCAAGGTTCCGTTCCTGCGCCGCCAGATTGGCGCCGTGTTCCAGGACTTTAAGCTTCTGCCGCAAAAGACCGCCTACGAAAACGTGGCGTTTGCCCTGCAGTGCATCGGCAAGCCCAAGGGCGTCATTCGCAGCCAGGTGCCCGAGGTGCTGCGTCTGGTCGGTCTGGCCGATCAGATGGACTCGCTGCCCGACCAGCTTTCCGGTGGCGAGCAGCAGCGCGTTGCCGTCGCCCGCGCTATGGTCAACCGTCCGCCGCTGCTGATTTGCGACGAGCCCACGGGTAACCTCGACCCGGCGATCTCGCTGGGCATCATGAAGCTGCTCGAGCGTATTAACGTCACCGGCACCACCGTGATCGTCGCCACGCACGACCGCGAGATGGTCGATAGCATGCACCGTCGCGTGATCGCCCTCGAGGGCGGCCACGTTATTCGCGACCAGGAGAGGGGAGGTTACGGCAACTATGGCACCAACTAACGTGGGCTACTCCTTCAAAGAGGCAATCAGCCACTTCTTCCGTAACTGGACTACCTCGCTCGGCGCCGTCATCACGATCTTCCTTTCGCTGTTTATCATCGGCCTGTTCATCATGGGCTCCGCGATGCTGAACTCCGTGATCGGCACCGTCGAGGATCAGGTTGTCATCAACGCGTTCATTAGCGATGACGCCGATCAGGCCGATGTTCAGGCTTTTGAGGCCGAGCTTAAGACGTGGAATAACGTCAAGTCCGTGACCTATAAGGACAAGGACGACGCGCTGGCCGAGTATACGAGCAAGATGTCGGGCAACGCCGACGCCACCATGAGCGCGCTCGATGGCCAGAACCCGCTGCCGGCTTCGTTTGCAATTGAGATGGACGATCCGTCCAAGGTCGAGAGCACGGCAGAGAAGCTCAAGAAGAACGCCGATTTCCAGAAGATCGCGGATGACGGCGACGTCAACGCGAGCGTGCTGTACGGCCAGGAGGAAGTGAGCCGCCTGTTCCAGGTGACCAACTACATCCGCATCGCCGCCGTGGTGCTCGTTGGCCTTCTGACCTTTATCGCATTCATCTTCATCAACAACACGATTCGCCTGTCCATCACGGCGCGTCGTCGTGAGATTGCGATTATGCGTCTGGTCGGCGCCAGCAACGGCTTCATTCGCGGCCCGTTTATCACCGAGGGCGTACTGCAGGCTATTTTGGGCTCGCTGCTTTCCATCGGCGTTCTGGAGCTGCTGCGCAATCTGATGATTCCGCGTTTGCAGGAGAGCATCGGCTGGATGTCGTTTGCCCTGCCGATGCAGTACTACCTGGTGACCTATGCTGCGCTGATTCTGGTCGGTGTGATTATCGGTCTCTTTGGTTCTGCCATAGCCATGCGCCGCTACCTGCGCGTGTAGGCATGCCTGGAATTCATCCCTTCCAACGGGTCGTCTCTTATGGGGCGGCCCGTTTTTTGATCCCTAGGGGACGGCAGGAAAGCGAATCATTTGGGTAGACTCTTTGGAGTTCGTCATCGATAGCAAGGAGGCGCCATGGGGCGCAATAACAAGCATAAGCGTGGAGCTCGCAATAAGCGCGGGCCGGTGCGCAGCGAACGCCGTCCGAGCCTGACCGGGCGCGTGCAGCTCCATGAGCATGGCGCCTATGTCATAACCGAGAGCGGCGACTACAAGGTTATGGGCCGCGGTAAGCGCGAGATCATGGATGGCGATACCGTTGCCGTGAGCATTAAGAACAGCCCGCACGGTGAGCGGCGCGCCGTGATCGAAGGCGTGGTTGAGCGCGCAGCCATAAGCGTGGTGGGTACGTACCAGACCGCTGGTCCGCTCGGTGTGATCGAGCCGCTCGATTCGCGCCTGAAGGCCGACTTCTTCATTCTGCCCGAGGATACCTCGGCGGATCGTCTGGGCGTCCACCCGGGTGATGCCGTCGTCGCGCGCATTTTGACCTACCCGACGCGCCTGGAATCGGGCACCGTGACGATCGAACGCCGCATTGGCGGAGATGACGCGCCCGATTTGGGCGTTCAATACGTGATGGCGCGTTACGGCTATACCGATAGCTATCCCGAGGCCGCGCTGGACGAGGCCGAGGGACTTTCGCTCGATGTGTCCGCGGCGCTTAAGGACCCGCTCCGCCGCGATCTGCGCGACCGCTTTGTCATCACGATCGACCCGGTCGACGCGCGCGACTTTGACGATGCCATTTCGCTTGAGCGCACGCCCGAGGGTGGCTACAAGCTGGGTGTGCATATCGCTGACGTTTCTCACTATGTGGCTTGGGACGGGCATATCGATCTTGAGGCTCGCCATCGTACGACATCGGTGTATCTGGCCGATCGCGTGCTTCCCATGCTGCCCGAACGCCTGTCCTGTGACCTGTGTTCGCTTCGCCCTGACGAGGACCGTCTTGCGTTTACCGTTGACATTGAACTCGATGCGCAGGGTCGCGTGCGGCATTACGATCCGTACCCCAGCGTGATTCGCTCGCGTGTGCGTATGGACTATGACGGCGCCGAGGCGCTGCTGGTGCGTGCCGGCGCGGTGGAGTATGGGGTGCTGGAGGGTGCGGCCGAGGATGTTGCGGCTGCTGAGGCCTCGCGCGAGGAGGCGCTTGAGCGCGGTCTTGCGTACGAGAAGGCCGCCCGCGGCTGCAACGTCGACCTCGGCAATTTCCTTGTCGCCGCCAACGAACTCGCCGAACTTCGCCGTCGTATTCGTCGCGTCCGCGGCTCAGTCGATTTTGACACGGCCGAGATTCGCGCTCTATTGGATGAGGACGGAGTACCCGTGCAGATTGTGGCGCGCGAGCGTTCGTGTGCCACGTCGCTTATCGAGGAAGCCATGCTGCTCGCCAACGAGTGCGTTGCAGAGTGGCTGGCAGACCGTGATATCGAGGCCTGCTATCGCGTGCATGAGGATCCGAGCCCCGATAGCCTGCACGGTGCCGCCGTTGCGCTGGCGCAGCTGGGCATCATCGACGATCGCCGTGCTGCCGGTATTGCCCTGGTCTCCGATATTTT
>CABSDO010000076.1 GCA_902476475.1 uncultured Collinsella sp. | reverse complement strand
GTCGTGGGCGGCGAGGGCTGGCACGAGGGCGTCAAGGGTATCGTGGCGAGCCGCCTGACCAACCGCTATCACGTGCCGGCGCTGCTGTTCTCGATCGAGGACGGTATTGCGCGCGGATCGGGCCGTTCGGTGGGCAAGGTCAACCTGTTCGACGCCGTCGAGCGCTGCTCCGACCTGCTGATTCGCCGCGGCGGGCATGCGGGCGCGTTGGGCGTGACCATCGAGGCGTCCAAGCTCGATGAGTTCCGCCGCCGCCTTTCCGCCGTGCTGTCCGAGCTTCCCGCCGAGGACTTTGAGGACACTGACGAGGTTGCCGCTACCGTCGACCTTTCCGAACTGAATATCGAGACCATCGAGCAGATCTCCCGTCTTGAGCCGTTTGGCCAGGGCAACAAGGTGCCGCTGCTGGCCGCCGAGGGCGTGACGATGTGCGATCGCGCCGTGGTGGGCAAGACTGGCGAGCACATGCGCTTTGTAGCGACGGATGGCGCCGCGAGTGTGCCGGCCATCATGTTCCGCGTACCGCAGATCGATAAGCTCATCAATTGCGATAGCGCCGTCGACTTGGTGTTCGAGGCCGTGGCCGAGCATTGGCAAGGTCGCGTAAAGCCCAAGCTTATGATCAAGGATGTCTTGGTCCGCGATACCACGGCGCCCAGCGTTGACGACCCGGCATGCGAGCTTCGCCGCGGCGTGGAGCCTGCGGACGCCGGTCTTCGTCTGGAGTCCCGCAAGCGCCAAACGCTCGCCCAGCTCTCCTATACCGAGCTCACGCGCTCGCTTATCCATAGCTTTATCGGCTCGAACCAGCCGCATCGCGCGCAGGTCGAGGCGCTCGACGCGCTGGCCGACCACCAAAGTGTTCTGGCCGTTATGGGAACGGGCCGCGGCAAGTCTTTGATTTTCCATGTGCACGCCGCGCGCGAGGCGGTTCTTCGCGGGCGTGCGAGCATCTTTGTCTATCCGCTGCGCGCGCTCGTTGCCGACCAGGCCTATCACCTCTCGTCGACGATGGCCGCGCTCGGCATTGGCGTAGGCGTGCTGACCGGCGAGACCGTGGAGGCGGCGCGCGATGACGTGTTTGCCGGCTTGGCTTCGGGCCGCACCGGCATCGTGCTCACGACGCCCGAGTTCCTGTCCATTCACCGCGACCGCTTTGCGCGTTCGGGCCGCATCGGTTTTGTCGTTATCGATGAGGCGCATCATGCCGGTCTTGCCAAGGGCGGACCGCAGCGCCTATCTCGACATGCCCGATATCCTCAAGGCCCTGGGCGACCCGGTCGTTCTGGCCACGACTGCCACCGCAACGGCTCCGGTTGTGGCCGAGCTCGCCCGCGTGCTACCGATTACCCGCACGGTGGTCGACGAGACGGTGCGCGAGAACTTGCAGCTCGAGGATGACCGAGATCTTGCGAGCCGCGAGAACCGCCTGGTGTCAATCGTGGCAACGGGGGAGAAGACCGTCATCTACGTCAACTCGCGCGACCAGTCCGTGGCGCTTGCTAAGACGCTGCGCAAGCGGGTACCCGATTGCGCGACCCGCATCGCGTTCTATAACGCGGGGCTTGCGCGCTCCGATCGTCGCCGTGTCGAGGAAGCGTTTCGTGACGGCAGCCTCAGTTGCATCGTTTCGACCTCTGCCTTTGGTGAGGGCGTGAACCTGCCCGATATCCGCCATGTCGTGCTCTACCACATGCCGTTTGGCGCGATTGAGTTTAACCAGATGAGTGGCCGTGCCGGCCGCGATGGACAGCCTGCCGTGATTCACCTGCTCTATTCGTCGCGTGACGCTCGCATTAACGAGCGCCTACTCGACTGCTATGCGCCCGAGCGCGACGAACTTGTCACGCTCTATCGCGCGCTGCAGACCATGTGGCGCTCCAACCGCGGCAAGACCGGGGACGATTCCTTTAGCGCGAGTGATATCGACATCGCGCAGATGTGCCTTGCTATCGATGCTCGCACGCCGGTCGACGAGCGCTCGGTGGAAAGCGGTCTGGGGATCTTCGAAGAGCTTGGTTTCTGTCGCGTGTCGGGGTTTGACGACACCCGTCGCATCGCGATGGCCGAAAACCCCGGCCGCGTGCAATTGAGCAGGTCGATTCGCTATTTGGAGGGCTTGCGCTCGCGCATGGAGTTCTCGGCTTTTCGGAGCTGGGCACTCGATTCGTGCGCTTCTGATATGCTAGCCAAAGTTAACCGCCCGATCGTTCCGCGGGCCTAGGGGAAGGGGACCTCGATGGATGCCGCAGCCCGTACCGCCCATGATTCCACCCTCCAGCCTTTTTCGGAGATGGAGCACTATAAGCATGCCGATGAGCTGCCGCCCGAGATTATGGCGGACAGCTACGACAAGCTGGAGCGCCTGTGCCTCAAATATATGAATGAGGACGACTTCTCCAAGGTGGAGCAGGCCTACTGCTTTGCCGCCGAGAAGCACTGCAACCAAAAGCGGCGCTCGGGTGAGATGTACATTAACCATCCCGTCGAGGTTGCCATCATTTTGGCCGATCTCAAGATGGACTGCGATGTGGTGTGCGCCGCGCTGCTGCACGATACCGTCGAGGATACCGAGACTTCGCTTGCCGATGTTTCCGGCCTGTTTGGCGATACGGTGGCCGAACTCGTCGATGGCGTGACCAAGCTCACCAACATCGAAGTCGACAGCATGGACGAGAAGCAGGCCCTCACGCTGCGCAAGATGTTCCTCGCCATGTCCAAGGACATCCGCGTCATCATCGTTAAGCTTGCCGACCGTCTGCACAACATGCGCACCCTTGCAGCCCTGCGTGAGGACCGTCGCCTGTTTAAGGCTCGCGAGACCATGGACGTGTATGCGCCCCTGGCCGACCGTCTGGGCATGAGCTCCATTAAATGGGAGCTCGAGGACCTGTCCTTCTTCTACCTTGAACCCGACGCCTACCAGCGCATCGCACGCATGGTGGCGGAGTCGCGCGAGGTCCGTGAGCGCTATCTGGCCGAGACCATCAAGACACTCACCGACGAGCTCAACCGCATTGGCCTGGAGGACTTCCAGATCAACGGCCGTTCCAAGCACTATTGGTCCATCTACCAAAAGATGAAGCGCAAGGGCAAGGAGTTCTCCGAGATTTACGACCTGGTGGCGCTGCGCGTCATCACTCATTCGGTGCGTGATTGCTACTCCACGCTCGGCGCGGTGCACACACTATGGCACCCCATGCCCGGTCGCTTTAAAGACTATATCGCCATGCCCAAGGTCAATAACTACCAGTCGCTCCATACGACGGTTATCGGCCCCACGGCCCGTCCGCTCGAGATTCAGATTCGAACCTACGAGATGCATGAGCAGGCCGAGTACGGTATCGCCGCCCACTGGCTGTACAAGAAGTCGGGCGGATCGTCTGCGTCTAAGACCAATGATGCCCAGCGTCTGGACGACCAGATTAACTGGCTCAAACACTCGCTTGATTGGGCTGCGTCTGATGAGATCACCGACGCCAAGGAATACCTGCATTCGCTGAAGGTCGACCTCTTCGATCAGGAGATTTTCGTCTTTACGCCCAAGGGCGAGGTCATGGCACTTCGTGCCGGCTCCACGCCGCTCGACTTTGCCTACGCCGTCCACACCGAGGTGGGCAACCACTGCGTCGGCGCTAAGATCAACGGTGCGGTGGCCCCGCTCACGCACGAGATCAAGACGGGCGACCGCGTTGAAATCCTGACCAACAAGAGTTCCAAGCCGTCGCGCGATTGGCTCAAGATCGTTAAGACGCCTTCCGCCAAGTCAAAGATCCGCCGCTATTTTGCCGCCGCGACCAAGGACGACGACGCTGCCGCCGGTCGCGATATACTGGCCAAGGACCTGCGCAAGCGCGGGTATGGCATCTCTACGCCGCGATCCACGCGTGCGCTCAACGCCGTGGCGGAGCAGTTTAACTACAAGCAGCTCGAGGACTTGTTTGCCGCCGTCGGCGCCGGCAAGGTTGCCCCGCGCGCTGTGGGTAACAAGGTCGAGCAAATCTTGGACCCCAAGCCCGAGGAGCAGCTCACCAAGACCGAAGCCATTGCCGAGGTCGTCAAGCAGCCGGCCCGAGGCTCCAACCGCAAGCCGCAAAAGCGCGGCAAGAGCGCCAGCAACGGCATTATCGTCAAGGGTGAGAGTAACAGCGGACTGCTGGTCCGTCTGGCTCATTGCTGCAACCCCGTGACGGGCGACGACATCGTCGGCTTCATCACGCGCGGACGTGGCGTTTCGGTGCATCGCGCCAACTGCCCCAACGTCAAGGGTCTTATGGAGCATCCCGAGCGCATGATCGACGTGGAGTGGGACGGCGCCGCCGACACCCTCTTCCAGGTCGAGATCGTGGTCGAGTGCCTGGACCGCATGGGCCTGCTCAAGGATGTCACCATTGCCATTGGCGATGCGGGCGGCAATATCCTTTCTGCCGCCACGTCGACCAACCGCGAGGGTATTGCAACCCTGCGCTTTATGGTCGAGATTTCGGACGCGAGCGGCCTGGATCCGCTGCTGGCCTCTATCAGCCGCGTTGACTCGGTCTACGACGCGCGCCGCCTGATGCCCGGCGAGGGTGGAGCCCAGCTTAAGCGCCGCGTTTAGTCGCGACGAATGTGTCACATTATCGATATTCGCTACACTCGAGGCATCATTTGATGCCTCGAGTTCTATAGAGAGGAGAGGGGCATGAGCGCTGTGTCCTTGGATTTAACTCCCAAGGGAGCGGTCGAGATCGAGACGCTCGTAAACGGTCCCATTCAGACCAATAGCTATGCTGTTATTTCGGACAATGAGTGCGTGGTTATCGACCCCGCATGGGAAGGCGAGCGCTTGGTGGAGCATATTCGAGCCGAGCATCCCAGCGTACGCGTGCTTGGCGCCGTATGCACTCATGGCCATGCCGATCATGTTGGTGGTGTTGCCGGCGTGCGAACCACCGTTGGCGAAGGCTGCCAGTATGAGCTGTGTGCAAAGGATGTGGCGGTGCCGCATGCGAATATCGAGGAACAGCGAGCTATGTGGGGCATCGAGACGCCCGACCCCGGGGAGCCGACGCGCCTGCTCGCCGAGGGCGATACAATCGAGGTGGGCGATATCTGCCTGCAGGTGATTGAGACGCCAGGGCATACGCCGGGCGGGATCGTTTTGTTTGCTGCCACTGAGCAGGGGAACATTGCCTTTGTGGGCGATACGCTATTCCCGGGCAGCCACGGCCGCACCGATCTTGCCGGTGGCGACGAGGCAGCGATTCTTCGCTCGCTCTCCAAGCTCGCCCGGCTTCTCCCGCCCGATACCGTTTGCCTAACCGGCCATGGCGATTCGACCGCCATGGCACGCGAGCTCATGCAGAACCCTTTCATGCAGATGTAGCTTAATAGTCGGCTTTTGAAGCACGAGAAGCGTCCAAACGTCAAGCTATTTTTCCCCAACGGGTCGATTCCGTAGGGCAAACGGTCAAAAAAGTCTGTTTGGACGATATTCGTGAACAAACGAACGTTTATGCTCGGGTGCGCCGTGGTAAAATCTCAGGCGTTATCGGAGCAACCTTACAGGAGGTTTCTTTTATGCTCGTCAACGCAGCAGACATGCTCAAGAAGGCCGAGGCCGGCAAGTACGGTCTCGGTGCCTTCAACACCAACAACCTCGAGTGGACCCTGGCTATTCTCCAGGCCGCCGAGGAGGCCAAGTCTCCGCTGATCCTTCAGTGCACCGCTGGTGCCGCTAAGTGGATGGGCGGTTTCAAGGTCTGCGCCGACATGGTCAAGGCTGCCGTCGAGGCCACGGGCGTTACCGTTCCCGTCGCCCTTCACCTCGATCACGGTTCTTACGAGGACTGCTTCAAGTGCATCGAGGCCGGCTTCACGTCCATCATGTATGACGGCTCTCACGAGGAGACCTTCCAGCTTAACCTCGACCGCACCAAGGAGCTCGTTGAGCTTGCCCACTCCAAGGGCATGTCCATCGAGGCCGAGGTCGGCGGCATCGGCGGCACCGAGGACGGCGTGACCTCCAGCGGCGAGCTCGCTGATCCTGCTGAGTGCAAGCAGATTGCTGACCTGGGCGTCGACTTCCTCGCCTGCGGCATCGGCAACATCCACGGCGTGTATCCCGCCGACTGGGCTGGCCTTTCCTTCGAGCGTCTGGGCGAGATCAAGGCTCAGACCGGCGACCTGCCCCTCGTTCTGCACGGTGGTACCGGCATCCCCGAGGATCAGATCAAGAAGGCCATCTCCCTGGGCATCTCCAAGATCAACGTCAACACCGACCTGCAGCTCGTCTTCGCCAAGGGCGTCCGCGAGTACATCGAGGCTGGCAAGGATCAGCAGGGCAAGGGCTTTGACCCCCGCAAGCTCCTCAAGCCTGGTCGCGACAACATCGTTGCCCGCACCAAGGAGCTTATGGAGGAGTTTGGCTCCGTCAACAAGGCGTAAGTAGCGGTTTAACTTTCCCGTCGGAGGCCCCGTTCACCCTACGCTTTTCCCTTGCGCTCACCTGGCTTTGCCAGAAGTCGCGCAATGGGAAAAGCTCCGGGTGAACGGGGCTTCCTTCGTTAACTCGCTACAGGGTTACTGGGCTGAATTCATTTTTATAGGTACCGTTTATCGGTGTTGAGGGTTCCTTTATTGGGGCTTTCTTTTTTATCTCGCTACAATGGGCTTCAAGCGTTCTAGTGACTTGGAGTTTGGTATGGCTGTTATTGATGTGCTGCCTTCGGATGGGATAGTTATTGACGAGGGTCCTGTTGGTTGCTCTGTTGATGTTTGCTGTGATGATTTTCGTCATCTCGATATTGGTCTGCCGCCCGAGATTCTTCGTCTTAAGGATGCCGGGTATTTGACGCAGGCTGTTGCTGCCTGCGATCGTCTTTTGGGGCAGAATCCTGAGCCTTCCCTGGCAGCCTGCGTCCGTGCCGAGCGGTATCGCATGCTCGAGACGCCGCTTCATTTTTCGGTGCCGCGTGATCGAGCCATTGCGATGATTCGCGAGGAGTGGCCAGAGTTTACCGAAGAGCAGTTTGACGACTTGATTGATCGCAAGCGTATTGACTGGCGCTTTATCGATGGTGAGCTATTCGTTCTCGATAACTTCCTCAATTCGCTTCGCGTGTATCCCAAAGAGGTCCCCGGCATGCGTCCTGATCCTGCGGACGGAATTGCGCTGCGCAACCAGATGCTCAAGGAGATGGAATCGCAGAATGGGCTGTCTCGCGTCATTACTCTTAAGGCGTCCGTGTCTGTTCCCGGTGCTCTTGAGGGGGAGGCCGTTCGCGCGTGGCTTCCCGTTGCTGCCGCCTGCCGTCAACAGTCTCAGGTCGAAGTTCTCGATATGACGCCGGAGGGGCATGTTGCCCCCGAGGATGCGCCGGCACGCACCGCTTCATGGTGTTCTTCGACCGAGCGCTCGTTCTCGGTAACCTATCGTTATCACATTAATGTTGCCTTTTGCGACATTTATGGAGGTGCGCTGCCCGAACGCCCGTGCATGGACACGCCGCTGCCCGAGGACACTTCCGAGGACCGTCCGCACATTGCGTTTACGCCGTACCTGCGACAGTTGACGGAGCGTGTTATTGACGGGCTCGAGGATCCGCTCGACCGTGCTCGCGCCATCTATGATTATCTGACGCAACATATCGACTATCGCTATCAGCCACCATATCTGCTTTTGGGTTCCATCGCCGATGACTGTGCACACTCGCTCCGCGGCGATTGCGGCGTTATGGCGCTCACGTTTATCACCATGTGCCGCATCGCGGGCGTGCCTGCCCGTTGGCAGAGCGGCCTGTATGTCGCGCCCGATTCGGTGGGGCCACACGACTGGGCCGAGTTCTACACACCTCGGACCGGTTGGCTTAACGCCGATATTTCGTTTGGTTCCTCTGCGCGCAGAATGGGGGAGGAGTGGCGTCGCCAGCATTACTTTGGCAACCTCGATCCGTGGCGCATGGTGGCAAACTCCCAGTTCCAAGCGGACTTATTCCCTGTATCTGATGGCATGCGTGAGGATCCCTATGACAACCAGATGGGCGAGGCCTCGGTTGACGGACGTGGATGCCGTCAGCGGGAGATGTTGCGCAAGATTGAGCTTATCGAAATGCTTGAAGTTCCATTTTCGGACTAATCAACAGAAAGCTGTGATAAACTAACTCACGCATTACGTGCCCGAGTGGCGGAATTGGCAGACGCAGTGGACTCAAAATCCACCGTTGGCAACAACGTGCGAGTTCGAGTCTCGCCTCGGGCACCAAACATGCAAGTGAGCGTTCAAGGGGGTCAAGGCCCCCTTTTTCGTGCCGAACTCGCGTGAGCGCGCGGAGCGTTAAGCAAACAGGCCAGCGGCCTGTTTGTAGCGGAGCGTGGCGAGGGCGCTGTGCGCCCGAAGCCCGGGGCTTCGCGAAGCGAAGGCCCTTCGAGTCTCGCCTCGGGCACCATACATGCAAGTGAGCGTCAAGGGGGTCAAGGCCCCTTTTTCGTGTACGTAATGTGATAACGCACGGTACGTGTTATTATCTCCGAGGCGTTGTTCCCACAATGCCCTAAAGAGGAACCCGAGGGTTCCCACCTTTTGGCGCCAACGAGCAGCTGACTGGTCATACAACTTAGAGTCTCTTCCTCATGCCGAGGATGTCTATGTGTACGACCTGGTTGCAAAGAAGCGCCGGGTTATTTTTTTATGAATGGAGGTAGGGAAAATAGCTAAGTCTGATGACACCCGCATCAACGACGAGATTACTGCATCTTCGTGCCGTTTGATTGGCGTCGATGGCTCTCAGCTCGGCCTGTTCGCCATCCGCGATGCTCAGCGTGTCGCCGACGATCAGGGTCTCGACCTGGTCGAGATCGCTCCCAACGCGGAGCCGCCGGTCTGCAAGGTCATGGACTACGGTAAGTTCAAGTACCAGCAGGCCATGAAGGCCAAGGCTGCTCGTAAGAACCAGTCCAAGGTCGAGGTCAAGGAAATGAAGTTCCGACCCAAGATTGACGTTGGCGACTACGAGACCAAGAAGGGCCACGTTCTGCGTTTCCTCAAGAAGGGCGCACGCGTTAAGATTACCATCATGTTCCGCGGCCGTGAGATGGCTCACCCGGAGCAGGGTCTTAACGTTCTCGAGCGTCTCGCCGAGGATCTCAAGCCTTACGCTACGGTCGAGTCCAAGCCTAAGATGGAAGGCCGTAACATGCTTATGCTGCTCGCCCCGATTAAGGGCGCCTTTGATGAGGATAAAGCGGCAAGCGATACTAAGTAACTAGTGTTCTGTAACCGATTAAGGAGTATTTCATGCCTAAGATGAAGTCCCACAGCGGCACCAAGAAGCGTTTCCGCAAGACTGGTACCGGCAAGCTTATGCGCGCCAAGGCTTTCAAGAGCCATATCCTGAGCAAGAAGTCCACCAAGCGTAAGCGTGGCTTCCGTCAGGAGACCGAGACCGCCGCTGCCGACCGCAAGGTCATCAAGTCGCGTCTCGCCTAAGTTCGCGTTCCCGTTTTTCGTTTAACCGTCTAGGAGTTGATAGAACATGGCACGTATTAAGCGCGCTGTTGCCGCCAAGAAGAAGCGCCGTACCGTTATGCACCGTGCGAAGGGTTACTACGGTGCCGCTTCGCGTACTTACAAGCATGCTAAAGAGCAGGTCCAGCACTCCCTGCAGTATCAGTATCGTGATCGCCGCAACAAGAAGCGCGAGATCCGCTCTCTCTGGATCACCCGTATCAACGCTGCCGCTCGCCTGAACGACATCTCTTACTCTCAGTTCATGCACGGCCTGAAGGTTGCCGGTATCGAGCTCGACCGCAAGGTCCTGGCTCAGATGGCTTACGAGGACATCGAGTCCTTCAACGAGCTGGCTGCCATCGCCAAGAAGGCTCTCGAGGCCTAATTGATTCTCTTGAATCGCTAGGGGAGTGTCGCGTTGTGCGCGGCGCTCCCTCTTTTTATCTACAGCGCTGGTTTATATAGCAAAAGCGCGGGTAGATAGACACTTACAGGTGACCGATCTTTATATATCTCTTAACCGAAGGGTCATCATCTGATACGTGCAGTATTTCTGCACCAGCCTTTCTATTACTTATATAGGAAGCGATGTATTGTGTAGGACTTGTGAAGAGTGGAATTGACGTCCCACATCGCTTCGCGGTCTGGCAATATATCTCCTTGCCGCGCGGCCCGGTCGAACCGGATCAGCCGCACAGCGTGCACCTTGAGAACCGGATACTGCGAGGATGGACACTCACTTCAGTGTCGCATCCGGGCAGACATCGAACCATTTGAAATGGTCTAACTTGGATTTGTTTTTCGCAAGGCCGCCGAGAGGCGGCCCCGAGAAATTCCTTTTCCTATACTAAAACCATATGAATCGAACGGAACCGATCAGCGATGAACTGAGAGGACCGGACGGGCTCGAAGCCCAGAATATTTGGACGGAGAGTTCGATCCTGGCTCAGGATGAACGCTGGCGGCGCGCCTAAC
>CABSDO010000075.1 GCA_902476475.1 uncultured Collinsella sp. | reverse complement strand
CGGGCAGCGCGTGTGGAAACGGCAGCCGGTCGGCGGATCCAGCGGCGACGGCGGATCGCCAGCGAGGATGATACGCTTGCGGGTCTTCTGGATATCCGGATCGGGCACCGGCACAGCAGACAGCAGTGACTGCGTGTACGGGTGGTGCGGCTCACTATAGAGCGTCTTCCAGTCCGAAACCTCGACCATCTTGCCCAGGTACATAACGGCAACGCGATCAGAAATGTGCTGCACGACGGAGAGGTCGTGAGCAATGAAGAGATAAGCAGTACCGAACTTATCCTGAAGCTCCTTCAGCAGGTTCAAAACCTGGGCCTGAATGGAAACGTCAAGTGCAGAGACAGGCTCGTCGCAGATGATCAGCTTGGGCTTCAGAGCGAACGCGCGGGCAATGCCGACACGCTGACGCTGACCGCCGGAGAACTCGTGCGGATAGCGGTTGATGTGCTCGGGGTTCAGACCGACGACGTCCAGCAGCTCGCGGACACGCTCAATACGCTCCTCCTTGGTGCCCACGCCGTGAATGGTCATGGGCTCGGAGACGATCTCGCCAATGGTCATACGAGGGTTCAGCGAAGCATAAGGATCCTGGAAGATAAACTGCATCTCGCGACGCATGTCCTTGATCTCATGCTTGCTCATCTCGGCAACATCTTTGCCCTGGAAGAACACCTTACCGGCGGTCGGCTTGGTCAAGCGCATGATGGTGCGACCCGTCGTGGACTTACCGCAACCAGACTCACCAACCAGACCAAAGGTCTCGCCAGGATAAATCTCAAAAGAGATGTCATTTACAGCAGAGACGACACGCTTGGAAAAACGCTTGGCGAACATGCCGGACTCAGCGGGGAACTCCTTAGAGAGGTGCTCGACCTTCAGCAACGGAGTACGCTCGTTGGTATCTGCCATTACGCCTCGCCTCCCTTCTTGGAATCCTTGCGCGTACGGGACGTCTCAGGAGCGTTCTTGAGAAACTCGGGGTCACCGGAGTAGTGGCATGCAGAGTAATGACCAGACTCGGTGACAACGCGCTCGGGGCGCTGCTTGCGGCACTTATCGGTCGCATAGGGACAACGAGGCGAGAACACGCAGCCCTCGGGCAGGTTCATGAGCGAAGGCGGGTTGCCGTGAATCGGCGTAAGCGGCTTCTTCTCTTCGATGGCCTGCTCCGGGATGGAGCGGATAAGGCCCCAGGTGTAGGGGTGGCGGCTCTCGTAGAAGATTTCCTCAGCAGTACCGAACTCGACGGGACGGCCGGCGTACATAACCATGATCTTGTCGGCCATGTCGGCGACGACGCCCAGGTCATGGGTAATCATGATGATGGCGTTGCCGTTCTTCTCCTGCATTTCCTGCATAAGCTCAATAATCTGAGCCTGGATGGTAACGTCCAGAGCAGTCGTGGGCTCGTCGGCAATCAGAATATCGGGATCGCAGGCAAGAGCCATGGCAATCATGACGCGCTGACGCATACCGCCAGAGAACTGGTGCGGATACTCATTGACGCGCTTCTCGGGCTCGGGAATACCGACGAGGTCCAAAAGCTCGGTGGCGCGCTTGAGCGCCTCCTGCTTGGAGTAGCCACGGTGCAGACGAAGGCCCTCGCCCACCTGCTTGCCGATCTTATAGACCGGGTTTAAGGAGGTCATAGGATCCTGGAAGATCATCGCGATATCGTTGCCGCGAATGTGCTGCATCTCTTCCTCGGTCATCTCGAGGATGGAGCGGCCGCGATAGCGAACGTCACCGCCCTCGATCTTTCCCGGAGGCATCGAGATAAGGCCCATGATGGTCATGGCGGTCACGGACTTACCGGAGCCGGATTCACCGACGACGCCCAGGGTCTCGCCGCGATCGAGCGTGTAGGAGACACCGTCGACAGCGCGAACGACGCCATCCTCGGTGTGGAAATACATCTTAAGGTCATCGACCTCGAGCAGATGCTGGCCCTCGGGAACCGGCTGGTCCTTCAGGTCCACATAGTTCTTGTTCTTCTTCATCCTTATGCGTCCTTCATCTTGACGTCGAGGGCGTCGCGCAGACCGTCACCCAGCAGGGTGAAGGCGAGCACCGTCGAGAGAATTGCCAGACCGGGCATGATCATCATCCAGGGAGCGGTCAGAAGATACTGCTGACCGTCCTGAATCATGGAGCCCCACGAAGGCGTAGGCGGAATAACGCCCATGCCGAGGAAGGACAGAGCGGACTCGGTCAGAATGGCGCCACCAATGTTCATGGTTGCGTAGACCACGATAGAGGCGACGGAGTTCGGGAAGATGTGACGCACGACGATACGAGCATCGGATGCACCCATCGCGCGCGCAGCGTCAACATAGTCGTTTTCCTTGACCGTCAAGATTGCAGAGCGGAAGACGCGCGCAATCGAAGGCCAGCCGAGAATACCGATGGCGATAAAGACGTTCTGAAGACCACGGCCGATAACGGCGATCATGGCGACAACGAACAGCACGTACGGGAACGCCAGGAAAATGTCCGCACAGCGCATGATGATCGTATCCCAGATGCCGCCGTAGAAACCCGCCAGAGCACCCATGACCAGACCGATCAGCGTGGAGATCGCGGTGGCCATAATGCCGACGGACAGCGAAACACGTGCACCGTAGATAACGCGGACGAGAATGTCACGACCTAGGGCGTCGGTGCCAAACGGGTGCTCGGCACACGGAGCCAGCAGCGACGTCTGAGCCATGGTGGTCGAGTCGGAAGCCGTCGGCGAACCGAGCCAGGGCTTAGCCCACAGATCTGCGGTCAGGGCAACCACAACGACGATGATGATCCAGCAGACACCGATAACGGCGAGCTTGTTCTTACGAAGACGCTTAAAAGCGTCGCCCCACAGCGTGCGGGACTTGGCGGGAGCAGATGCGGCCTTGGTGGCGGTAGCCTGCTCCTGAGACTGAGAATCAGTTTCCTGCATGAGACGTACCTCCCTTAGGCCTTATCCGACGGACCGCCAAGGCGGATGCGCGGGTCGAGGAATGCATAGCTAATGTCGACGAGCAGGTTGATCACCATAACGACGACGACGATGAGCGTAACGCCGCCCATAACGATGGGCCAGTCACGCATGCTAATGGCGCGATAGACCTCATAGCCGATACCGGGCCAGTTAAAGACCGTCTCGGTCAGGATGGCGCCCGAAAGCATGCCGCCAAAGTCGACACCAATATAGGTAACGACGGGGATGAGTGCATTCTTAAGCGCATGCTTGACGATGATCGCGCGATTGGAGAGACCCTTCGCCTTTGCCGTACGGA
Source organism: uncultured Collinsella sp. (assembly GCA_902476475.1). GTDB lineage: Bacteria > Actinomycetota > Coriobacteriia > Coriobacteriales > Coriobacteriaceae > Collinsella. The sequence continues at coordinate 7,349 of CABSDO010000075.1, read as the reverse complement.
TGTAATCCTGGTTCATGACGTCAAGCAGCTGCGAGCGCATAATGCGGGCGGCATAAGCGGTCGAAACCGAAGCCAACGTAATGGTCGGAAGCACATAGTGCATCCAATCCTGATACTGAGAGCTGGAACCGCCGGCACCCGAAATCGGCATGGAGAATGCACCGCCCGTGGCGTCCTTGAGAATGACGCCAAAGAACAGCTGCAGCAACATACCGAGCCAGAAAGCCGGGACGGCAACGAGAATCGACGTGGTGAGCGTTACCAAAATATCCCAGAAGGAATAACGCTTAACCGCCGAAATGATACCCGCACCGATACCCATGATTGCCTCGAGCACGATGGCGCACGCGGCAAGTTTGACCGTATACGGATACTTCTGGGCAAAGATTTCCGTAACCGGCAGCTTGCGCTGATACGAATTGCCCAGATCGCCATGAAGCAGGCCGTTCATGTAATACAAGTAACGGTCCACGAGCGACGTTTGAACGGGGTCGCCGTTCTCGTCAAGGATCGCGTTGCCGTCCTCGTCCGACTGGACCAGGTGATAGCGGACGCGAAGCTGAAGCTCCACCTCGGGGGACAGAGCCTTGTCTCCACCGATCAGCTTGATCGGATCTCCCGGCACGATATTCTGGAGGGCGAACAGAATCAGCGTAACGCCCAAAAACACCGGGATGAACTGAAGCACACGTTTAACGATGTACTTACCCATACCACTCCCCTATCTAGGGATTAACCTAAATGGGATGCCGATCGCCAGACCGGCATCCCAAAATTACCATCAGCCAGTTTACCCCAGGTTAGGGAGAACTGTATGTTTCCCATGAGGTCTACGTAAATACTTGACCCTCACGGAAGCTGCAAACTCTTAGGCGAGCTCAGCGGTACCCAGCTCGGCATGCTTCTGCGGATCGACATAGAGGTGCTTGATGCGATCGGAGCCGACGATGGTGTGCGTGTAGAACATAATCGGGATGACCGGGCAGTCGGCAGCGACCATTGCGTCGGCCTCCTGCATCTTAGCGACGCGCTCCTCGTCGTCAACAATAGTACGAGCCTCGTCGACCTTGGCGTCGAACTCGGGGTTGTTGTAACCGGAGCGGTTATCGCCACCGAGGGAGTCGGAGTGGAACAGCGGATACAGGAAGTTGTCCATGATCGGGTAGTCGGCAATCCAACCCAGACGACCGAACTGATAGTTAAAGTTCTGATACTGCTCGAGCAGGGCAGACCACTCAGGGGTATCGGAGACAGCGGTAACGCCAACCTTGGCGAGGTCGCCGATGATGGACTCCATGATCTCCTTGTGACCGCCGTCCTGGTTGTAGGAAAGGGTCACGCTAATGCCACGATCCCCGTTAGCGCCAGCGGGAGCAACCTTGTCGAGGTACTCGTTAGCCTTGTCGACATCGTAGGCGCAGAACTCCCATGCGCCCTCCTTGTAGCCATCGATGCCCGGAGGAACAATGCCGTCGGCAGGGGTACGGGTACCCTTATAGATGGTCTTGCAGATGGCCTCACGGTTGATGGCCAGGGAGATGCCCCTGCGCAGGTCGGCGTTGTTGAACGGCTCGGCCGTGGTGTTGCAGGTCAGATAGTACGTGGAAGGCTCGGCGCCGAGCAGCATGCGCTCGCCGTCACCCATGGTGTAGCCGTCCTTGGACACGCCGCGATCCTTCTTGGCGGCATCGATCTGAGCGACGGGAACGTCGCAGACATCGAGGTTACCGGCCTGGAACTCCTTGTAAGCAGTCTCCATGTCCTTGATGACCTGGAAGTGGATGCCATCGATCTTGGCCTTGTCGCCATAGTAATCGTCGAACTTCTTGAGGTTGATCTCCTGACCGTCCTCCCACTTGCCGTCCATCATGAACGGGCCGTTACCGACCGGTGCAAGATAGAAGCTCTTGACATCGGACTCGGCGCACTCGGGAACCGGGGCCAGAGCCGGGTGAGAGGCGACGAAGGGGAAGTCGGCGTAAGCGGAAGACAGCTTGACGACAAGGGTCTCATCGTCGGGGCAGGTAACACCGCTGAGCTCGGTGGCGTTACCGGCAAGCAGGTCGTCATAGCCCTCGACCATGGAAAGGTGATAGGAGACCTCGGAAGGGCCGTACTCGGTAGCGATGGCCGACTTGGTGTTGACCAGACGCTCCCAACCGAGCTTGAAGGACTTGGAGGTAACGTCGTCACCGTTGTGGAACTTGGCCTTCTTGATCTTGAAGGTGAACTCGGTGGCGTCGTCGTTGGCCTCGAAGGACTCGCAAGCCAGCGGAACGATCTCGCCCTTCTCGGCGTCATAAGAGGTCAGAGCGTCAAAGAGCTGGTACTCGACCTGAGTGCCCTGGTCCTCCTGGACATTGTAGGGGTCGATGCAGACCGGGTTGTTGATGTAGAAGTTCAGCGTCGAACCGGACTCAGAACCGGAAGCGTCGCCACCCTTCTTGCCGCATGCGGCAAGAAAAGCCATGGAGCTCGCAGCAAGGGTGCCGCCAACAAAGGCGCGACGACCCATAACGGGCTGGTGGAACATAGAATCAGCCATGCCATCCTCCTTATGAGATAGGACAAAGAAATGTTCAGTCGGACACATGTCGAAACAATCCGATCCGAACCATCAAAACGCCGCCCGCTGCTATGGCTGGTTATGCACAACGGACCAACGTTTTGCAATACAGTAGCGCATTTTATACACAATTTGGGGCTAATTCCGGTTAACGGTCGAGAATTTCTTTAGTTGGGCGAAGTATGTGAGGATATTTTGACTCTGTTACAAATATGTAAACAAAAAGGGTCCCGCACTTACGGGACCCTTTTGAATATTAATGCGGCTCGTGCTTAGTAGCCGACGATGCCCTGCGGGAAGAAGAACATGCACAGCACGACGCACACAGCAAACACGACAGCCATGATGACGGTCAGGCGGTCGAGGTTCTGCTCCATGACGCCCGTGGCAGAGCTGGAGTTATACAGCGAGCTAGCGATCATATCCGAAACGCCGGTGCCCTTACCGGAATGCATCAGGACGAGAATCGTCAGCGCCACGGCAGAGACAGCCCAAACGACAAACAGAAGAATCTGGAACGGACCCATAGATAAGCTCCTTAATAGAACAGTTTAAACTCCAGTACTGTACCACAATCCCCCGCTCTCCCCTACCTGCCACTCAAGGACGGGGTGGAAATGGCAGAAATACCAAAAAGGGGGTTGTCCGGTTGTGGACAACCCCCTTACTAGAAAACGGTATTTGTTTTCTATTAGGCCTCGGTGGCGAGCACGCGACCCGTCATCTCGGCGGAAGGCTCAATACCAGCCATGGTGAGCATGGTCGGAGCGATATCGGAAAGACGGCCGTCCTCGATACCGGTGAGCTTGGCCTTCTCATCAACGATGATGAACGGCACACGGTTGGTGGTGTGAGCCGTAAACGGATGCTTGGAACCGTCGGAAGCAACGTCAAACATGTGATCGGCATTGCCGTGGTCGGCGGTAATCAGCGCAAAGCCGCCCTTGGCGAGAATCGCCGGAACAACCTTGGACAGGGCATCGTCAACAGCCTCGACGGCCTTAACGGCGGCGTCGAAGACACCGGTGTGACCAACCATGTCGCAGTTCGCGAAGTTCACGATGTAGAAATCAGCGCGATCCTCGTTAATAGCGGCGACGAGCTTCTCGGTAACCTCGGGAGCGCTCATCTCAGGCTGCAGATCGTAGGTAGCGACCTTGGGGGAAGCGACGAGCACGCGCTCCTCGCCCTCCTTGGGCTCCTCGATGCCGCCGTTGAGGAAGAACGTCACGTGGGCGTACTTCTCGGTCTCGGCGGTGTGCAGCTGCTTCAGGCCATTGGCGGCGATAACATCGGCAAGAACGTTCTCGGGGAACGTCTTGGGGAAGGCGACCTCGACGTCAAACGTCGGATCGTACTCGGTCATCGTCACAAAGTGCGAAAGCTTGATCTGCTCGCGCTCAAAGCCGTCGAATTCCTTGTCCGTGAACACGCGGGTCATCTGACGAGCGCGGTCGGGACGGAAGTTGAAGAAGATGGCCGCGTCGCCCTCGTGGATGCCCTCGTTGTGGGCAGCGAAGGGCTCGACGAACTCATCGCCGCGCGGATCCTTCTCGTAGTAGGCCTTGATACCGGCAACGGGGTCGACATCGGCATCGGACGCGTTGACCATGACGTCGTAGGCGCGCTGGATGCGCTCCCAACGATTATCGCGGTCCATGGCCCAATAACGGCCCGAGACGGTGGCAACGCGAGCGTCGCAACCGGTCTCCTCGGAGATCTTAGCCAGGAAGGCGCAGAACTCACTCATGTAGCCAGCGCCGGACTGCGGGTCAACGTCGCGGCCATCCATGAAGGCATGGACGCGAACGGTCTTGACACCGTGCTCGGCAGCCATCTTGACCAGAGCCTCGACGTGGTTCATGTGGGAGTGAACGCCGCCAGGGCTCATAAGGCCCATGAGGTGAAGAGTCTTGCCGTCAGCCTTGACGTCGTCCATAGCCTTGACGAAAACCTCGTTCTTGGCGATGGAGCCGTCCTTGATGGCATTGTTGATGCGCGAAAGCTCCTGGAACACGATGCGACCGGCACCGATGTTGAGGTGACCCACCTCGGAGTTACCCATCTGGCCATCGGGAAGACCCACGTCCTCGCCCGAAGCGCCGAGCGTGGTGTGCGGGTACTGAGCGTACAGGCTATCAAGGAAGGGCGTCTTAGCAGCGGCGACGGCGTTCTCGCCATCGGCCGGAGCCAGGCCACAGCCGTCCATGATGATCAGGAGTGCAGGAAGATGACGCTGTGCCATATGTCCTACTCGCCTGCCTTGACGACCATAGAGGCGAAGTCGGCAGCCTTGAGCGAAGCGCCGCCCACGAGGGCGCCGTCAACGTCGGGCTTGGCGACGAGCTCGGCGATGTTGCCGGGCTTGGCAGAGCCACCATAGAGAACGCGGATGCCGTTAGCGAGCTCCTCGCCGAACATCTCCTTGAGGGTCTCACGGATAGCGCCGCAGACCTCCTGAGCGTCCTCGGCGGTAGCGGTCTTGCCGGTGCCGATGGCCCAGATGGGCTCGTAGGCGACAACGACCTGCTTGGGGCAGGTGATCTCAAGACCAGCAAGGCCAGCCTTGACCTGGTTCACGACGTGCTCGACATAGGTGCCAGCCTCGCGGACCTCGAGGGACTCGCCGCAGCAGAAGACGGGAACAAGACCGGCGGCAACGAGGGCCTTGGCCTTCTTGTTCTGATCCTCATCGGTCTCGTGGAAGTAATCACGACGCTCGGAGTGACCGATGATGCAGTAGGTGCAGCCAGCGGACTTGAGCATGTCGCAAGAGGACTCACCGGTGAAGGCACCCTTGGCCTCCCAGTACACGTTCTGTGCACCGAGGGCGATGGGGGCAGCCTGAATGCGGTCATGAACCGTGGTGATGTCGATGGTCGGAGGGCAGACGAGCACCTCGACGCCAGCCGGAACCTCGGGCAGAGCCTGAGCCAGCTCGTCGGCGAGCTTGGCGGCCTCGGCGACGTCGTTGTTCATCTTCCAGTTACCAGCGATAAGAAGGGTGCGATTAGGCATCGAGAAGCGCCTCCACTCCGGGCAGGGCCTTACCCTCGACGAGCTCCATGGAAGCGCCACCACCGGTGGAGATCCAGCTCATCTTGTCGGCCAGGTTGAACTTGTTGACAGCTGCGACAGAGTCGCCACCGCCGATGATCGAGGTGCAGTCGGCCTCGGCGACAGCCTCAGCGATAGCCTGGGTGCCGTGAGCGAAGTTATCAAACTCGAAGACGCCCATGGGGCCGTTCCAGAAGACAGTCTTGGCGCCCTTGACGGCCTCGGCGTAGAGCTCCTCGGTCTTAGGACCGATGTCCATACCCTCACGATCGTCGGGGATAGCGTCGGAAGCGACAACCTCGGGGACAGCGTCCTCGCCAAAGTGATCGGCAACACGGTTGTCGATGGGAAGCAGGATCTTGACGCCCTTCTCCTCGGCCTTCTTGAGCATCTCGCCAGCGCGCTCGACCCAGTCCTCTTCCTTGAGGGACTGACCAACGGACAGGCCCTGAGCCAGGAAGAAGGTGTAGGCCATGCCGCCACCGATGATCAGGGTGTCAGCGGAGTCGATGAGGTGATCGAGAACGCCGATCTTGGAGGAAACCTTGGAACCGCCGACGATAGCGACGAAGGGGCGCTCGGGCTCGGCGAAGATGCCGGTCAGCGTGTCGACCTCCTTCTCGAGCAGGAAGCCCGCGACGGCAGGCAGGTAAGCGGCGGGGCCCACGACGGAACCCTGGGCGCGGTGAGCGGTGCCGAAGGCATCGAGAACGAAGACGTCACCATAGGAAGCGAGCTTCTTGGCGATCTCGGGATCGTTCTTCTTCTCACGCTTATCGAAGCGGACGTTCTCGAGAACGAGAACCTTGCCCGGCTCGACGGCAGCGACAGCCTCGGCAGCCTTCTCGCCGTAAGTGTCGGCGACAAAGGCAACGTCGAGACCAGAGAGCTCAGCGAGCTTCTTAGCGACAGGCTCAAGGGAGAGCTCAGGCTGGAAGCCGGTACCCTCGGGGCGGCCGAGGTGGCTCATGAGGATGACGCGAGCGTTGTGCTCAACGAGATAGTTGATGGTGGGCAGGGCAGCCTTGATACGGGTGGTGTCACCAACGACGCCATCCTTGATAGGCACGTTGAAGTCAACGCGGACGAGAACGCGCTTGCCGTCGACATCGATGTCGCGGACGGTCTTCTTGGTAAAGGCCATGTTTGCTTCTACCTTTCGTACGTGTCTGCCTCCCATTACGGCAGACGATTTCCTATAAAAAGGGCGCGACCCTAGGGTGTAAGCCCTATGAGGCCGCGCCCTTCTTTAGACGCTCAACGAGCTATTCGCAAAAAGCTAAATTAAGCAACGAACTTCTCGAAGTACTTGATGGTGCGGACCATCTGAGAGGTGTAGGAGTTCTCGTTGTCGTACCAAGAGGTAACCTGAACGAGGGTCTGGCCGTTGCCGAGGTCAGAGCACATGGTCTGAGTGGCGTCGAAGATGGAGCCGTGGGTCTCGCCGATGATGTCGGTGGAGACGATGTCGTCCTCGTTGTAACCGAAGGTCTCGGAGATGGTGGCAGCGTAGGCCTTCATAGCGGCGTTGACCTCGTCGACGGTGACCTTCTTGTCAACGACGGCGTAGAGGTTGGTGATGGAGCCGGTCGGCGTCGGGACGCGCTGGGCAGCACCGATGAGCTTACCGTTGAGCTCGGGGAGAACCAGGCCGATAGCCTTGGCAGCACCGGTGGTGTTGGGGACGATGTTGACGGCGCAGGCGCGGCTACGACGCTTGTTGCCC
>CABSDO010000074.1 GCA_902476475.1 uncultured Collinsella sp. | reverse complement strand
CCTCCACCGTGGTCTCGGCATGGAGCTTTTGGTCCAGCAGACCGAGCGCCATGGCAAAGCCGTAGACGGTCTGCGCGGGGCTGGGCGGGCAGCCGGGGATGTAGACATCGACCGGCAGAATCTTGTCCGTGCCGCCCCAGACGCAGTAGTTGTCGTAGAAGATGCCGCCAGTGCAGCCGCACGCGCCATAGGACACCACGATCTTGGGATCTGGTGCGGCCTCAAAGGCGCGCAGGGCCGGCATGCGCATGGCACGCGTCACGGCGCCGGTGTACAGCAGCACATCGGCGTGACGGGGCGAGGGCACGACCTTGATGCCAAAGCGCTCGACGTCGAAGACGGGCGTGATGGAACCGAAGATCTCGATCTCGCAGCCGTTGCAGCCGCCGCAGTCGACACGGTAGACGTACACCGAGCGCTTGATCTTCTTAAGAAGGGTCGCCTTGGCCTTCTCGATGCTCTCGTCGAGCTCGATCTTGGTCGGGCGGTACTGAAGCCGCTCGGGCAAAAGCGTGGGTTCGGCCATGGTTACTCCTCCTTCGTATCAAAATCCATGATGATGCCCTCGACCGGCGCCGGACCGGCGGGAATCTCGGGCGCATCGGGGTTGAGCTCGCGGTCGATATACTCCGGGTTCACGCCGTGGCCGCCCAGATACTCCATGCCGGGGCCCTGGGGCTCACCGGACGCAAGCGTCTCGTTGGCAGCCATGCCGGCAGCGTTGCCGGTCTTTACGGCCGAGGCGGCGCGCAGGGCGTCAAGCTCACGCTTGCACTCCTGGCACATACCGACGGTGCGGGCGGCCTGCTCGGCCTCCATGCCGCCGGCCTTTTGCAGCAGGCGCTTGGCGTAGTCGATCTCCTTGTGCGGGGCGAACGGCTTGCCGCAGCGCGAGCAGTGCTCGAGCGTATAGACGCTCTTGCTGGTGAGGTCGTCCTTGCTCATGACGGCCAGCTCAAACTCCTCGGTGAGCTTGATGGCCTCCATGGGGCACGCTTCCTCGCAACGGCCGCAGAAGATGCAGCGACCGTAGTCAATCGACCAGGTGATGGTATCGGCCGCAAGGTCGGTGTCCATGCGAATGGCATCGGCCGGGCACGCCACACCGCAGGCACCGCAGGCGATGCAGAGCTCGGCGTTGTGCTCGGGCTTGCCGCGCATGTCCTTGTTGGTGGGGAACGGCGCAAACGGGTACTTGACCGTAGCGTCGCCGGCCTTGGCGTTGACCTTCCAAAGCTTCAGCATATTAGAGCGCCTCCTCATCGAGCGGAGCAGCCATGGTGCCCTCGCCCGCAAGCGGCGACTTGTCGCGCCAGACGTTCTCGAACTGCTCCTTGTCGAGCACGTGGTCGCGCTTGGCGGCGACATCAGTCACCGTCACGCGGTCGGTGCAGGAGTAGCACGGGTCGAGCGAGCCGACGATCAGCGCCGCGTCGCCCACGGTGTTGCCGCGGAACATGTAGCGCAGGACCGGCCAGTTGCTGTACGTGGCGGCCTTGGCGCGCCAGCGGTAGCACTTCTGGTTGTTGCCGAGCATGGCCCAGTGCACGTCCTCGCCGCGCGGCGCCTCGGTGGCGCCGATGGCGTACTTGTGCGGGGTGTACTCCCAATCCGTGGTGAGGATGGGGCCCGACGGGCAGTTCTCGAGCATGGTCTCGATCATGTCGATCGAATCGTAGACCTCCTGGATGCGAACGGCGGTACGGCCGAAGGCATCGCAGGTGTCGGCCGTGGCGGCGTGCATCTTTTGAACGTCCGGATCGGCGTAGCCGTCGAAGGGATGGTCAAAACGCACGTCGCGGGCATAGCCCGAGCCACGCATGAGCGGACCGACCGGCGAGAAGTCGCGTGCGATCTTGCGGTCCAAGATGCCGATGCCACTCGTACGCTCAATAAAGTTGGGCGTGGAGAGCAAGACGTCGACGAGCTCCTGAACCTCGGAGCGCAGCTGGTGGATGGTCGTGAGCGTGGAGAGCTTCTGCTCGGCCAAAATGTCGCGACGCACGCCGCCGATCACGTTGAGGCCGTAGGTCTTGCGGTGACCGGAGAGCTTCTCGGCCAGGTCCATGGACTTCTCGCGGACGCGGAAGAACTGCTGGAAGCCGGAGTCGAAGCCTGTGTAGTGCGACGCCAGGCCAATGTTGAGCAGATGCGAGTGCAGGCGCTCGACCTCGAGCATGATAGCGCGGATGTACTGGGCGCGCGGCGGGACATGAATGCCCTGGGCGCGCTCGACGGCCTCGGCATAGGTGGGCGCAGCCGCAGATGCCGCAGATGCGGTCGGCGAGGAACGTCACGGCGTCATAGTTCAGGCGCGTCTCGGCAACCTTCTCCATGCCGCGGTGCACGTAGAACAGACGGTAGTCGGCGTCGACGATCGTCTCGCCCTCGACGAACAGGCGGAAGTGGCCGGGCTCGTCGGAGGTAATGTGCAACGGGCCCATGGGGACGAGCGTCGTCTCCTTGCCCTTGGTATCGGCCAAGAACTCGTAGTTTTCCATGTCGCTCGCGGGAGCGGGACGGAAGCGGTAGTCCATGGAGTCCTTGCGCAGCGGGTACAGGCCGCTGGGCCAGTCATCGGGCAGCACCAGGCGGCGACGATCGGGCAGACCCTCGGGAATCAGGCCAAACATATCGCGCAGCTCGCGCTCGCCCCACACGCAGGCGGGGACGAACGGCGTCACGGACGGGAACGTCATCTTGGCGGGATCGACCTCGGTGCGCACGGTCACCCAGCCGGGGTCCTCCCCCTCCATGGAGATGACGTAGTACACGGCGTAACGGCCGCACAGACTGCGCTCGTCGTTGCCGATGATCACAGGAATCCAGCCGTAGCGCTCGTAATACAGGTAGTGGACGGCCTCGGGCAGCTTGTCCTGCTTGACGGTAATCGTCAGCTGGTCCTCGCACTGCCACTCGACCTTCTCGATGCAGCCCGGAACGGCGCGGCGCAGGGCCTCGACATGGCTCTCGCAGCGGCGGGCATACACCTTGTTCTCAGTTTCAATCATTCGTTACTCCACCTCGCTCTGAGCGGTCTCGGTACCGAACACAGCGCGGTACATCGGCGTCGCGTGAAGTTCCTCGGTGCTCTGCTCGAGCACGATGCCAGTCGCGGTCTCCACACCGTGCACGAGGGGCAGCGGGGTGGCGATGCCAAACCACAAGATCATGACGGCCAGGATGATTTCGGGGATAAGCATGAGCGCCGGGGCCTCATGCTTGCCCATGCCCTGGGGCGCATGGCCGAACACCGACTTGAGTGCGATGCGGGTGAGCGCAGAGATGGCCACGGTAAGACCGAGGGCGACCACGACGACCAGCCACATGGGACCGGCGGTAACACCGGCGACAAAAGTCAGGAACTCGGAGATAAACATGCCAAAGGGCGGGAAGGCACCAAGACCGAGCAGCGCCAGGATGGCGAGCGCGGCGGTTGCGGGGGCAACCTCGACGACGCCTTGGATCTTGGCCAGGCTACGCGTGCCAAAGGCGTGCTGGATGTTGCCGGACACGCAGAAGGCAAGCGTCTTGGTAAAGCCGTGGAACACGCAGTGCAGCAGGGCCGCGGCGATACCCAGCGGGCCACCGATACCCAGGCACAGGGCGATAACGCCCACGTTCTCCACAGACGAGTACGCAAAGCGGCGCTTGAGATCGTCCTGGCGAAACATCGACAGTGCCGCCACCAAAATGGACAGCGTGCCGACGATCAGCAGCAAAAGTTGCGGATACTCGGCGCCCACGGCCTGGATAGTAAAGCCGTAGAAGCGCATGATCACAAGCATGGCGCACTTAAGCAGCACGCCCGAAAGCAGGGCCGAGACAGGGCTCGGAGCCTGGGAGTGGGCATCGGGCAGCCAAGTGTGCATGGGGAACAGGCCGGCCTTGGTGCCAAAGCCGATCACGATAAACGCAAAGGCGAGGCGCATGAGCGTCGGGTCGAACTGGTCGGCATACGGCAGCACGCACGACAGGAATGCGGCCTCGTGGGCGTTGGGAATCACGTCGGCGGCGTTGGCGTACATCAGCAGCGTACCGAACAGGCCAAAGGCCACACCGGCGGTGCAGACCATCGCATACTTCCAAGAAGCCTCGAGGGCCGTCTTGTTCTTGTAGATACCCACGAGGAACACGGTGGAAAGCGTGGTTGCCTCCACGGCGGCCCACGTGAGGATCATGTTGTTGGACAGGCACGCGAGCAGCATGGTAAACACGAACAGGCTAAACAGCGCAAAATACTGCTTGGCGCGCTCGGCGGGCATGGAGCCCTCCTCGATATCGGCCTTTACATAGGGCAGCGAGAACAGCCCCGTAAGAAAACCGATAAAGCCGATGAGCAGCACAAAGATGGCGCCCAGCGAATCGAGGTGGAACCACAGGCCAAGAGCGCTCGCGGTGTCGCCGCTCATAAGGACGTCACCGGCCGTCATAATCGACAGCACCAGGACGGCTGCGACGGAGACCAGGTTGAGACCGGCAAACACGTTATAGGACGTGTTCTTGGGCAAAAATGCCATGACCAGCGAGAACACCAAAGGAGTCGCGAGCAGGGCGAGAATCAACGTTTCCATGGACTACCCCCTCAGCTCGGACAGGTCGCGCGCATCGAGCGAGTGGGAGTCGTCCCAAATGCGACGCACGACGATGGACATGATGATGACGGCAAAGATGGCGTCGGTGGCGATACCGATCTCGATGATCTCGGGAGCGGTGGGGGCCAAAAGCGCGAGCGTCACATGGCTGCCGTTTTCCATAAGGCAGTATCCAAAGATCTGCTTCATGATGTTGCGCTGCGAGATGATGCAGGTGAGGCCCACAAAGAAGTGAGCGAAGCTAATAGCGAGCGCAGGCGTTGCGACCTCGGCCGTGGGCAGGCTGATCTGCGTCACGACGGCAAAGCAGATCGCGACCTCGACGGCGATGATGCAGATGGCCCACGCGGGCTTAAGGCCGGCCTTGAGCGATGCGTCGCTCGGCTCGCCCATCTTCTTGTATGCGCGGTTAAGGATATAAGGGACCAGGACGACCTTGGTGATAAAGGCAGATCCAGCCCACATAAGCAGCTCCTGCGCACCGGTAGTGGCACCGAGCGTGGCGAGCAGTCCCACGAGCACCAGCGACTGCACCGCATACCAGCTGATGGCATGCTTGATGTTCTTTGAGACGACCACCATGGTGGACGTGACGATCAGAAGGCCGCCAAGGATGTTGACGATCGAATAACCCATGTCGTTCTACCTCCTAACCGATCCAGCTGGCCGAAAGCGGGCCGCTGACGACAACCATGATGATGAGCACGATGAACACAAACGCCATCGCGCGGGGAAGCGGGGCTCCCGCAGCGACCTCGTCGCTCGGCTCGCCGGGCAGGCAATAGCCCATCCACTTGAGGAACCAGGCGAAGGTGGCGACGGTCTCGGCGACCATGATGCACACGAGCACCAGGATCGCGACGTTGCCGGCACCCACAGAAAAGCCGCCGGCAATGATCTGGAACTTCGAGAAGAACGTGTTCATGGGCGGCACGCCGGCAATAGCGAGCGCCGCGACACCAAAGCCCACGCCCGAGATCGGGTACTTCTTTACGATGCCGCGAAGCTTGGGCAGCATACGCGTGCCGAGCGTAAAGGAGAACGAACCGGCGATCAGGAAGAACAGCGTCTTGGCGAAAGCGTGGTTAAAGATATGGCACACGGCGCCATCAAAGGCCAGCTGGCTGCCAAAGACCGAAAGGCCCAGACCAAAGAACACATAGGAGAGCTGGGCGATCGTGGAGAAGGCCAGCAGGCGCTTCATGTCCTGTTGCGGCAGGTACATAAGGAAACCAAAGAGCATGGTGACCATGGCGTCGATAATGGCGACCCAGCCCACGATCTCGGGAATCTCGCCGGCAGAGACGAGTGCACGCGCGAACACGCACACGCCGACCTTGACCATCGAGGCACCATGCAGGTAAGCCGAAACAGGCGTCGGCGCCTCCATGGCCGAAGGCAGCCACATGTACATGGGAACCTGTGCCGACTTGGCCCAGGCCGCAAACAGCACGAGCAAAAGGACGATAGCCTTGAGCTTGGCATCGAGGCCGGCAATCGCGGTAATGGCGAAGGTGCCGGTGTGGGCAAACACGATGGCGGCGCCCAGATACAGGCCGAGCGCGCCGATATGCGTGATGATCAAGGCCTTCATGCCGGCCTTCTTGGCCGTAGGCGTCATGTAGTAGCTAATGAGGCCCCAAGAGCACGCACCCGTGATCTCAAAGAACACGAGCTGACCCAAAAGGGTCGAACTGTACACGAGGCCGGCCATGGCGCCGATGAAGGTCGCGAGGTACGCGTAGAAGCGACGACGCGGCGCGTCGGGATGCTCACGGTTATTCTCGCTCATATAGGGGATCGAATAGATCACGACAAGCAGGCCGATACCCACAAAGGCGGGCGCGAGCAGCGTGCTCATGCGATCGAAGGTGAATCCCATGACGAGGGTCTGCCCAAACGAGATCAGGGGGACCTGCGTGTCGGGCATGCCGGCGCCAGCGAAATTCGCGGCGAGGGCGATGGTGCAGACCGTCGAGACGGCGGCACCCAAAACGCTGAACCACTTGGCGTACGGACGGGGGAACAGGGCGACGAGCACCGAGGCCACCATCGGGGCCGCGATAGCGACCAAGCCGAGAAGGGACAGACTGACTGCAAATGACATTGTTTCTCCCTTCTCCTACACGCCGACGACCACGAAGACAAACGCCAGAACGGCGATGCCCACGACAGCCCAGGTCTGATTGCCAAGCACCTTAAAGCGCGAGCGCGAGCAGGAGTTCTCGATCACGCCGCATACGACAAAGTCGATCAGGCACTTCACCAGGAAGATGACTGCGCCCAGAACAGCAGCGGCGCCCACGGTCGCGGGCTCGCCCCAGGGGACAAAGATCGCGCAGAACCAGGCGACGACCAGGACCTGCTTCATGGACATGGCGAGCTTGGCCATGGCGAGCGACGGGCCGGAAAGCTCGGCGAGCGGACCTTCCTGAAGCTCCTGCTCGGCCTCGGCCTGGTCAAACGGCAGCTTACCGAGTTCCATGTAGCAGGCGATCGCAAAGGCGATGCCGGCGAGGATCACGGCGACCGGCGCGTCGATGGCGCCCGTCATGATGTGCTGACCCATAGTGGCGATGTCGGTGGAGCCACACACCAGGGCGGCGGCAAACAGCGCCAGCAGCATGGACGGCTCGATGAGCACGCTCATGAGCAGCTCGCGAACGCCGCCGATACCGGCGTAGGCGTTGGACGAATCCACACCGCAGAGGGCGAAGAAGAAGCGGGCGAGCGCCAGGCTGTACATGATGGTGATGGCGTCACCAAAGACCGGGATGGGGCTTTGCGCCGTAAAGAGCGGCAGGCCCATCGCGAGCATAAAGGCGACGGCGAAGAACAGCGGCGGCATGATGCGCAGCGCAAAGCTCGCATCCTCGCTCTGGGACTCGGGGCGCGCAAAGAGCTTGGCCAGGTCGCGGTAGTCCTGCATGATGCTGGGGCCGCGACGGTTGTGCATCTTGGCGCGGATCACGCGGCCGAGACCGGAGAAGAACGGTGCGACGGCCATGACGACCACGCCCTGCAGAACGGCAAGTACGATGTTGTTCATGCTCTCCCCTCCTTAACCCATTTGCACGGCGAGCACGAGGAACACCACGAGTGCCGCGACGATATAGCAGATATAGATGCTGTAGTTGCCGCCCTCGAGCTTAGTCGCGAGGTCGGCGAGCTTCTCGACACCCTTATGCGGGGCATCGACGAGAACCTTGTCGGGCACGGGCTCCACGGCCTCGGCCACACCGGTGAGCTTCTGGAAGAAGTGCGCGATGGACCAGCAGACGGCCGTGCAGCGGTCGCGCAGCGTGTAGAGCGGCTGCATAAACCAGGACACCTCGGAGGCAAAGGTCGTGGCCACGACGGGCATATGCTCGTTGGGAGCATAGCCGCATGCCCACGGCTGGGACTTCTGCACTTTACCGACGGTCTTGAGCTTGCGGTAGCCGCAGGCAAGGCCGACAAGTACCACGAGCGCAATGGCAATCGCGGGCGTGGAGGTGGCAGCGCCGGAGTACTGGTTCATGAGCTCCATGCCCTCGGCGGCAAACACGCCACCGTACGGATGCAGCACGGACGCGGCGACATCGACCAGCACGGGCGCGATCACGGGAGCGCCAATGCCCAGCACGACGCAGATGGCCGCGAGCAGGCCCTGCGCAAACACCATGGGGGCGGGAACCTCCTTGGCATTGGCCGCGGCCTCGGAGCGGGGCGCGGAGGCAAAGGAGACGCCATAGGCCTTGACGAAGCACGTGACGGCCAGAGCGCCGGTAATGGCGAGCGCGACGGCAGCGAACACGGCCACGATCATGACGGCCTTGTCGCCCTGCATGGCGGCATTAAACAGCGACTGATAGGTAAACCACTCGGACACAAAGCCGTTGAAGGGCGGGATGGCCGAGATGGCAAGCGCGCCAACGAGGAAGCAGATGGCCGTTGCCGGCATACGACGGAACAGACCGCCCATCTTCTCCATATTGCGCGTACCCGTGGAGTACAGCAGCGCACCGGCGCCCAAGAACAGCTCGCCCTTAAACATCGCGTGGTTAAACGTGTGATAGAGGGCGGCCATCAGAGCCAGGACGGCAATGCCGACAGAGTTGAGCGCCATGGCGGCCATGGAGGCGCCGACGCCGAGCAGAATGATGCCGATGTTCTCGACGGAGTGATAGGCCAGCAGGCGCTTGATGTCATGCTCCTGCAGGGCAAAGGCCACGCCGAGGACCGACGAGATCGCACCGAAGACCATGACCATAAGGCCCCACCAGACCTGAACGCCCGAGGCGGAAAGCAGGTCGAGACCAACCTTGAGGATACCGAAGATACCGATCTTGATCATGCCGCCGGACATAAGAGCCGACACGTTGGACGGCGCCTCGGGATGTGCCTTGGGCAGCCAGCCGTGCAGCGGAATGATACCGGCCTTGGCGCCAAAGCCAAAGAAGGCGAGCACGAAGCACACGGATGCGACCGCGGGGCTAAACTGCGTGGCGCGGAAATCCGCAAAGGCAAACGAGCCACCGGCGAAGTTGGTCATGGTGAGGAAACTCGCCATGATGAGCACAAAGCCCACGTGCGCGATCACAAAGTAGAGCCAACCGCCATGGATGGAGTTCTCATTCTCCTCGATTACGACCAGGAAGTACGAGGTCAGCGACATGAGCTCGAAGGCGACCAGGAACCAAAACACGTTGTCGGCGGTGATGACGAGCATCATGGACGCCACGAAGGTGTTAAAGAAGAAGCCGGCGCGGCCCTTTTTGCCCGGGTACTCATCAAAGTAGTTGAGACCGTAGATCGAACCGGCAAACGCGAGCACCGAGATGAGCGCCACGAACAGGCCGGACAGCTGATTGAGCAGCAGCTGGAAATGGGCAAACGGGAAGAACACGATGGTGTCGACCGACGTGACATCGCCCAGCACGGCCTGGATACCGGCCACAAACGAAAGCACCGCGGCGACGGCGCCGATAAGGCAGCCGGCGGTCTTGGCGGCGTTATCGGCCTTGATCAGCAGAACCGAGGCGAGCGCACCGATGCACGAGACGGCAAGCGATGCGATAAACAGCGTCATGCTATCCATTGTTTACGCTCCCTTCTGCTTTCTCGGAGAGGCCCTGGGCCACAGCGGTAACGTCGACGACCGGACCGTTTTCGATCGAGCGCAGGCGCTTGGCCTCGTCGAGCTCGCGATCGGCCGCGCCGCCCATGACGGTCAGCGCCTTGGTGGGGCACGCCGCCACACAATGCGGGCCGTCCGGATCGAAGGCGCACAGGTCGCACTTGACAGCGCAGGTGTACTGGCCAGGAGCCCACGTAAGCAGGCTGCTCAGGGACTTAGGATACGAAGGCGTCGGGTCGCACATGCCTGCGACACCGGCGATAGACGTGCCATCGGGATGGATGGCTCCGAAGGGGCACGCGATGGCGCACAGCCTGCACCCGATGCACTCCTGCTCCTTGACGTGGATGCGATCGCCATCGTGCTCGATGGCATTCACCGGGCAGACCTCGGCGCAGGGGGCACCCTCGCAATGGTGGCAGGCAAGGGCGGCCGAAATACCGCCGGTCTTCACGAGCGCCAGACGCGGCGTATCCTGAAGACCCTGCATCCGGTGGGCGTCGGCACAGGCGGACTGGCATGTTCCGCAGCCGATGCACCTCTCCGGGTTGATGTCGATGAAGCGGTTCATCCCCACTTCCTTTCAAAATAACGGGCCGGGCTCCCGAACGTACGGGACGCCCGGCCCAAAAAGCCAACGAGAACGGGACTACACGATTTGATTCACGTGCGTCTCGTCGTCGAACTTGGCGGCGCCGGGCTCAACGTCCTGAGGAGCGGCGGCGTCCACCAGAGCCTGCTTGAGCTCGGTGTACTGACGCTCGACCTCGCCCTCTGCCCAGACCTGGTCGGCAATGGCGTCGACCTGGCAGGCGGAGAACTTGTCCTCGGGCGTATGCGAGACCGGGTCGACCTTGTGCATGGTCAGCTCGTTGCACTTGCCGATCCACCACTGGTAGGTCATATAGACCGTGCCCTTGTTGATACGGTCGCTCACGTCGGCGCGGCTGTATACCTGGCCGCGGCGGCTGTGGATCGAGACGATGTCGCCGTTCTTGATGCCGCGCGCCTCCGCGTCGACGGGG
>CABSDO010000073.1 GCA_902476475.1 uncultured Collinsella sp. | reverse complement strand
TGACGAAGTCGCCGCCGCTCACCTCCGCGATCGCGGGCGTCGTGGCCGTGAGGTTGCCGGAGCCGTCATCGGTCACGGTCACCGTCATCGTGGCGACGTGGCCGTCGTAGGCCACGCCGGCGATGGCAGAGCCGTCATCGGGCCTGACCTCGCGCACCGTGTAGGTGAAGGTCTTGGCGCGCACGCGCTTGCCGCCGACCTCGGCGAACCCAGCATCCTTGATGTCATCGAGCGTGTAGCGGATGGGGCCGAAGTCGAAGGCGACCCTATCGCCCGCCTTGGTGCCGGCGGCCGTCACGCTGACGGTCTTGGAGCCGTCGGCAGATCCCTCGGGCATGGGGGCGCCGTCCTCGCCCGCAAGCGCGAACTGGAAGCTGTCGCCCTCCGCCCAGTCGCGGCCCTTGAGCGTCTTGGTGAAGAGCCCCGCGGTGGAGACGTCCCTGCCCTCGGCAGCCGTTCCGTACGTATTGGTGAACGCGACGGTCGCGCCGTCCTCGGTCACGGCGCCTTCGGCCTTGGAGCCGTCAGCCCCGTTGACCGTGGTCGTGTAGCCCTCGGCGGCGTCCTCGGTCACGGTGTAGCGCGCGCCCACGGGCAGGCCGGCGATGGTCTTCTCCTCGCCGTCCTTGAGCGTGAAGGTCGCCTTGCCGTCCGTGAACGTCACGGCGTGCTCGCCCTTGCCGAAGGTGCCGGAGACGGGCTCGCCGTCCCCGTCGGTCAGCGTGACCGTGAAGCCGAACTCGCGCTGGCTGTCGCCGCCGACGACCGTCTTCTTGACGGTGAGGCTGCCCTCGCAGGACACCTTATTATGGGTCGTCGTGGTCTGAGATTCGTTCTCCCCCACCTTGACCGTGGCGGTGTTGGAGATGTCGTCGACCACGGCAGCTTCGGCGGAGACCTTCACGTCAAAGCTGAGCGTGCCCGTGGCGCCCGCAGCCTGCTCGCCGAGAGACCAGGTAAGGGTGCGCGTCGCGGCATCGTAGGCGGCGCCGTCGGCAGAACCCTCAACATAGTTAACGCCCTTGGGCAGGACATCGGTTACCGTCACGTCGGCCGCCTGCGCGGCGCCCCTGTCGTCGACGCTGTTGTTGGCCCAGCCGATGGTATAGGTGAGGGTATCGCCCACGCCCACCAGCTTGCCATCCACATCGACCTTGGCGCCCGAGGCGTCCGCCTTGGTGACGGTCTTGGTGTTGTCGTGCGGCGTGAAGGTGTTGGTGAAAGTCTTCTTGCCCCGCTCGTTGGAGATCTCGGCCTTAAGACCGGCGCCGGCCTGAGTCACTGTGATGTCGAAGGTGTAGGCATGCGCATCGTCCTCAATCAGGACATCGCCGCTTGCCTTCTCGGTCACGGTCGCGTGGTAGGTGCCCGGATTGGCGAAGCTGAGCTCGCCGAAGGAAACCTTGCCGTCCTTGTCGTTCCTCGCCTCGATCGGGTAGCCCTCGAGCACATTGCCCGCACCGTCGGCGAGGGAGAGCTCAAAGGCGAACTCCCCCTCCTGGAGGCCGGGCTTGCGGCCGCCCGCGAGCACCTTGGTGAGCTCGGGGACGGACGCCGTGGCGGGGGCGGGGTCGAAGGTGTTGGTGAAGGCGGCGGAGGAGACCTGGTCGGCCGAGATGGAGCCATCGGCCTTGGATCCCTCGGCTCCGTTCACCGCGGCCTTGTAGCCATCGGCGGCACGTTCGGTCACCGTGTAGGCGGTTCCCGCGGGCAGCCCCGTGATCCTCGCCGTCTGGCCATCTTTGAGCTTGAGGGTCGCCTTGCCGTCCTCGAACGTCGCGTCACCGTAGGCGCCGGACACGCCGTGGCCCGCGGCATCGGTGGCCTCGACCGCAAACTCAAATGTCTTGTCCGCGTCGACCGCCAGGCCCTCGCGCGCCGCGACGGCCTTGGAGACGTCGAGCTCGCCCGTCTTCACGGTGTTGGTCACGGTGAAGCCGTGCTCGGCGTCGCCGGTGACCTTCGAGCTGTAGCCCTCGACGGCGTCCTCGGCCACGGTGTAGGAGATCTCGTCGCCGGACTCGGAGTACTTGGCCAGGCCCTCGAAGGAGCCCTTCCAGTTATTGGACTCGGTGAGCTCGACCGACCTGCCGGTGTCCTCGCCGTCGGCGAGCAGGCGCACGGTGGCCTTGGCGGCCGCCGGGCCGACCCACTTCTTCTCGACGGGCACCGAGACCTTGGCCGTGGAGGCGTTGGTCACGGTGAAGCCGTGCTCGGCGTCGCCGGTGACCTTGGAGCTGTAGCCCTTGACGGACACCTCGGCCACCTCGTACTTGATCACGGCGCCGGAAGCATCACGCTGCGGCAAGTTGGAGAAGACACCCTTCCAGCCGTTGGACTCGCTCAGGGTGATCGAATCGATGACGGTATTACCGTTCTTGAGATTTACTTTTACCTTATCAGGATGGGGAATCCTGGGGTTCTCCCAGACCTTTTTGACGGGAATCTTGATGTTCTCGGACTTGCCGATGATGACACCGCCGTTGGCGCCGATGCCGCCTCCCCGCCTGGCCGTATTGCCGGAGATCGTCAGCGACGTCTGGTCGACGCCGAGGTTATACACATCCTCGCTCATCACAGATTTAAGCGCGACGTTCGGCGTGGCGTCGGTAAAGGACAGGGGCTCGCCGTTGTCACCATCGGGCGTGAATCGCGGGACATCGGGGTTTGTTTCCGCATAAGTGCCTTCGGGGTTAAACAGCCCACCGTCTTTGTACCAACTGACCTTTCCGCCCCCCGGGGCGCGGTTGGCCAAGGTCAGTTTGTATTTAGCGTCTTTGGAGCCGGTGAAGACAAAGTCGTCTCCCGCCTCACCAGCCGAGTTCCTGGCGATCAGGCCGCCGTCCTGGACGTAGACCTTAGCATCTCCGGTCGGGCAGAACCACATGCCGCCGCCCTGCTTATCCGCATGGTTATCAACAACGAGAGCGTTTTCGATGTGGAGCGTGCTATAGACAAGATACTCGTTGCCTTCGCTATATACGCCGCCACCCATATTCCAAGCAGTATTGTCCTTGATCTCGCCCGCGCTGAGTGTGACGTCATCCGAATAGGTATAGATGCCTCCGCCGGCGGAAGCGGAGTTACCCGATACAGAGCCACCTTTCATAGTGAAAGCGGTATGGTCCCTGCCACCCTGCTGCAGGCCGCGATCGACCACGCACACTCCGCCGCCTTTGCCATCAGAATACGCAATGTTGTCCTCGATCTTGCCGTCCTTCAACAAGGTAAACTCAGCGTTGCCTTCGATGTGAACCGCTCCGGAAGGATCAAAGGTCTTCTCAAGCCGACTGCTCTTGTTACCCGAAATTTGACCTCCGGTCATCATAAACTTGGCTCTTTGGCTGTCGCCCTCCCCCTCACTGTACGCAAGGACCGCGCTGCCTCGATAGCCGCTGTTGCCCTCGATGCTGCCTCCGCTCATGTCAAAGCGAGCATTGCCCATCAACATGACGCCAGAAGATGTGAGGTGATAGCCGTTAGTATCTCCGGTAACGATTCCGTTGTTGCGAATAACGCCGCCCTTCATGACAACATGGGCGCCGTCTTTCGCGTGGACAGTGCCGCAATACGCGTCCTTCAGCTCGCACTGCTCGATAACGCCGCCCGTCATGGTAAGCGAGGCCTTGTCTCCCGACACGTCGACGACACCCGTATTGACGTTGCTCGCAGTGCCGTCGTACACAACGGCCTCGTCAGAGAGCACAACCGCTCCCTTGCTGAAAATAATGGCGCCCTTGTTGTAACGACCCCTCAGGGACACTTTCCCCGACAGCTCGAGGGATGCCCTCTCGGCAACATTGACCAGTACTGAGGCGTTGCTATTCTTTGTTGCCAAGATGGTATAGGGCTCATCCGACGTGATCTTAATCATCTTCCCGGCAGGAATCCTGAGCGTGGAGCCGAGCTTCACGTGCTTTTCCAGTTTGATGACGGTCTCCTCGCCAACGGGGGCCGCGTCGACCAGGTCCTGAAGGGTCTCGGTGCTGTCGCCGCTCACGCTATCGCCGACGCCGTCATCGATGGACTCGCGCGTGTAGACGATATCGACGCCAGAACTCGGGAGGTTCTCCGAGCCGGTGATGTCGTCCATGCTGTTTTCGATTGTGATCTTTTGAACCGTGCTGTCGTCAAACATACCCGAAGGTATTTTGGTGAGGCCGCGCCCGATCGTCACGTCCTTCACGCCGTCTACGCCCGAGAAGGCAGCCGTGCCGACGGAAGTCACGGAGTCGGGAATGGAAAGCTGCTCCGGCAACGTACCGTAATAAAATGCGTAGTTGCCAATTTTCCCGAGCGTCTCGGGGAGTTGGACGGCAACGTTGCTCTGGATAAAGGCCCAGTCACCGATGCTCTTCAGGCTGTCGCAGAGCCCCACGATCTTAACCGGCGTGTAGCAGAACGCATTGTCCGGAATGTTCTGAAGCGAGGACAGGTCAACGGGCGCCTGCAGATTTTTGCAGCTTTGAAAAGCTCCGCTGCCCATGTTTGTTACCTTGCTTAGATTGGGCACGCTCACCAAGTTGGCACACCCCTGGAAAGCAGAGGATCCGATGCTCTTCAATGTGCCCGGGAAATCGATGCCGGTCAAACTCGAGCAATCCTGAAACGCCCCATTCCCGATGGACTCGATTTCGCTCAGCGCGGTGACGGACGTTAGAGAGGTGCATCCTTGAAACATGCCCGAGGGGATCTTGGTAACCGAAGCGGGCAACGACACGCTTGTCAGAGACGTGCAATCGCCGAAAACGCCCGTTATGGTGTCGGAGAAGGCGACATCTTTTGGAAACTCGATGCTTGTGAGGGCCGTAGCCCCGCTGAAGGTGCCCGAGCCCGAAATCATTTTGAGGGTGGAGGGGAGATCGATCTCCGAAAGGCTGCTGCAGCCATTGACCATCGAGTTGGCGCTAATCTCCTCGACGCCCTCATCGAAATAGAGCTTTTCGAGTGAGCGTTCGCTTTGCAGCTGGCAGTCGAAGTTCTTGATAGAGCCAGGGATATGGAGCTCCTTGACCTTTGCGAACTTCCTGAAATTGAATCCTCCTCCGGACATTTTTTCGAGCGTGTCGGGGAGCATCAGCTGCTCAACGTTCTTGGCCACGATACCAGACGAGAAACGAAGTTCGGTAACTTTGTAGGTCTGGCCACCATGCTCGATGGAGCCGGGCACACTCACCGCGGTCACACTGTCGTCGGCAACAATACATGTGATTTCCGCCGTGCCCTTATCCGTGGTCTCACACGAATAGGTCACGCCGTCCTGGGTGATCTTAAACTCATCCGCAGTATACGCAGCCCGCGATTCCGTGGCCGCATATGCGACACCGGCCGTCGCGCCGACGGATAAACATCCGAAGCCGAGAACCAGCGCAAGGCAGAGAGCAGTGACTCTCTGCCCCCCCCGCCGAAAACTTTCCTCTCCAATTCCCTTCTCCCCCTCTGGTGTCGCCTTCTCTTCCCAAGAGCGATCTATTGATTAGGACAGTTCAAAGACAACATTATGCCCAAAGAGGCCCATCATGGAGATAATCCACGTCTTCGCCCAAAATGGTAATAAATTGGCAGGATTAATCGGCGAACAACTGAACGAAGAGCAATTTATTAATGGCACATGAATGACGGCGTCAACACTTGAAGTGCAAAAAGACTGCTTTTCTAGATGCGGCCGAGGTCGTAGGATCGAGCAGCCGCTTCACCGGCACAGATGAGGTTGGTTGTGGCTTCTTGCACACCGAGCGCCTGGTCGAGGGGCATGGGCTTGCGGCAGATCGGAAGCACCAAGTCGATGCCCTGCTCGTACACCGCATCCAGGTTGTCGGCACGACCGCCCACGACGGCGACCACCGGCTTGCCATATCGCTTCGCGCGGCGGGCCACGCCCACCGGTGCCTTACCGGCGGCGGACTGCTCATCCATATTGCCCTCGCCCGTTATGACCAGGTCGACATCGCGTACACGCTCGTCAAACCCCACGAGATCGAGCACCGTCTCCACACCCGAGCGTAGCTCCGCGCCGAGCGCCAGCAACGCCGCGCCCAAGCCACCGGCAGCGCCCGCGCCGGGCACGCCGAGCACCGAGCCAAATGTCCGCGCGCCATCGGGTGTGCGCAACAACCCCTGGGCTCGAGCTCCGGCAATCGCGGCGTCGAGCAAGCGACCGTAGCCGACCATCCAGCTGTCGCACCTGCGCAGCGTCTCGATGTCGCCCGCCGGCAGACCCTTCTGTCCGCCGAACACCGCAAGCGCGCCGCGACGCCCTACGAGCGGATTATCGACATCCGAAAGCACAACAATACGAGTGCCATCCAAAGCCCGAAGCGCTGGCGCCAAATCAACGCTCGCCGCCCGCTCAAGTCCGGCAAGACCGGGGGCGACATCGCAGCCCTGATCATCGACCACACGCGCGCCCAGCGCCTGCAGCATGCCGGCGCCACCGTCGTTGGTGGCACTGCCGCCCAGACCAATATAGATAGTCTTTGCCCCGGCGCGAACCGCACGGAGCATCAGCTCGCCCACGCCATAGGTCGAAGCCGCGAGCGCCGCCGATTCCGTGCAGGGTGAATACCCAATACCCGCCGCCTCGGCCATCTCAATTACAGCCGAGTCGCGCTCGCCGTCCACCAGCATCCGGGCAGACACGCGGTCGCCCAAGGGGCCTGCCACCTCGCAGGTCACAATCTCACCGCCGCACGCAGCAACGGCATCGAGCGTTCCCTCGCCACCATCTGCCAGCGGCAATACGGCCACCTGGGCATCGGACCACACACGGCGCACGCCTTCGGCAACCGCCGCCTCCGCCTGCGCACTCGAAACGCTGCCCTTAAAGGAGTCGACCGCCAACAGCACACGGCGGGGCCGGCGCTGCACGGGGCCAAAATCAACCGCCGCGCCAGCATCCTCTTCGGCACCCGCGAGCGCCGCGGCGTGTGCGGCATGCGCCTCAAGATCGGCCCCACAACCGCAATCAGCGCCGCTCGTTCCGCGCAGACCGCCAAAATAGCTACTCAGCAGCTCGCGGCATTCATCCGCCAGGACCCCAGCCATCACGTTAAACCGATGATTCAGGCGCGAGTCGGCATTCAAATCGTATAGGGATCCCAACGCGCCCGCCTTGGCGTCGCTCGCGCCATACACGCAGCGCCCCACGCGCGCGTTAACCATAAGGCCCGCGCACATGCAGCAGGGTTCCAACGTCACATAGACCGTACAGTCGGAAAGGCGCCAGCGACCGAGCGACCGAGCGGCAGCGCACACGGCCGCAAACTCTGCATGCGCCGAAGGGTCCTGGTCGAGCTCGCGACGATTATGCGCCCTCGCGACAATCTCACCCGCGCGCACCACTACGGCTCCGATGGGCACCTCGCCCACCGCCGCGGCGGCTCGCCTCCGCCAGCGCCTCGCGCATGAACTTCTCATCGATTTCGGTGATCGTCATCGTTCGCCTTCCCTGTTGCAAATTCAAAACGATGCTATCATTACGACTCACGGAGAGATGGCAGAGCGGTTGAATGCGGCGGTCTTGAAAACCGTTGAGCGCGAGAGCGTTCCGGGGGTTCGAATCCCCCTCTCTCCGCCACTTTTAGTGATGCACCGGCGTCATGGTCCGCTCGAACAGCGCATCGACCACGTCGGCCATCTCAGGTCGACGCTCAAGATCGTGGCCCGATTCCCACCATATCGTGAAAAGTCGAATAATACCGCCGGCGACAAACTCAGACGTCGTCTCGAGTGACACGGGGGCCAGGGCATCCTCGGCAAGCACGTTCATCACACGCTCGCGGATGGAGCGGGCAATGCGGTCGCAAATAACGTTGGTCAACATGCCCGACATGCTGCTTGCCAAAATGTTATCCATGAGCTGCTCGTGCGCCAGAATCAAATCCATGGCATCGTCCAAAATTGCGTGCCGAAGCGCGCGCACGTCCTCGGCAGACACTGCGCCGGCCTCATCGGGCTGTTTTTGCGGCAAGCCCGACATAAGCTCATCGATATAAAAGGCAAAGTAATCGTTCTTGTCGCGAAAGTGCTTGTAGAACGTCGTACGGCGAATCATGGCGCGGTCGCACAGCATGGCAACCGTCAGGTCCTCAAAACGATGCTCCTCGAGAAGCTCGGTGAAGGCATCGAACAGGGCGCGGTAGGTTTTCTTAATGCGAAGGTCCACTGGTATCGCCATCCTCAGGGCAAAGACAACACTCGTCAATCTGTCGCATATCTTACACCTGTACCTCGCGCGCTTTGCCCCGGTACCGACCCCGCCGAAAACATAACGCTTGCCGGAAAGTTCGGCACGGCAAAACGTTGCGGGTATACTAGTAGCGTTATACCAACGGCAGCTGGCGCATGCCGCCGCGGCCATTCGAAACGGAGACATCATGATTACCGTCATCATCGGCATCGTTGTTGTCATTGTGATTGTCTGCGCCATCGCCGGCATCTACAACAACATGGTCACCAAGCGTAACCGCATCGATAACGCCTGGCAGAACATCGATACGCAGCTGCAGCGCCGCAACGACCTGATCCCCAACCTGGTCGAGACCGTCAAGGGCTACGCCAAGCACGAGCAGGAGACGCTCTCCGCCGTGATCAGCGCGCGCAACACCGCCGTCAAGGCCACCACGCCCGAGGCCAAGATGGAAGCCGACAACGTGCTGACCGGTGCGCTACGCCAGCTCTTCGCCGTAGCCGAGGCCTATCCCGATCTTAAGGCAAACACCAACTTTACGCAGCTGCAGGCATCGCTCGAGGATACCGAGAACAAGATTAGCTATGCACGCCAGAGCTACAACGACTGCGTACTCAGCTACAACAACGCCATTCAGACGTTCCCGGCTGTCATCTTTGCCGGCATCTTCCAGTTTAAGGAGCGCCAAGGCTTCGAGGCCGCCGAAGCAGCCCGCCAGGCCCCGACCGTCAAGTTCTAGTAGTTTGACAGCGCATCCTTAATCGGCTAAATGCATAAACCGCCCCGTCGAATGCATACTTCGACAGGGCGGTTTCCTTTTTCGCGAAGGTCCCCCTCTAAGCGTCGTGCATTTTTAGGAGTATTCAACATAACCAAGGGCTTCGGGCGCCACGATAAATGCCAAAGACCGCGAATATCCCTGCAAATCAAGCGCTGCCAGCCCATAACCCCGCCCATCATCCGTAGAAAACATCGAGAACTCCCGATTTTTTTGCCCGAGGTCGGTATGCAGGGGCCTTCGATTGCAGAATACTCGCAAAAATGCACGTCGCCACCACCCCCACATGGCGCAAACCAAAACAAAAGCGCGGCCTTCCTTTCCGGCGCACTCCGCAGGACGAAAAAACCTCCGCCGCACGAAGTGCGCAGCGGAGGTTCTTTCATGTCCGAGGACGCGCCGGAAAGGAAGGCCGCGCTCGGACCGGACAGCTAAGACAGCTTACGCGACGGTGTAAACCCAGTTGTGCTTGTCCTCGACAGCACCAGACTGGATGCCGGTCAGGGTCTCGCGGAGCTTCTTCATCACAGGGCCGATCTCGGTGTAGCCAGCCGGGAAGGTCACGGTCTCGTCGGCGCCATAGACCTTGTTGTCGATCTCGCCCACCGGGGAGATGACGGCAGCGGTGCCGCACAGGCCGCACTCCACAAAGGTGCCGGCCTTGACCTCGGCCCACTCGACGGGACGCTGGTCAACGGTCATGCCCAGGTCCTGAGCAACCTGAACAAGCGAACGACGGGTGATAGAGGGCAGGATGGAGTCGGTGTGCGACTGCGGAACGACGAGCGTGCCGTCCTCCTTCACGAACAGGACGTTGGCGCCGCCGGTCTCCTCGACATAGGTGCGGGACTCGGAGTCGAGATACAGGTTCTCGGCATAGCCCTCGCGATGGGCCTCCATCGTGGGCTTGAGGGACATGGCGTAGTTCAGGCCGGCCTTGATGTTGCCGGTGCCGTGCGGTGCGGCACGGTCATACTCGGAAACGCGCAGCTTGACGGGCTTGAGGCCGCCCTTAAAGTACGGACCGACCGGGGTCACGAGAATGCGGAACGTGTACTCAGGAGCGGGAGCCACGCCGATCACGTCACCGGAGCCGATCATAAACGGACGCACGTACAGGGTCGCGCCGGAGCCGAAGGGCGGAACCCAGGCGGCGTTGGCAGAGACGACCTGCTTGACGGCCTCAACGAACTTATCCTTGGGGAACGGGGGCATCTCGAGGCGCTGGGCAGAGTTATACATGCGCTCGGCGTTCATGTCGGGACGGAAGCAGACGATGCTGCCGTCCTCGGCGGTGTAGGCCTTCAGGCCCTCAAAGACCTCCTGACAGTAATGGAAGATGCCGCCGCACTCGGAGACATGCAGGGTGTGGTCGGTGGTCAGGCCGCCCTCGTCCCACTCGCCATCCTTCCAATGAGCCTCGTAGCTGTAATCGGTCTTCATGTAGCCAAAGCCGAGGCTACCCCAATCGATATCCTTCTTCTCGACAGTCATATGTCGCTCCTTACATACACAGTTGCAAACTCGCGAACCCGCACGCAAGGACCGAGGCCGACCGCGTCGCAACGTCGCACGCCCGGAGCGTAGAGCCGGACGGGACACGCGAACAGCATCAAAGCCGATGGCACGTCGATTCGCATGCACGAGATTGTACTCCCCGTACGCGTCTGATAAAACGCTTTTCTTTAACTAAGTAAAGTATTTTCATTTGACCGAAACTAAAGAGGCCCGTCACCGTAAGCGGTGACGGGCCTCAACTGCACGGTTTGCGCGCTGGCTCGAGCTACGCGTTCTTTTTGCCCAGCTTAGCCTTAACCAGACCGACCACGGTCGGGATGATCGACACGGCAACGATGCCGACGATCAGCAGCTCAAAGTGCTCCTGCACAAAGGGGATGCCGCCAAAGAAGTAGCCCAGCAGTGTAAAGAGCGTCGACCA
>CABSDO010000072.1 GCA_902476475.1 uncultured Collinsella sp. | reverse complement strand
GGAGAGAGCGCTCCCGCAAACTGCCTCTTGACAACTTATAGGAGCGTCGGTTTTAATTTCGCGATTTTTTCCCATGGTCAAGTAATACAGGTCCAGCCCCGTAATCCGCCATACTTTTGAAACCAGCCCATTTGGAACGGCCCTCTTATGACTACTTTTGCCCGAACATTCGCTCAAATGATTTTTCTGGGACGGGGATTAAATAATCATTCGGCACCCAATGATTATTTAATCCCCGTCCCAGAAAAATCATTCCGCAAGTTTTACGCAGCTAAAATAGCCCCGTCGCAAATTGACTACCCTGGCATTGGGGATACCATGGTGGCACCCTAGCGAAAGGATGTTTCATGGCACATGTCGATGACCAGCGCGTGGCGCGCGTGCTCGATGCGCTCGAGGCTCAGCACCCCGGCGCGCAGCTGCTTGTGAATGACCCGTGGTCGATCTACTATCTGACCGGCTTTTATGCCGATATGTTCGAGCGTTTTTGTGGCGTGCTGCTCACACGCGATGCCGAGCCGGTGATCCTGGTCAACGCACTGCACCAGCTGCCCGAGTATGACAATGCCCGCATCGCCTATCACACCGATGCCGACGTCGTGACCGACGCCATCGCACGCGAAGTCAATCCATCCAAGCCCCTTGGCATCGACACCGTCATGCGCTCTGGCTTTTTGATGCCGCTCATGGAGCGCCACGCCGCCAGCGAGTTTTTCCTGGGCGACTTTGCCGTCACCGCCGCGCGCACCTACAAGGATGCAGCCGAGCAGGAGCTGATGCGCGCGTCCTCGACCGCTAACGACGCCGTGATGGCCGACGCCATCAAGCTCGTCCACGAGGGCGTGACGGAGCGCGAAATTGCCGACCAGATGCTTAGTCTGTATCGCAAGCACGGCTGCGAGGGCTTTAGCTTTCCGCCAATCGTGAGCTTTGGCGCCAACGCCGGCGATCCGCACCACGAGCCCGACGACACCGTGCTCAAGCGCGGCGACGTGGTGCTGTTCGACATTGGCGGACGCCGCTGCAACTACTGTTCGGACATGACGCGCACGTTCTTTTGGGGCGAGCCGGACGAGGAGACGGCGCGCATCTACGATATCGTGCGCCGCGCCAACGAGGCCGCCGAAGCACTCATCGCACCGGGCGTGCGCATGTGTGACCTGGACCGCGCCGCGCGCGACGTGATTGAGGATGCGGGCTATGGGCAGTACTTTACGCATCGCCTGGGTCACTCGATCGGCCTGCAGGACCACGAGCCGGGCGACGTCTCGCTCGTCAACGAACAAGTCGTAGAGCCAGGCATGACATTCTCCATCGAACCGGGCATCTACCTCCCCGGCCGCACCGGTGTCCGCATTGAGGACCTGGCCCTGGTGACCGAGAACGGCGTCGAGATTCTCAACGCCTACCCCCACGATCCGGTCCGTCTAGACTAGCCAACGTGACAAAGGGACAGTCTCTTTGTCACATCCCGTTAACGCAGTGCCACGAAAACGGGCCATCTACTACGTTTAACCCGCATGGGTCGACCATGCGGGTCTTTTTTGAAAACCAGCAAGCCGTCTACCTGCGGTTTTGATTTCACGATTTTCCGTCTGGTCGAGGGTAGTCACCAAAACGTAGTAGATAGGCCCATTTCGTGGCAAGCGAGTCAACTCGGGGCACAGGGCAACTAAAAAGCCCGTCCCAAATTGGCTGCTTTTGAGTTGCGGTGATATACGGACTGTTTGAGGCTTCTAACTTGTAAAACAGTCCGCATTTCACCGCAACTGCTGAGGGGATGGGTCAGCGCAGCAGGCCGGCTACTTCGCCGGCTAGGGTGATGGTGCCGGCTGCTACGAAGGGCTCGTTGGCTGCATCGAAGGCAGCGAGGGCCTCGGATACGCTGGGGTAAACGCCCGTGAGCTTATCGGCATCAACAAGGGCGGCGAGCTCCTCTGCCGGCAGGGCGCGATCGGAATCGGTCTTGGTCACAACCACGCGCGGGAAGGCCGGAATCAGCACATCGACGATACCCGCCACGTCCTTATCGGCCAGCGCGGCACACAGCAGCGTGGGGCGATTCTCCACGCACGAATCGATCTCGTTCAGCGCGCTCACAAAGTTCTCGCAGCTCTGAGGGTTATGGCAGGCGTCGATCAGCTTGAGCGGATCAGTTCCCAGTACATCAAAGCGGCCCGGCGTGGGGCAGCCCATAAACGACGCATCGAGCTTGTCATGATCGAGTTCGCGACCCAAATACCCCTCGCAAAGCATAATCGCGCACGCGGCATTCTGCGGCTGATAGGCCGGCTTGACCATGCTCGACGTATAGATCGCACGCGGCGTGGTGCAGCTGAACTCAACCGTGTCGCCCACATGCGCCGGCACCTTGGTCGTGGCATGGTTCACCACCAGCGGCACTATGCCGCACTCGCGGCAACGGGCATCCATCACGCGCTGAACGCTCGCCTCGTGTGTGCCCTCGCCCAAAACAACCAAGCGCCCGGGTTTGATAACCGCAGCCTTCTCACCCGCAATGGCCTCGAGCGTGTCGCCCAAAATACGTGTGTGATCGAGCCCAATGCCCGTAATGGCAACGGCGACAGGATCGGTCGCACTCGTAGCATCCCAGCGTCCGCCCATGCCGACCTCAAGCACGGCCACGTCCACGCAAGCCTCGGCAAACACTACAAGTGCGGCAGCCGTCAGCAGGTCAAACGGCGTGATGGTATAAGCGCACTCCCCCGCCGCCACACGGTGCGCATTCACGCGGCGCCCCGCCTCGACAGCTGCCGAAACGCCACGGGCAAACGCCTCGTCGCTCACAACGCGCCCGTCAACCTCCATGCGCTCGGGATAGCGCACCAGCTGCGGCGACGTATACAGCGCGGTCTTGAGCCCCTCGCCGCGAAGGATGGCAGCCGAAAAACGCGTGGTCGAAGTCTTGCCATTGGTACCGGCAACCTGAATACAATCGAAATACTCATCCGGACGTCCAAGCTCATCGAGCATATCGACAACCGTCTCAAGCAGCGGACCAGCATCCCCAGAAATCCGCCCCGTATCAGCAGCCAGCCCAACAGCCTCATCAAACGAAAGCAACTCAAACGAGAACGGAACGACATACGACCCAGAACGCTTAGCCATAACCCAAAGTCCCCTCAACATAAAAAGAGGCCCGAATCGACAACGAGCCCCTCCCATTCAAAATATCAGCCAAACACCGCTTTGCAGCGACCTCAAGGCCACAACCCAGTGGCACCAACTAACCAGTTGCAAACGACCACGTAACCGCACTAGGAGCGGCCCGATGCTTTGCTCGCCGCAAGTTCCGCACGCAAAGGACAGCACTTAATGTGCTGTCCGTCTTGCGCAGGACTGTCCGCAGCGGAGAGCAAAGCATCGGGACGCGCCCCCGAGTAAACCTTACGAAAAGTCAGCAACCTGAGCAGTCAGCGCCGCCAGGATCTCCTTGAGCTCAGCTGCACGGTCCCTCTTCTTCTGCACCACCGCGGGCGCGGCCTTGGCCACAAAGCCCTCGTTGGCGAGCGTCTTCTCGCAGCCAGCGAGCTCCTTCTGGGCCGCGGCGATCTCCTTCTCCAGGCGCGCCTTCTCGGCCGAAAGATCGACCTTGCCCTCGAGTACCACGAAGACCTCGACGCCGCTATCGACCACGGCAATGCTCGCAGCCGGTTTCTCGACATCGGTACCCATGACCAGCGAGGAGGTGTTGGCCAGCGGCTCAATCGTCGAACGCAGGCTCTCGAGCTTCTCGATGTCCTCGGCACCGGCGCGCACGACCACGTCGAGCTCGGCCTTGGGGCTCAAGCGATAACGCGAACGCGTGGCGCGGGCGGCAGACACGACGGTGCGGCACAGCTCAAATGCGCGCTCGGCGGGCTCATCGACGTACTTGACGTAGTCGGCGGGCTCCGGCCACTTGGCGATCATGAGCGCCTCGGCGCGGTCCACGTTGCCCTCGGCGTCCAGGTCGAGCACGCTCGCCGGCATGTTGTCCCAGATCTCCTCGGTGACAAACGGCATGAGCGGATGCATCAGGCGAATGGAGGTATCGAGCACAAAGATCAGGTTGCGCTGCGCCTGCAGACGGCCCTCGCCCTTCAGGCGGGCCTTGGTGACCTCGACGTACCAGTCGCAGACCTCGTTCCAGAAGAACTG
Organism: uncultured Collinsella sp.; assembly: GCA_902476475.1. Taxonomy (GTDB): domain Bacteria; phylum Actinomycetota; class Coriobacteriia; order Coriobacteriales; family Coriobacteriaceae; genus Collinsella. The sequence goes on along the minus strand of CABSDO010000072.1, from coordinate 6,802 downwards.
CTGCACGCCGCGGGCCATGTCGCCAAAGGTGTACTTCTCGATACCCTCGGTGACCATCTTCACGGCCTTTGCCAAGCGGCTGAACATCCAGGCGTCCGCCGGCGTCTCCACGACGGGTTCGCCGGGCGTGTAGCCCTCCATGTTCATGAGCAGGAAGCGGCTGGCGTTCCAGATCTTGGTCACAAACGACTTGGCCTGCTCGGTGCGCGGGCTGTCGATGAGCTTCTTGGTCTTCTTGTCGATGTTCGCGTCGAACTTGACGTCCTGGTTGTTGGTGCACAGCGTGAGCAGGTTGAAGCGCATGGCGTCGGCGCCGTACATGCCAATGAGATCCATGGGGTCAACGCCGTTGCCCTTGGACTTGGACATGCGGCTGCCGTCCTTGGCCAGGATCGTCGGGTAGATGACGACGTCCTTAAACGGCACCTCGTCCAGGAAGTACAGCGAGCTCATGACCATGCGGGCGACCCACAGCGCGATGATGTCGCGCGCGGTGACGAGCGCCGTCGTGGGGTGATGACCCTCGAGCAGCTCCGGCTTTTGCGGCCAGCCCTGCGTGGCAAAGGTCCACAGCTGCGAGCTGAACCAGGTGTCCAGCACGTTCTCGTCCTGATGCACGTGATGGCCGCCGCACTTGGGGCACACGTCGGTGTCCTCGGTCAGAGCGTCCTCCCAGCCGCAGTCCTCGCAGTAGAACACGGGGATGCGGTGGCCCCACCACAGCTGGCGGCTGATGCACCAGTCCTTGAGGTTCTCCATCCAGGTGGTGTAGGTCTGCGTCCAGCGCGCGGGATGGAAGGTGACCTTGCCGGAGTTGACGGCGTCGAGCGCCGGCCCCTTGAGCTTATCGACGGCCACAAACCACTGCTCGGAAAGCCACGGCTCCAGCGCGGCGTCGCAACGGTAGCAGTGCATGACGGAGTGATCGAGTTCGTCGACGTGATCGAGTAGGTCGTGCTCCTCAAACCACTTGATGACGGCCTCGCGGCACTCGTCGCGGTTCATGCCGGTAAACTCGCCGTAACCCTCGACGACCACCGCATGCTCGTCGAAGATGTTGATCTGCGGCAGGTCGTGGGCCTGACCCATGGCGTAGTCGTTGGGGTCATGGGCCGGGGTAACCTTGACAAAGCCGGAACCAAAGTTGGCGTCGACATGCCAATCCTCAAAGATGGGGATCTCGCGGTCGACGATGGGGAGCTTGACGGTCTTACCCACAAAGGCGGCCTTCTCGGGGTCCTTCGGGGAGACGGCGACGCCCGTGTCGCCGAGCATGGTCTCGGGACGCGTGGTGGCGACGACGATGTAGTCCTGGCCGTTGACCGGCTCGGTCAGCGGATAGCGCAGGTGCCACAGGTGGCCCTTCTCGTCCTTGTACTCGGCCTCGTCGTCCGAGATAGCGGTAGTGCAGTTGGGGCACCAGTTGACGATGCGCTTGCCGCGATAGATCAGGCCGTCGTGGTACCAGTCGCAGAAGACCTTGCGCACGGCCTGGGCATAGTCCTCGTCCATGGTGAAACGCTCGTTATCGAAGTCGACGGAGCAGCCCATGCGCTTGATCTGCTCGACGATGATGCCGCCGTACTCATGGGTCCAGTCCCAGCAGGCGTCGACAAACTTGTCGCGACCAATCTCCAGGCGGCTGATGCCCTCCTCTTTAAGCTTCTTGTCGACCTTGGTCTGCGTGGCGATACCGGCGTGGTCGGTGCCCAGCACCCAGCGTGTGGACTTGCCGCGCATGCGGGCCATACGGATGATGGCGTCCTGGATGGAGTCGTCGGTGGCGTGACCCATGTGGAGCTTGCCGGTCACGTTGGGAGGCGGAATGGTGACGGTGCAGTCGCCCACGCCCTCACGGCGCTTGTAGGAGCCACTTCTGCAGGATCGCCGGCTCGTTGGTCGACGGATCGTAGTTCTTGGGCATTTCTTCCATATATCTCTCCCTGTCCCGCCGGGGAGGAATGTAGGCCCGCCAGGGTCTGCATTCCTCCCCTTAGGTATCGATTACTTCAGTCTGAATGACTTCGCTGAGGCTTAAACAAACACACAGAATAACACAGGTAGTTGGGGTTATTGCGTATATATAAAATAGCCTCCGACCGCAGGTGGTCGGAGGCTATTTGTAAACACGTTTTAGGCAGGTCTAGCCGTAGATGCGCTGGGGCTGCTCTTCGCCCTTGACGGCGGCTTCGGTTACGACGACCTTGGCAACGCCTTCCTCGCTGGGGAGGTCGAACATCGTCTGCTGCAGCACGTCCTCGCAGATGGCGCGCAGGCCGCGAGCGCCGGTCTTGCGGGCGAGCGCCATGCGGGCGATCTCGTGCAGGGCCGCGTCCTCAAACTCCAGGTCGACGTCCTCGAGCTGGAACATCTTGCGGTACTGGCGCACCACGGCGTTCTTGGGCTCGGTCAGAATCGACACCAGGTCGTCCTCATCAAGCGCCTGCGTCTGGGTGACGACGGGCGTACGTCCCACAAACTCGGGGATCATGCCAAAAGCGTTGAGGTCCTGCGGGAGCACCTGACGCAGCAGGTCGTTCTCGTCGACCGAGGTGGGGCCAGCGATCTCGGAGTTAAAGCCCACGCCCTTGTTGCCTACGCGATCGGCGATGATCTTATCCAGACCCACAAAGGCACCGCCGCAGATGAACAGAATGTTCGTCGTGTCGATCTGCAGCAGCTCCTGCTGGGGATGCTTGCGGCCGCCGGTGGGCGGAACGCTGGCCACCGTGCCCTCAAGAATCTTCAGCAGCGCCTGCTGAACGCCCTCGCCCGAAACATCGCGGGTAATGGAGAGGTTCTCGGCCTTGCGGGCGATCTTATCAATCTCGTCAACGTAGATAATGCCAACCTGCGCGCGCTCAATGTCGCCATCGGCAGCGTTGATGAGCTTGAGCAGGATGTTTTCAACGTCCTCGCCAACGTAGCCAGCCTCGGTAAGCGCGGTGGCGTCGGCGATGGCAAACGGCACCTCGAGGATGCGCGCAAGCGTCTGAGCCAGCAGCGTCTTACCGGTACCGGTGGGGCCGAGCAGCAGAATATTGGACTTGGCGAGCTCCACCTCGTCCATATCGTCGTCAAACTGGGCGCCCATGCCCGAGGCCTCGTCAAAGGCAGACACCGCGGCACCGCCCTCGATCACGCGACGGTAGTGGTTGTACACGGCCACCGACATGGCGCGCTTGGCGTCCTCCTGACCCATAACATAGGCCGAAAGCTCGTCATAAATCTCGTGCGGGGTCGGCACGTGCGTGATGACCTGACGGTCGTCCTCGAGCTCAAAACCCTCGGCCTCGGGGTCAACGGCGGGCTGGGACGCAGCCTGGCCGTGGTCGTTGAGGAAACCCGGGAGATTGCCATTGCGGGCGGCGTCCATAAAGTCCGAAGCCAGCGACTCCTCAAGGATCTCGGAGCAGGCGGCGACGCACTCGTCACAGATAAAGATGTTGGTCGGGCCCTTTACGAGACGACGGACCTGGCCCTGCTCTTTTCCGCAGAAGGAGCAGCGGATGGGGTTGCCGTTCTCGTCAAAGTTGTCCTGCATGTTACCTGCCATCCTAGGCGTCCTTCGCGGCGAGGTCGCGCGAGGTGACGATACGGTCGATCAGGCCGTAGTCGAGGGCCTCGGCAGCGGTCAGGTAATTGTCGCGCTCGGTGTCGGCCTGGACCTTCTCGATGGGCTGGCCCGATGCGTCGGACAGAATCTGGTTGAGCTCGCGACGGGTCTTCTTGATCTCCTCGGCCACAATCTCGATCTCGGTCTGCTGGCCCTGGGCACCGCCGCTGGGCTGGTGAATCATGACCTTGGAGTGCGGCAGGCAGAAGCGCTTACCCTTGGCGCCGGCCGAAAGCAGCACGGCGGCCATGGACGCGGCCATACCGACGCAAATGGTGGAGACCTGCGGCTTAATGAAGTTCATGGTGTCCAGAATCGCCAGACCGGAATAGACCTCGCCGCCGGGCGAATTGATGTAGAGCGAGATATCCTTCTCGGCATCCTGGCTCTCAAGATGCAGCAGCTGGGCAACGACCAGGTTGGCGCTGACGGAGTTGATCTCCTCGCCCAAGAAGATGATGCGGTCGTTGAGCAGGCGCGAATAGATATCGTAGCTGCGCTCGCCGCGCGGTGTCTGCTCGATAACGTATGGCACGAGGGCGGAATCGAACTTAGCGATCATACGCATCTCCATTTCTCTTACGGACCAATAATGGTTCTAGACAAACGTACGGTGCCCGCATGCTATGCATTGGCTGGCACCGTACGAAGCAACCGGATAACCGGCTTATAACTTTACCCCATCACGGGCGCATCCATGCGCTCGCGGAAAAGGTGGCGAGAATTACTCGGCGTCCTTGGCGGTCTCGTCGACCTCGGTCACCTTGGCGTTCTCGACCAGGTGATCGACGGCCTTGGAGCGACGGATGGACTCGCGGACGGCAGGCATGCGACCATCGGCGATGAACTCGGCCTTGGAAGCCTCGACGTCCTTGACGCCGGCCTTCTCGAACTCGGCGTTGATGTCGTCCTCGGTGACCTCGATCTTGAGCTCGCGGGCGAGGGCATCGAGCGCCAGGGACTCACGGGCAACGTCGTTGGCCTGCTTGTGCAGGTCGCCGATGAACTGCTCCATGGTCAGGCCGGAAGCGGGCAGCCAGGTGTCCAGGGTCATGCCGCGGGCAGCGAGGTTGGACAGGAAGTTCTGGCCAAGCTCCTCAAAGACGGACTGCTCGTAGTCGGCGTCCATCTCGTCGAGCTGCAGACGCTCGGCGAGAGCGGAGACGCAACGGTTCTCCTTCTCGGCCGGGAGGCGGGAAGCCTTGTCCTGCTCGATCTCGATCTTGATGGCGTCGCGCATAGCGTCGATGCTGTCAAAGCCAAAGTCGGACTTGACGAGCTCGTCGGTGAGTTCGGGGGTGTTGCGGACCTTGATGCCCTTGACGGTGACCTCGACGGTGTGGGTCTCGGCCTCCTCGCCCTCCTCGACCTCGTCGGTCCAGGTGACGGTCTTGACGTCGTCAACGTTAGCGCCGATCAGGGCCTCGTTGAACTCCTTGGGGTTGCTGTCGCTACCGGCGATGAGCATGCGGCCCTCGGCGGCGAAGTTGTCAGCGTTCTCGACGGCCTTGAGGTCGACGGTGACGTAGTCCTCGGCCTCGACGGCACGACCCTCGACGTCCTCGAAGGTGGCACGGTAGTTGAGGAGCATCTCGACCTGGTTGTTGATCTCGGACTCGGTGACCTCCGCAGGAGGCATCTCGATCTCGACGGCGTCGAAGGAGGAGAGCTCAGCGGCAGGACGCAGGGAGAACTCGACGGTGTAGGTGTAGTCCTCGTGATCCTTGGCGAGGTCGAGCTCCTTGTAGTCACCGTTCTTGGTGGGGACGATGTCCAGCTCGTTGAGGACGACGGGCTCGTTGGCGGCGATCAGGTCGTTGGTGGCCTGAGCGAGGGTAGCCTCAGCGCCAAGAGCAGAGTCGATGACCGGACGGGGAGCCTTGCCGGCACGGAAGCCCGGGAAGCGGTACTTCTTGGCGGTGTCCTTGTAGGCCTTCTTGATCGCGGCGTCGACGTCGGCGGCCGGGATGGTGACCGTAGCGGTGAGCTTGGCGTCCTTGACGTCAGAAGCGGTGATGTTCAACACGTTCCTCCTCATACTGCCCAGCTTATCTGAGGTGCTGGTACCTTTATGCAACAAAGAGCCGCGACGGCGGGAGCCGACGCAGGTGCGTTGGTGCGGGCGAAAGGACTCGAACCTTCACGGGAATCCCACCAGAACCTAAATCTGGCGCGTCTACCAATTCCGCCACGCCCGCATGAGCGCACAGACTAGGAATGATAGCAGATACGAACGACAAGCGCACGCACACCTTTTACAGGCTCACGACCTCACCACGAGTGCAAAAGGCGGGGCGAGTTGCCCCGCCCCGCCAATTACGACTTGTTCGCTAACCCGCTACTCCCCTAGCAGCGCTTTCTCCGGCGTGATGGGCAGCGAGCGAACCTGGTGGCCGGTGGCGTGCGCCACGGCCGAGGCAACGGCGGCGAGCGGCGTGTTGATGACGACCTCGCCGATCGACTTGGCGCCAAACGGGCCCGTCGGCTCGTAACTCGGCTCAAAGGCCACGCGAATGCTGCCGATATCCAGGCGCGTAGGCAGCTTGTAGCTCATAAAGTTGCCGGTACGCAGGCGGCCGCGGTCGTCGTGCTCGACAATCTCGTAGAGCGCATGGCCGATGCCCTGGGCAATGCCGCCCTCGGCCTGGACGCGCGCGAGCGCCTCGTTGATCACGGTGCCGCAGTCGACGGCAGCGGCGTAATCCACCACGGTCACCTTGCCGGTGGCCTTGTCGACCTCGACCTCGGCTATGCCGGCCATAAACGGCGGAGGCGAAACGGGCAGGCAGGCAGAGGCGTGCGAGGTCAGCGCGTCGCCACCCTCGATGTTCTTGACGCACAGGTTGGCAAAGTCGCGCAGCGTAAGGTAGCGACCGCGCTCGCGCGCGGCACGCTCGTCGGACAGGCGCACGTACTGCCCATCGAAGACCACGTCGGCGGCGTCAACGTCCCACATCTGGGCGGCCTTGGCACAAATCTTCTCGCGCAGCTCCATCGCGGCGTTCTTGGCTGCCAGACCCGTCACGTACGTACCCGAGCTCGCGTACGAGCCGGCATCGAACGGCGACACGTCGGTGTCTACGCCGCGAACCACGATCCGCGAGCTCTCCACGCCCAGCTCCTCGGCGGCAATCTGCGCCAGGATCGTGTCGACGCCCATGCCGTTATCGGTGGCGCCGGTACCGA
>CABSDO010000071.1 GCA_902476475.1 uncultured Collinsella sp. | reverse complement strand
AGAGAACCTTGGTGATGGCGGCGGTCAGCGTGGTCTTGCCGTGGTCGACGTGACCGATGGTGCCGATGTTGACATGCGGCTTAGTGCGCTCGAACTTTTCCTTGGCCATGAAGCCTCCTCCTTCAAGGTCGTCCCCGGCGGGACATGCCTTTAAACCTAAGTGGCTCCCCTAGTTGATAGGAAAGCCACCGTGTTACCTGGTAGCGGTGACTGGATTCGAACCAGTGACGCCACGGGTATGAACCGTGGGCTCTAACCAGCTGAGCTACACCGCCTTACTGGAGCCTGCAACCAGACTTGAACTGGTGACCTCTTCGTTACCAACGAAGTGCTCTACCGACTGAGCTATACAGGCACTTGACGGGTGGGAGCTATAGGATTCGAACCTATGTAGGCAGAGCCAACGGGTTTACAGCCCGTCCCCATTAACCACTCGGGCAAACTCCCAATCGTTCAAGTATCCGCAGGTTCTTTGGTCTTTTGGACCGCCGCCCCCGCGAACGAAAAAGATAATACGATGCAACCTTGGGAGCTGTCAACGAAAACCTCTAGATACACGGTGCCGGGCGTATCTATATGCCTTTGACCTGCAGTTTTGTTGAGTTTAGATATGAAGGACGGTGGATTTCGCTACGCTGGTGACATTCTCCGAGGTAACACTTTGGCACGGTGGAGTACGTCTTCAGAATCGAGCTTTGATATCGACTCATTTGCACCTATATATAGGTCGAGATTGGGCTTCCCAGACAGAAGATCGGGCATCCCAGGCAGAATCGAGCTTGGATTACCTCCCGTTTGAAATCGAGCGTGGATAATCTCCCATTTTTGACATTGCTTTGCGGCCAAAGTGGGAGATTATCCACGCTCATTCTTCTGGTGGGAGAACTATAGGACCGCAATCACTCGGGCCAGGCCAATGTAGATCCATAGAGCGGCTCTCCCTTGGTGCAGGGATAGCGACTCAAGTAGCACGATGAAAGTAGGTCAAAGAAATACGTCATGGCGTATTTCGAGTAAACGCCAAGACGATCAATTCCGTTCCCCGCGTTACCGAGACGATAGACACGATCGAAAGATTTCGCTTTGTCATCGCTGCTAAACGCTGTGACAAGAATCTTCCTGCCCAAACGGCGGTCAAGATACTCACACGCCTGTGACGCAAATAGCCCAGAAACCGATACGAGAATTATCAATGACTGCGAAGCATCCTCTGCGTTTTTCAATTCCGCAACATTAGCCCCTGCAACTATGCGAACTATCTTGCCCGTATAGAACATTTCCTGCTGGAATCGAACAAGGTTGGAGCTCACATTATTAGTGCACCAGATCTCAACGTTTTTATGGCCCTCAATTTCGTCCGCAAGGTGCTTAATAACGATATCGGAAACACTGCTTTCAACCTCAGCGAACATCTCGATCATGCGCACATCGAGCTCTGCCCTGTACTCCTCATAGCCAAATTCCGCCTCTCTATGGCTTAAGTCGCTTGGAAATACAGATTGAGAAAAAGACTCTTTCAGATCGCTGAGAGACTGGTAGCCCAATCGATTGCAAAAACGACGAACAGCAGAACGAGTCACGAATGCATCCCGGGTTATCGCGGCAACATTGATTTCGCTCGAACGCCTAAGGTGAGCGATGAGATACCGGGCGATGGCGGCATCATTTGACCCAGACTCGCTGTTGATGATGGAGCTAATGCGATTGAGCACATCGAAGTCATTGATATTCACGTGATCTCTCTTTCCACTCTCCTCGAAATCATGGTTCATTTATTGAATCAATCAGCTTCGGTCGTTCTCCTATGATTCAAATCAGTTGACGTCATCTTAATCGTAAATCCACCGCACGTATCCACCGTGTTGAATGATGGAAAGGGGATTCATGAGCAACGAGAACAACATGCCGTTTCTGTGGGGTTCCGCCACGGCGTCTTATCAGTGTGAGGGTGCCTGGAAGGAAGGCGGTAAAGGCCTTGGCGAGTGGGATTTCTTTAGCCACACGAGCAATAAGAATATCAATCATGTTGACGGTGATATTTCTTGCGACTTCTACCATCGCTATGAAGAAGATATCCGCATGATGAAAGAAGGCGGACAAAACACCTATCGCTTCTCCCTTTCATGGAGCCGAATCATCCCCACGGGTATCGGCGAAGTGAATGAACAGGGTATCGATTTTTACAATCGGGTCATTGATTGCTGCCTCGAAAATGGCATAGAGCCCAACGTTACGCTGTTCCATTACGATCTGCCATTCACGCTTGCTTGCAAAGGCGGATGGCTGAACAACGACATGGCAGAGTGGTTCTGCAATTACGCCAAGATTTGCTTTGAGCGCTTTGCAGACCGCGTTAAAATCTGGGCCACCGTTAACGAGCCGCATTTCTACAGCTACTGCGTAAACATGTTGGGCAACTATCCCCCCAATCGATCGCTCGACGTTCAGTCGTACATGCAGTTTCAGTACAACCTGATGCGCGCAAGCGCACTCGCAGTCCGAGCATATCGTCAAATGGGCTACGACGGCATCATCGGCGCCGTCCACGATGGCGGCGTTGTCGAACTCGACCCGGCAACCGAGCACCCCGATGACGTATTTCGATACGCAGACTTTTTCGCCAATCGCATGATTCTGGCACCAGCGCTTCAGGGTCAACTGCCGCCAGAAATGGACGAAATCCTTGAAAAACTTGGCGTCTCGCTCTATCGATCCCCAAATGACGTAGAAGAATTCAGAGACGGTAAAGTCGATTTTATTGGACTCAACGTGTATTGCCGAGAGTATGTAACCGACTGGCACGGTGGAGAGCTTGCCGTTTCGGCGAACAATAAGGGCAGTTCGAGCAAAAAGGTCGAAGGAAAATGCATTGCGCCCTTGTTTGAAAGCGCTCGCGACAGCAATGTTCCCCGCAATAAATGGGGCCGCGAAATACTCCCAAGTTGCATGTATTCAACCATCATGGATATCCACGAGCGCTATGACGCGCCCCGCATCTTTATTACGGAAAACGGACATGGCGCCTACGAGCAACCAGACGCAGACGGAATGATCCACGATGATGACCGCATCGAGCTTCTGGGCCAGTTCATCGAGCACATGATGAGGGCTAAGCGCGACGGCGCGCGCGTTGAGGGCTACTACCTCTGGTCGACGATGGATCTGTATAGCTGGATCAACGGCTACGAAAAACGATACGGACTTGTCCATATCGACTTCGAGAACAATCTGGAGCGCACCCCCAAAAAGAGCTGGTATTGGTACCGAGACCTTATCTCGAAGTATCAGGAGCAGGAAGGTTAGGAGAAAGAGATGAAATATCAGGCAATGTCCGAAACAGTCCTAAAGGCTGTTGGCGGCAAAGAGAACATTACATCGGTAACTCATTGTGCGACGCGCCTTCGCATCGACGCACGAGACACCTCGACCATCGATCTCCAGCTCGCCAAATCGGCCGATCAGGCGCTCGGGGCAGTAGTCAGCGGTGGCCAGCTTCAGGTGATCATCGGCCCCAACGTCACCGAGGCCTACAACGACTTCCTCGATTTCACTGGAATCGAAGTCGGCGGCGGCACGGTTGCCGACGATGCCCAAACCGCCAAGGATCTTGCAGAGGGCATCAAAAGCGGCAACACTGCCATGAGCCTGGTTGAGAAATTCGGAAATGTCTCCGCACAGGTATTCATGCCCATCGTCCCAGCGCTCATCGTTGGTGGACTCATTCTTTCGATTAAGAATCTCCTGGTCAATTATTGTGGATTGAGCACCGATAGCGGAACTGCCCAGGTTCTGCTGGCGATCTTCAGCGCCTCATTTAGCTTCCTGCCCGTTTACCTCGGCTATCAGCTCGCTGCCGTCATGAAGATGCAGCCTATCATGGGCGCGCTGCTGGGCGCAATCATGATTAGCTCGTCTATTAGCGGTGCCGAGGGCCTCGACTTTCTTGGCATCCCCATCCCGACGAATGACTACTCGAGCACGGTGGTGCCAATCGTACTGGGCGTTGTGTTCATGTACTTTGTTGATCGCGGTCTTCAGAAAATCATCCCCGACGTTACCAAACTGTTCTTGAAGCCGCTGCTCACCATGTTCATCGTCGTGCCTGTTGAGCTGATTATCCTCGGCCCCGCCGGCAGCATGATGGGCTACGCGCTGAGTGATGCCGTCACGTGGCTCATGGATAACGTGGCATTTATCGCTACTCCAATCCTTGCAGCCCTTAACCCCTATTTTGTCATGCTCGGTCTTGATAAGGCCTACATTGCGATCGAAGTTACAAGCCTGGCGCAGCTCGGCTGGGCGCCCATCATCTTTGGCTTCATCTCAAACCTCTGCATTGGCGGCACGAGTCTCGCCTTGGCAACTGCCATGAAGGGAAACAAGGAGAAGAGGGGTATGGTCACCACGGTTGCCGTCACCGCACTCTGTGGCGTAACCGAGCCCGCGTTCTACGGTTGCCTCATCGAGCGTCCCCGCCTGCTTGTCGGCACGGCAATCGGCGCGCTCTGCGCTGGACTCCCTGCAGGCATCTTTGTTCTGAAAGAATATGTTGCGGGAGCATGCCCCGGCCTTCTTTCGGCACTCATCTTTATCGCTCCCGATGGGTCCATGGGCAACTTCGTGCTGGCATGCGTTGTCGCCATCATCGCCATCGTCGTCTCCTTCATCGCTGCACGCGTGATCATCAAGAAGAACCCCAGCTATATTGAGTAGATGCCCGCTGTTTGCATTGGGGGCATCCTCGGCAGACCATTAGCAAGAACCAAGAAGTCCCTTAGGAGCTCGATTAATCCATTCGGATTCCTGAGGCACAAACGACCCCGATTTCATTGTGGAATCGGGGTCGTTGTTTCTAAAGCCGTCGATTGGCAATTGGTGTTTACCTTAGCTCCCTATTCAAGTTAATTATCCACACTCGTTCTCCCGTCGGGTGATTTTCTTCGCTCGCGTGTCCAGAAATCCACGCTCGAGCAGGACACCCAGGTCCGCACCCGCCCTTGTCTCGATCTGTAACAGCAAGAGGCCTATTCCGCTTCTACATGTTACAGATCAAGATATTCCTAAAACACCCTAAGTTTCATCTCAATCTGTAACAGTTAGATGCCAAATATCGGTCTTGGTGTTACAGATTTAGACAAACTGGAGGACGAGACAAACCGAAAACGGGATGGGCGCCAACCCGATGACACACCACCTAAAAAGAAACGGGCCCTGTCCCACAAGGGAACAGAGCCCGAAACTCTCATGGAGCCAGTGACAGGAATCGAACCTGCAACCCACTGATTACAAATCAGTTGCGCTACCGTTGCGCCACACTGGCACACTTGGCGCTTTCGCGCGAAGCCTGTTTAGAATAAAGGAATTGCGGACGAGGCGCAACAGGCCCTTTGACCGACCACATCTCAAAACTATTCGTCAGAACGAATAGTTTTTATTACAATGAAGAAGATAAAACTATTCGTTCTGGCGAAGGGTTTCGCGATGTTGACCACGAAGGAAGCTGCAGAGCTACTCGACATCACCCCGCGCAGGGTGCAAGAGCTCATAAAAAACGGAGCGCTTGAGGCACGCAAGGCTTCTGGTGTATGGCTCATCGACAAAGACAGCGTCAACGCACGACTCCGCTCCGTGACCAAAACGGGGGGACGCCCCCGTCGAGGCCATGGAAAAAGCGAGATTACGTTTACCCTCATGAACCGCACGCACGAAGTCGCCCAGCTGGTCTACAGCACATCGCGAAAAGACTTTACCCACATCGGTGCCGACATCGATTACATCCACGCCCCTATTGGAGTACTTGGCCCCAATAGTCCCGTGTCGCTCGACTCTTTCCGCATTTGGTGGCGAGGCCGCGGTATCCCGCTCGCACGCATTGGACTAGCCTCCCTGCTTGCAGAAGCCGCAGTCGATGTTCCCGATGAACTCATCCAGCGAAATCTCGGCCTCTCCCTATCCGACCAGTATTGGATTAGACCCCAAGATTCCGGTCTCGCGTGGGAGGATATTAACTTCTTCAATAATGCTTTTGACGACGTCTCTCTGTCCATCGCACCCTTCGCCCCAGAGGGCAAAGCAGCCGCCGCAAAGCCCGATAACACCTCGGACGGCAACCTTCAGAAGTATTGGACATGCGAGGGCGGGCGTCGAATTCTGCATAAGGCAGGAGCGCACCTGAACCAAGAACCATATAACGAGCTGGTAGCGACCGCGCTCCATCGTCGCATCCTAAACGCCTGCGATTATGTGCCTTACTCGCTCGAGGGCACGGGCACTTCCGCCCTGAGCATATGCGATGTCTTCTTAACTGATGAAGAAGAGTATGTCCCTGCGTTCTATGTAAATCAGTACGCAAACGCAGATGAAAGACTAACCGACTACGAGCGATATGTAGCAAACTGCGAGAAACTCGGGGTAACAGGCGTCAAGGATGCCCTTGACCGCATGATCGTGTGCGACGACATCATCGCCAACTATGATCGTCATTGGCGCAACTTCGGCCTCGTGCGAAACGTCAACTCACTGGTCTGCAGACCAGCCCCTATCTTCGATTCGGGCTCATCACTCTGGTGCAACATATCACTAGAGGAGCTTAGGGCGGGGGAGCACAGTTTTACCAGTGCACAATTTCATTCAAGCCCTGCCAAACAAATGTTGCTCGTCGAGGACATGGGCTGGTTTGACGGCGACAAACTCGAAGGCTTCGTTGACGAGGCAATCGAGATTCTGTCCAGAAACGACGCGCTCACGGCAAGGCTGCCTTATCTAAAAGAGGCGCTAACATGGCGCCTCGAAAGAATGATCGACATCGCTGAATGGAGTTAGCGAGACAGCGTCGCGCCGTCAGCTCCCCTACCTCCCGCGCAGGGCCTTGAGCTTGGCCAGGGCATCGGGGCTCAGGCGACTGCCCAAAGTCATCTTGATCTGCGGAGCTTCCTCTGCCTCGTGAACGTCGTTATCGATCTGCTTGATCTCGTCCACCAGCATGCGGCTCGAGATGCGCGTGACACCCTTGCCCATGACGACGGCCTGGATTGTGCCGTCACTCGATACCACGGAGCATGCGCGGCCTTCCTCGCGCGCCTCGATGCAGAGCTTCTGCACCACGGTATCGGCAGAGACGCCCGTCGGCGAAAACTCGATGCGCACGCCGCGGGCCGGCAGATTGGGGCGCTCGCTGGAGATATTGCCCGCACCGTCGAACACGATCACGGCCTCGTAGCGGCCCTGGGCAAACGCCGCAACATCGTTGATGAGGGCGGTGCGCGCCATATCGTGAACGTCGCTGGAATACGGATCGTCGGAATGGTCGTATACGAGCTTTTCGTAGCGCGGCGTGCAGTGGATCACGTTGTAACCGTCGACCACCAGCAGCTCGGGCTTGTTGGAGTGCACCGTCGAGACTGGGTCGGCGATAGCCTGTGCAAACGCATTGCCGCCCACGCCGTAGGTCGCGGCCGAGACAATCGGCTTGGCCGAGCCTTCGCCAAAGCGCTTGGCTTTGGACTTGGCACGGTTCTTTTTGGACATGCGCTACTCCTCCCCCATGAGCTCGCCGGCGTTGCGGCGCAGCCATTCAAAGCACAGCGCCGTGGTCGCCTGGGCAACATTGAGGCTCTCGGTCATGCCGCGCTGGGGAAGCTTGGTCAAAAAGTCGCATTTCTCGAGCACCAGGCGCGAGATGCCGTCGCCCTCGGACCCCATGACGAGCGCCACGCGACCCTCGAAGGGAGCATCCCAGCAACTGCCTTCGGCGTGCTCGGAGGCACCGCCCACCCAAAAGCCAGCGGCCTTGAGGTCATCGAGCGCACGGGCGATATTGGAAACCTGCGCGATGGGCAGGTGCATGACGGCACCGGCTGAGGTTTTGTAGCTGCCCACGGTCACGCCGGCGGCACGCTTGTTGGCGATGACGACGCCCGCGGCGCCCACGACCTCGGCGGAGCGCACGATGGCGCCAAAGTTGCCGTCGTCAGTCACATGGTCGAGCACCACGACAAGTGCCGGACCCTCGCCTGCGCGGTCGAGGATATCGGCGACATCCGCATAGGGGAAGTTGCCGACCTCGAGCGCGATGCCCTGGTGAGCGCCATGGCTCGACAGCACATCGAGCTGTGCACGCGGCACATACTTAATGCGGACGCCCGCGGCGTTGAGGTCATCGACCAGACGCGACAGGGCGGCATCGCGCTCCCCGCCCTCGGCAATGAGCGCGCACTTGATGGGAAAACCAGTGCGCAGCGCCTCGGCGGCAGCACGACGGCCTTCGATAAACTCGCCCTTGGGAGCCTGGACAGCGTCGCGGTTGCGATCGCGCTGCGGACGTGCGGCCTGGATACGATCGCGCTGACCCTTGGGAGCGGCAGCGCGGTCATTACGGCGAATCGGACGCGAGCCAGAAGCAGCCTGCTTGCCGCCACGAGACGCGCGCTTGCGATTGTCGGCCATATAGCGACCTCCTTAAATAGATAACGAACAAGAATCGACCGTCCGAGCCACGGCACCTTGCCTTTCAATCGTCGGGCATGACCACCAGGTCTATGCCCTCCTCTTTCAAGGCAATCTGCCGCACCTCGAACGGTCGACAAATACTAGAGACTCTTAATACGAGTGCCCGCGGCGGTATCCTCGATCGTCAGCCCGAGGTCCTTGAGCTGGTCGCGGATGGCATCGGCCAGATCCCAGTTCTTGGCGGCGCGGGCCTCGGCGCGGGCCTCGAGAATCTTGGCAGCGGCCTCGTCCACGTCGTCACCCGTGTAGGCAACCAAACCGGCGGCAACGCCCAGCAGGCCCAGCGGCAGCTCGACCTTGGGCTCGGGGAGCCCACCGCCAAGCGTATCGAGCAGCTCGGCCAGCGTGTCGGCGGCGGCAAGCGCGGCGGCCTTGTCGGCAGCGTCGCCCGCCTGCTCCAGGTACTGGTTGCACTCGGTCACAAAGCCAAAGACGGCACCCATGGCACCGGCGGTGTTAAAGTCGTCGTCCATGCACTCCTTAAAGGCAGTACGAGTCTCGGCGGCCTTGGCGACAAACCCCTCGGCGCCAGCCTCATCGGCGTCGGCCGTCGCGTGGCTTGCAGCCCAGCGCAGGTTCTCGACCGTGCCGGCGATACGCGTGAGCGAGTTCTCGGCACCCTCCAGGCGCTCCCAAGAGAAGTCGAGCGGCGAGCGATAGCTCGTCTGCAGCATCAGCAAGCGCAGAGCCGCGGCAGAGTGCTGCTCGAGCACCTCGGCCAGCGTAAAGAAGTTACCGAGCGACTTGGACATCTTCTCGCCGTCGACCAGTAGCATGCCCGTGTGCATCCAGGTGTTGGAGAAGCCCTGGTGCCAGGCGCAGGTGGCCTGGGCGCACTCGTTTTCGTGATGCGGGAAGGCAAGGTCGGAGCCGCCGCCGTGGATGTCAATCGGGGTGCCCAGGTAGCGGTGCACCATGGCGGCGCACTCGGTGTGCCAGCCGGGACGGCCCTCGCCCCAGGGGCTCGGCCAGCTGGGCTCGCCGGGCTTGGCGGCCTTCCACAGGGCAAAGTCGAGCGGGTCGTTCTTGTCCTCGTTCTCCTCGATGCGCGCGCCCACCATAAGATCGTCGATGTTGCGGCCCGAGACCTGACCATAGTTGGGATCGCTGCGCACGGCAAAGTACACGTCGCCGTTATCGGCGGCATAGGCATGGCCCTGCTCGATAAGCGTCTTGATCATAGCGATCATGGGACCGATCTCTTTGGTGGCGCGGGGACGCACATCGGGATCGAGCACGTTGGCGGCGCGCATGACGCCGATGAACTTGTCGGAGAACTCCGTCGCGACCTCGGCAGCCGTACGACCTTGCTCGTTGGCGCGCTTGATGATCTTGTCATCGACATCGGTGAGGTTCTGGGCGAACGTAACCTCGTAGCCGCTCGCGATGAGCCAGCGACGAATCACGTCAAAGCTGATGAACGTGCGGGCGTTGCCGATGTGGATGTTGTCGTAGACCGTGGGGCCGCACACATACATGCGGACCTTGCCGGACTCGATGGGCTGGAACTCTTCCTTTTTATGGGTAGCGCTGTTGTAGATACGCATTCGTTACTCCTTAACGGTTTTCTGTAGCAGGCAGACGGCCCAGGCGCCGATCCCCTCGCCCTGGCCTTCCCAGCCGAGCTTTTCGGTCGTAGTGGCGGCGACGCCCACGTTTTCGACGTCAACGCCCAGGGCATGAGCCAGGTTGGCGCGCATGGCATCGCGGTGTGGGGTGATCTTGGGCTGCTGGCAGGCAATGGTGCAGTCGGCATCGACAAACTCAAAGCCCAGCTCGCGCGCATAGTCCATCACACGGGCAAGCAGTACCATCGAATCGGCACCCTCGTAGGCAGGGTCGGTATCGGGGAACAGCTTGCCGATGTCTCCCCCGCGGCAGGCGCCCAGAATGGCGTCGGCCAAGGCGTGCGCGAGCACATCGGCATCCGAGTGGCCCAGCAGGCCGCGCTCGTAGGGAATGTCGACACCGCCGATGATACATCGACGCCCCTCCACCAAACGGTGGACGTCGTAGCCGTGTCCAATACGCAGGTTACTGAACATGGGGAAGGTCCTCTCCCTCGGCCATGCGGCCGAGCAGAATCGCGGTTACGGGACGCAAGTCCTCGGGTACCGTCACCTTAAGGTTGTCGCGCGGGCTCTGGACGCAGCGAACGCGTCCTCCCATGCGCTCGACCAGCGAAGAATCGTCGGTCCCGATAAAACCCTCGGCGATAGCTGCGGTGTGGGCGCGCTTCATGGCGTCGACGCTAAAGATTTGCGGCGTCTGCGCGGTCCAATAGAGCTCGCGCGGCGGCGTCTCGACGATATTATCGCCGTCGACGATCTTGAGCGTGTCGATCGCGGGCTGGCCGCACACGACACCGTCGAGGTCGCGGTCGCTCACGAGCACGTCGATAGCGTGATCGATGGCCTCGGTAGTAATGAGCGGACGAGCGCCGTCGTGAATGGCGACGTATTCAAAGCCCGCCGGAACCGCATGCACGCCGGCACGGGTGGAATCCTGGCGGGTAGAGCCGGCGTTGGCATAGGTTACGGGCGTCGCA
>CABSDO010000070.1 GCA_902476475.1 uncultured Collinsella sp. | reverse complement strand
CGCTCGGAAAGCACATTAAGTGCTTTCCGGCTCGTGCGGAATCTACGAAAACCTTGCGCCCGGCCTTCGGCGGCGCGGCCTGCGGTGACTTTGGGGCAGCCCGGGTTTTCGTTGGCTGACGCCCCCACTCATAGTGCTTGGGTCGGTGGGCTGATGTGTTGCGTCCCGTTGGACTATAAGGTTGAAATGAAGGTGGACAGGCGATTTAGGCCTTCGTCCAGATCTTGGTCGGAGACGCAGTAGCTTAGGCGGATGTGGCCTTCGGTGCCGAAACAGTCGCCCGGGACTAGGGCTACGTTTGCCTCTTTGATGGCTTTGATGCAGAAGTCTTCGCTTGTTAGGCCGAATTGTTTGATGCTGGGGAAGGCGTAGAAGGCGCCGGCTGGTTCCACTACGTCGAGGCCCATGGCGTTTAAGGCTGCGAGCACGCGTTCGCGACGGGCTCGGTAGACTTTGAGCATGGGGGTTGGGTCGACGGTCAGGGCTCGGGCCGCGGCGTCCATCTCAAAAGAGACGGCGCTCGATACTAAGTATTGGTGGGCCTTTGCGATCTCGGCGATGACGGGGGCTGCGGCTGCGAGCCAGCCCAAGCGCCAGCCGGTCATGGCCCAGGGCTTGGAGAAGCTCTCGATGACCACCGTCTGCTCGCGTAGCTCCGGGTGGCGCCGGGCAAAGCGCTCGTAGCCATCCACATAGACCAGGCGGCTATATACGTCGTCGCAGACCACGTAGATGCCCGCCTGCTCTGCCACGCGCGCCACGGCGTCGAGCGATGCCGCGTCGAGGATGCAACCCGTGGGATTGTTGGGCGAGCAGATGACGATGGCCTTGGTCGCCGGCGTTACGCAGGCACGAAGTGCGTCCTCGTCAATCTGGAATTGCGTAGGCTCCGTATCCAAAAAGACCGCTTTGGCGTGGTTGGCCACGACGATGCTCTCGTACAGGCCAAAGGCCGGCGTGGGGATGATGACCTCGTCGCCGGGGTTGAGCATAGCCATGAATGCTGCCGACAGGGCCTCGGTCGCGCCGTCAGTCAGGATGACCTCGTCAGCCGAAAACATAAGGCCCGCGTCCCCCATGTAGGCAGACAACGCCTCGCGCAGGGCGGGGCGGCCGTTGTTGGGCGGATAGTGCGTGTCGCCGCGGTCCAGTGCGGCGGTCACCTCGGCGCTAATCACATCGGGCGTGGGAAAATCGGGCTCGCCGAGCGCGAGCGCAATGCATCCTGGGTGCTGGGCAGCGAGCGCATTAATCCGACGGATGCCGGAGGGCTTGAGCGTGGCAAACGAGGTATTCATGGGCAGGCGCATGGCGTTCCTTTCGTAAGGGTTGCACTAGGATAGCGCGGCGAGGCGCCGCCAGACGGTGTAACCTAAACGGAAACCAACCGGAAAGGAGGCGGCATGGAGGCGACCGCATGCGGGGATGTACCAAAAACGCTGCAAACCATTGCGTATATCAGCATTCCCAATAGCGCCGATCTTGAGTTTTTGCTCTGGGATCTGCAGGATGCCATCACCGCCTATACTCAGCTTTCTGGCACCACGCTCCCCCGCCCGATCGATTTAGAAGCGGATGATGCCGGTGCAGTCGATGGCATCGTGCTGGCCATTGAAGATGTGGCTGACGATGAGACGTTGACAGCTACCGAGCAGGCGCTTGAGCGCTTTGGCGGTACGGGAACGCGCGTCTATGCCGCGATTCGAGCCGCACAAGAGGGCGCTAAGCAGGCGCGCGGGACCGCCGTTCGTCTGCACGAGGCATGTGAGCGCCATGACCAATTGTGGTGTGGCGGCGTTGTCGTCTGTGCCGGCAGCGGTATTGCGGCGCTTCGCCATTCCCCACGCATGGGCCTCTTGCGCCGACCATTTTCGGAAGCGATGGATAAGCTTGTGGGCGCTGTGCGCATGGGCTGCTCCATTGAGCATGCGCAGCTGCTTGGCGGCGGCAATGCCGATAGCGTCGATGCTGACGGCATGGTGCGCGTCAAGCCCGCGCTGCCCGCACCGATATGGCATGCCATCATGAAATACCTCGGCAGCCGCGCCCAATCAGATATCTAAATTACAGAGCGCCCCATTCAACGGCCTCGCGCCAGCGCTCGACAAGGCGTTCCAGGCGCCATGCCGCATTGGCGGGACTTGTCGACGGCAGAACGATGGCCGGTAGCCCGGTGCGTTCTTGTAGATAGCGCTTGTAGAGCCGGCCAGCTGTACCGCCGTTGCATATCACCTGCTCAATGGGAGCTGCGCCGGTAATGCGCTCGACATGCGCCGGAACGACGTTTTTGATGCTCGCGTCGCTTGAGCCCTTGATGTCACAGCTCTCGATCACGTCCCACAGGGCCACACCGCCGTTCAGCAGCATAGCCCGCTTGGCGGCAATCGAGACGTCGAGCGTCGCGGGCTCACCGCTTGCCAAAGGGTCGCCCTCGTTGGGCGGCACGGGCACACCGAGGCATGCGGCCATCACGCGCCAAAAGCGATTCTGAGGGTTACCGTAATAAAAGGCATTGGCACGCGAAAGCACCGAGGGAAACGACCCGAGCACCAAAACGCGCGAGTGCTCGTCAAACACGGGTTCAAACCCATGCTCAATATGTTGATAGCCCTCGTCGGACGCAGCCACGATCTAGACCCTCAACAGATAGCGCACCTCGTAGGGTGCAAGCTCAAGAGAGCCCGGCAGCTCGACCGTGGGAGCATCGTCGGCAAGCAGGTCGACGAAGGAGCCGTTGAGTTCGCCGGCGCCAAAGGTGTAAGGCTCGTCCACGGCGTTCACCGCCACGAGCACCGTCGCGTCGTTGCAGGCGCGCTCGAACAGCAGCTGCTTGTTCTGGATCACCACGTTGCGATAGGCACCGTAGTTGAGAGCACGGGCCGCCACGTCGTCGGCCGAGCGCAGGTGCGTGAGCTGCTTGATGAAAGCCGTCAGCTCGTTGGGCGCAGGCTCATCGAGCGCAGGGCGCAGCGCCCAGTCGCCATCGGAGCCGCCCTTTTCGCCGGCAATTCCCCACTCGCTGCCGTAGTAGACGCACGGAATGCCCGGCATTCCAAAGAGCATGCCGTAGGCGGGGCGCAGGCAGGACTTGTCCGTCAGGATGCTCGCCAGGCGCGGCACATCGTGGTTGTCGACAAACGACAGCAGGTGTTTGCCGCGGTAGATGCACCACGGATCGCCGCCAAACTGGCGATGCAACGAATGGGCAATCTCGAACATGTTGACCGAATTAAAGCTGGAGTAAAGGCCCTTGTAACACTCGTAGTTGGTGCAGGAGTCGAGCATCTCGTCGTTGACGATCTGACTGTAGTCGCCGTGGAGCGTCTCGCCGATCAGCACAAAGTCGGGCTTAAGCTCACGGGCAAAGTTATGCAGACGACGCATGAAATCGCGGTCGAGCATGTAGGCAACGTCCAGGCGCAGACCGTCGACGTCAAAGACATCGGCCCAAAAGCGCACGGACTCGAGTAGGTAATCGATCACAGCGGGATTTTGCAGGTTGAGCTTCACGAGCTCAAAATGGCCTTCCCAACCCTCGTACCAAAAGCCGTCGCCATAGCAGGAGTCGCCGTCAAAGCTAATGTGGAACCAGTCCTTGTACGGCGAGTCCCACTTACGCTCCTGCACATCGCGGAAGGCCCAAAAGCCGCGACCGACGTGGTTGAAGACGGCGTCGAGCACCACGCGGATGCCGTGGGCATGCAGCGTCTCACACACGGCGGCAAAGTCGGCATCCCCACCCAGGCGGCGGTCGATATGGCGCAGGCTGCGCGTATCGTAGCCGTGGCTATCAGACTCGAGCGGCGGGTTGATCAGTACAGCGCCAATACCAAGTTTCTGCAAGTAGTCGGCCCATTGGGCGATTTTCATGATGGGCGCATCGGGGTTGGGCGCGGCGTTGGCAGCCTGGGCGAGCTCATCCTCGGCAACGGGCGCGACGTTTTCGCGCGGAGCCCCGCAAAAGCCCAGCGGATAGATCTGATAGAACGTCGTCTCATATGCCCACATAACAGCCTCCCGGTAAGCTCAACACAACGACATCCATTGTATGCCCGGCTTGTATCCTCTTCCCCAAAATAAGTTGCGGTGGAATAGTTCCTGCTTGGGCCTTCAGAGGCCTTAAACAGGAACTATTCCACCGCAACTGATGAGGGGACGTGATTAGGCGACGGGCTTGGCGCGGCGTATGGCTGGGAATAGCACCGTGATGGCGAGGATGACGCCTACGACGGCGATCGCCCCGCCCACGAAGCCGATCCAGGCGATACCGGGGCCCGACACCACGGCGCCACCAATCGCCGTGCCCGTGCCGATACCCAGATTGAACAGGCCCGAGAAGATCGACATGGCAACGGCCGACGAATCCGCCGGCGTGTACTTGATGAGCTCAGCCTGGAACGCCACATTGAAGGCCGTGGCGCAGCAGCCCCATAGCGCGCAGACGGCAAGCACCAACACGAGCGCCGAGGCTGCAGGAGCCATAAGCAGCAGAGCCGCCGGCACGCCGGAGAGCGTAATAGCCAAGAACGGGAAGCGATGCCCATCGAACAGGCGGCCAAACAGCCAGCTTCCGAGCAGACCAGAGCAGCCAAACGCCGTCAGCGTCATGGTGATGGCGCCCGCGTCGACGTGCGCGACCTGCGCCAGGAAGGGCTCGATATAGCTGTAGCTTGCGTAATAGCCGGTCGCCATGAAGACCGTGACCGCGTAGAGCGCGATGAGGAACGGGTTCTTGAGCAGCTCGGGCAGCTGTTTGACGGTAAAGCGCTCGCCCGCCGGCATGGCCGGGAACACCGCGGCCTGGTACACCACCGCGGCGGCAGAGAAGGCCCCGACCACAGCGAATGTCATGCGCCAGCCCACAGCCAGCCCGATGGCGCGGCCGATCGGCAGGCCAAAGATCTGCGCGATGGACGAGCCCGTGGCTATCATGCTGATGGCGAGCGCCCCGTGGCGGGTGTCGACCAGGCGCGAGGCCATAATCGAGGCGACCGACCAGAACACGGCATGTGCACAAGCGACCACCAGGCGTGCGCAGACCAAAATAGGATAGGTGGGCGCCACGGCGGACAGGAACTGACCCAGAGAGAACACGGCGAGCACGCCGAGCAGCATACGCTTGAACTCAAAGCGCGAGGCAAACACCATAAGCGGCAGCGACAGCAACATGACGCCCCAGGCGTAGACCGAGATCATGATGCCGGCCTGGGCCTCAGTGAGCGAGAACGACGCGGCGATATCAGTCAGAAGGCCGATGGGCATGAACTCCGACGTGTTGAACACGAACGCACAGCAGGCGAGCCCGATAAGCGGGAGCCACTGCTTGAGCGTGATGCCGTCTTGCCTTGCCTGAGTCATATATAACGTCTCCAATCGTTTTGAGCGGAGGCGATTATATAGCAACGGCCCCGCATCCGTCAGCAACAGATGCGGGGCCGAAAACAATTCGATACACAGAGGTTGCGCCGTCAATAAATAACTAAGCCAACCCCAGCAATATACCTGCCGAATGCACGACAAACGCCACGATCCAGGCGACCGTCACCTGAAACGCGAACACGGCAACGGCATAGCGCGCGCCCAGCTCGCTCTTGACGGCGCCGATGGACGCCACGCACGGCGGGTACAGCAGCGTAAAGACCAAGAACACGTAGGCGGTAAACGGCGAAAACATGGCTGACAGTGCCACGGGAGAGGTTGCGCCCAAAAGCACCGTGAGCGTCGAGATGACGCTCTCCTTGGCAATGAGTCCCGTGACGAGTGCCGTCGAGGCGCGCCAGTCGCCAAAACCGAGCGGGGCCAACACCGGCGCGATAATGCTACCCAAACCGGCAAGTAGACTCTGCGACTGATCGGCGACCACATTAAAGCGAATGTCGAACGTCTGAAGGAACCAGATGACCACGGTCGCGGCAAAGATAATGGTAAAGGCTTTGGTAATAAAGTCTTTGGCCTTATCCCATGCCAGCATCACCGTCGTCTTGACGCTCGGCAGGCGGTAATTGGGGAGCTCCATGATAAACGGCACCGGGTCGCCCTTAAATGCCGTGCGGTTGAGCACCAGGGCGGCAATGCAGCCGACCACGATGCCGATCAGATAGAGCGAAACCATGGCGGGAACTGTCGCCTGCGGGAAAAACGCTCCGCACAGCAGACCGTAGACCGGCAACTTGGCCGAACAGCTCATGAACGGCGTGAGCATGACCGTCATCTTGCGGTCGTGCTCGGATGGGAGCGTACGGGTCGACATGATAGCCGGCACGGTGCAGCCAAAACCGACGAGCATGGGCACAAAGCTGCGGCCCGACAGACCAAAGCGACGCAATACCTTATCCATGACAAAGGCCACGCGCGCCATGTAGCCGGAGTCTTCCAGAATGGAGAGGAACAAGAAGAGCACGACGATAATCGGCAGGAAGGTCAGCACGCTGCCCACGCCCGTAAGCACGCCGTCGACAGCCAACGAGCGCACCACGTCGTTGGTGCCGAACGCTTTGAGACCCGCATCGGCCGAGGCGATGATGGCAGCAATGCCGTCCTCCATAAGTCCCTGCAACGCCGCGCCGATCACGCCAAACGTCAGCCAAAAGACAAGGCCCATGATCACCAGAAACGCCGGAATGGCTGTGTAACGACCTGTCAGGATGCGGTCGATCTTGACGGAGCGCACGTGCTCGCGGCTCTCGTGCGGCTTGACGACGCAGCGCCCGCACACGTCGCCGATAAAGCTAAAGCGCATGTCGGCCAGCGCGGACAGGCGGTCGGTGCCGGCCTCGCCCTCCATCTGGGTAATGATGTGTTCGATGGCGTCGAGCTCGTTGCGATCCAGGTGAAGCGCCTCGGTCACCAGCTCGTCGCCCTCAACCAGCTTGGTCGCCGCAAAACGCACGGGAATGTGCGCCGTCGCGGCATGGTCCTCGATAAGGTTGGCGATGCCGTGAATGCAGCGATGCAGCGCGCCGCCGTCCGGACCATCGGGCGCGCAGAAGTCCAGGCGACCGGGGCGCTCGCGGAACCGCGCCACGTGCAAGGCATGATCCACCAACTCGCCAATGCCCTCGTTGCGGGCAGCACTAATGGGAACAACAGGCACGCCCAGCAGGCTCTCGAGCAGGTTGACGTCCACGGCGCCGCCGTTGGCCGTCACCTCGTCCATCATGTTGAGCGCGATGACCATGGGTCGATCGAGCTCCATAAGCTGCAGTGTCAGGTACAGGTTACGCTCGATGTTGGTGGCGTCGATGATATCGATGATGGCGTCGGGGTGCTCATCCAGGATAAACTGGCGGCTTACGATCTCCTCGCCCGTGTACGGCGACAGAGAATAAATGCCGGGCAGGTCGGTAACGCTTGCCTCGGGGTGGTTGCGGATGGTGCCATCTTTGCGGTCGACCGTCACGCCAGGAAAGTTACCGACATGCTGGTTGGAGCCCGTCAGCTGGTTGAACAGCGTGGTCTTGCCGCAGTTTTGGTTGCCGGCGAGGGCAAAATGCAGCGGTGCGCCCTCGGGCACGGCCGTCTTTGCCGCGCGGGGCGAATACGTCCCCTCGCCCAGGGCCGGATGCTCCGTCGTGCCGATTGCGGCGTTAGCGCGCGGACCCGTATCGGTGTCGTGAATGCCCACGAGCTCGATGCGAGCGGCATCGTCCTTGCGCAGCGTCAACTCATAGCCACGCAGGCGAATCTCGAGCGGGTCGCCCATAGGGGCGTACTTCATCATGGTGACTTCGGTGCCCGGCGTTAGGCCCATGTCCAAAATATGCTGTCGGAGTGCCTGATCGTCCGATGCCACCGATGCGACAACGGCATCCTTTCCAATCTCGAGTGTATCGAGCCTCACGTCCGCGTTCCTCCCCCGGCGCCCACAGGGCGTTGCATTTTGTTTATCTTGGCTAACCGTTTGCCATGGCTAACCATTTAACCACGCATGATAGCGCGAACACATAGTGACGTTCAATTAACAGATTGCCGCCCTGGCGGGCTCGCAGCGTCAAGTGGTTACGCGGTTTGGTAAAACGCCGTAACTAAAACCCGTGGCGCTCCAGGAAGCGGAAGGCTAGGCGAATCCAGGGACGGACTGCCACCTGCTTGTCCTCGTTGTCGACCGCGGTGTTGGCGTTGCCGAGCGAAAGGCCGTGGCCGCCCTGGTCGAAGACGTGCATCTCGCATGCAACGCCCTCCTCGGCCATGCGCTGCGCAAACGGGTAGACCTGCGCGATCGGCGCCGTCTTGTCGTCGGACACGCCCCACACAAAGGTCGGCGGCATCTGACGCGAAACATGCGTGGTGGGGCAGATATCGGCCAAATGCTCGTCAGTTGCCTCGCCACCCGTCACCATCGACAGGTAGTCGTTGAGCAAATCGCGCCCCGTCTTGCCGCCCGTCTTGGGTACGCGCAAGTCAATGCGCGGATCGCGCGTCTGCATGTCGCGCACATAGGCAAAGTCGAGCAGCGGATAGCCCAGCACCACGGCATCGGGACGAATGTCGTCCGGACGTGCCCCGGCAAGTGCCGCGAAGGGACCGGTCTTCCACTGTGTCGCCAACGAGGCGCAGATCATACCGCCCGCAGAAAAGCCCACAACGCACACGCGCTTGGGATCGACATGCCACTCGTCGGCATTCGCACGAACCGTGGCGACCATCTTGGCAAGATCTGCCTGGGGGTGCGGAAAGCTCACGTCACCCGTGCCACTCGTCACATAGTTGAGCACAAAGGCCTGGTAGCCGTGATCCAAAAACGCAAACGCCACGGGATCCTGTTCATGCGGGGCGATATGCGTAAACGCACCTCCGCCGCAGATAATCACGGCAGGGCGGCGGCCATTCGGTTTATCGGGCAGCGGCTCGGCACCCAAATACGTAAACGTCGCCGGATAATCCTCGGTCGGCTCCTCGCCCCACAGCGCATGGTTCTCGACAATCATATGTGCTCCCTTCGCGCAAATTATGCGCCCTTGTTTTTCGCCTTCAAGCGTACCCCACTTGAACCCGTGGCGCAGAAACACTCCGGCAATAAGTTTCCCTTCAACTGATATATCACATAATCCCAGTTCAGAGGTATCGTTGAGCAGCGTAGAATAGGGGCGTTGACCAAGCCGCGAAACACATGTGAAACGTTTCCGGCAAACCAAACGCGCGATATGCGCCTATTTAAGTTGGAGGCAACTATGGGTCTGCTCGATTCGCTTAAGTCCACCTTCACCTCGACCGGCGAGGCGTCCGTTCCGCCCGCAGCAAGCTTCGCCACCCGCGAAGGCGTCATCTATGCCCCCGTCAACGGCGTGCTCGTCAACCTGGACGAGGTTCCCGACGAGACGATCGCCTCGGGCATGCTTGGCCAGGGCTATGGCATCGAGCCCATTACCGGCACCATCTATGCGCCCGCCAACGGCCGCATCGGCGCCACCACTGTCACCAACCACTCCATTGGCATGATCACCGAGGACGGTCTTCGCGTGTTCATCCATGTTGGCCTGGGCACCGTGGAAATGAACGGCAAGGGTTTTGCCCGCTTTGTCGAGATGGGCGATGTGGTCAAGGCAGGCCAGCCGCTCATCAGCTTCGACCGCGAGGCCATTAAGGCCGCTGGCCACGAGGACATCGTGACCGTCATCGTCTCCGAGCTCGATCGCCTTAAGAGCATCGACCATGTCGGCGAGTCTGGAACGCTTATCGGCGGCAACCCGCTCGTCAAGCTGGGCGACCCGCTGCTGGTAGCCAAGACCAAGTAGCCAGGCCCCGCGCCACACAGCCAAAAGGCACCACGCCAAGCGCCCGCGACCATTTGGCCGCGGGCGCTTTTCGTTTGAAAAACCATCCCGCCAATGCCTTATCTGTATAGCCCAAATGAGCCGAGCTGCTAGAATATCGAACTGTATGGATAACTATCATTCAACCGTTATGGGAGGATACGTGAACCGCACCAAAATCGCGCAGCTCTATGCCGATGCCGAGTCGCTCGGCGGCCAGACCGTCACCGTCGCCGGCTGGGTCAAGTCCGTCCGCGACATGAAGAACTTTGGCTTTGTTACGCTCAACGACGGCAGCTGCTTCCGCGACCTGCAGGTCGTCATGAACCGCGAGGCGCTCGACAACTACGACGAGATCGCCCATCAAAACGTCTCGGCTGCCCTCATCTGCACCGGCACCGTCAAGCTGACCCCCGATGCGCCCCAGCCTTTCGAGGTTTCTGCCACCTCCATCGAGGTCGAGGGCGTCAGCGCCCCGGATTACCCGCTGCAGAAGAAGCGCGCAACCGTCGAGTTCCTGCGCACCCAGCAGCACCTGCGCCCGCGCACCAACCTGTTCCGAGCCGTGTTCCGCATCCGCTCTGTCGCGGCTGCGGCCATCCACCGCTTCTTCCAGGAGCAGGGCTTTGTCTACGTCAACACCCCTATCATCACCACGAGTGACTGCGAGGGCGCCGGCGAGATGTTCCGCGTGACCACGCTCGACCCCAAAAATCCGCCCCTCACCGAGTCCGGCGAGGTCGACTGGAGCCAGGACTTCTTTGGCAAGCACGCGAGCCTGACCGTGTCCGGCCAGCTCAATGCCGAGAACTTTGCCATGGCCTTTGGCGACGTGTACACCTTTGGCCCCACCTTCCGCGCCGAGAACTCCAACACCACGCGCCATGCCGCCGAGTTTTGGATGATCGAGCCCGAGATGGCCTTTGCCGATCTGAACGACTACATGGATAACGCCGAGGCCATGCTCAAGTACGTCCTTAAGGACGTTATGGCCACCTGTCCCGACGAGCTCAACATGCTCAACAAGTTTGTGGACAAGGGCCTGATCGAGCGCCTGGACCATGTCGCCAACTCCGACTTTGCCCGCGTCACCTATACCGAGGCCGTCGAAATCCTGGAGCAGGCCGTCGCCGCCGGCCACAAGTTTGACTACCCCGTGAGCTGGGGCATCGACCTGCAAACCGAGCACGAGCGTTTCCTGACCGAGGAGCACTTTAAGCGCCCGACCTTCGTGACCGACTACCCGGCAGAGATCAAGGCCTTCTACATGCGCATGAACGACGACGGTAAGACCGTCGCCGCCGCCGACTGCCTGGTCCCCGG
>CABSDO010000069.1 GCA_902476475.1 uncultured Collinsella sp. | reverse complement strand
CCGGCCGTAATGCCCGAGACGCAGCCGTTGCGCGAATCCTCGACCACGGCACATTCCTCGGGAGCAAAGCCCGCGCGCTCGCAGGCGAGCAGATACATCTCGGGGTCGGGCTTGCCGTGCACGACGTCCTCGCCACACGTTACCGTTTCAAACTTGTCAAAGAGGCCAACCATCTTAAGGTTGCGCTCGGCCGTAACGAGGCGCGACGACGTCGCTAGACCAACGTGATAGCCCGCAGCCAGCAGCTCGTCTAGGCACTCGGCGGCGCCGGCCTTAAGTTCCAGTTCGGTCTTGACCATCTCGTCGCGAATCTCCTTGTGGCGACGATAGATCGCCTCGGTGGTTTCGTGGCTGCCATAATGCTTATCGAGGATATCCATAACATCGGGCAGCGTGCGGCCGATAAACTGATGGATCAGCGCTTCATCAATCGCGAGCCCCAGCTCAGCGGCGCCTGCCTTCCAGGCCTTAATCCCCAAACGCTCGGTATCGACCAGCGTTCCATCCATGTCAAAAATAACAGCCTTGATCATATCGGTCCCCCATCGACTCTCGCTGTCACGTTGCTGCAACTCTACCGCATTTGGCAACTTGTATATAACGTATATACCATATTGCACTTTCGTTACACAGATAGAAGTCTTATGGCAAGTAACGCATTAGGATTATAGTTTTCGATCGAGTACTCAACGATAAGGAACGTTTCATGATTTTAGACACCACGGCACCCGCAGAGGAGCTTCAAGACAAGCTATCGGCGCTCGAGCAGCTGCTTTTGGCATACGGGCGCGTGGCTATCGGGTTTTCCGGCGGCGTTGACAGCAGCTTTTTGGCCGCGGTCTGCGCCCGCATCATGCCCACCAATACCCTTCTCGTCCATCTCACCACGCCGCTCATCGGTACGCCCGAACAGGCTTCGTTTGAGCGGTCCGTTGATGGACAAGCCAATGAAGGGGCGCATTTTAAGCTCCCCGTGCTCAATCTTTCGGTCGATCAGCTGCAGCTCCCCCAAGTAGCCTGCAACGATGCCAATCGCTGCTACCACTGCAAGCACGCCGGCTTTACCGCCATCGTCAACCACGCCAAGTCGCTCGGCTTTCCCACCGTCATCGATGGCAGCAATGCAAGCGATCGCGGTGACTACCGCCCCGGCATGCGTGCGGCAGAAGAGCTCGGCGTACGCTCACCCCTTATGGAGGTCGGCTTTACCAAGGACGAAGAGCGCGAGCTGCTGCGCGCATGGGGCTATCCCGTTTGGAACCTACCGGCGGGAGCATGTCTTGCCACCCGCGTCCCCACGGGCGAGGAGCTTACGCGCGAGAAAGTCGATTTAATCCGCGCCTGCGAGGATTACCTGCACGATCTTGATCTGGCACAGGTACGCGCACGCCTGGTCGGCGGCTGCATGCATATCGAGGCCGCACCCGCAGATGTTGCCAAGATTGCCACCCTCGGCGGTGCCGCCGTCGACGACAAGGGCAAGACCCCGCTGCCCGCCATTATCGAGTCCGCGCTGCGCGAGCTGGGCTGCGGCCATATCTCCCCCGAGGTCACCCCCTACATCCACGGCAACATGAACCTTTAGGTTACGCCGTTTTACAAACGGCGTAACTGCTCGGCGCTGCGCGGGCTCCGGGCACGGCAATCTGACGTTCAACTTCACGGGCGCGACCAAAAGGTCAGCGCCCGCTTGTTTCACGTCACCTTACCGCACCCGGAGCCCGCTCGCTCGCATATGCTCAACCTGGACTGCGTTAACTGACCTGTCAATAAGGGACAGGTTTATTTTGGCAGGTTTTATCTGGGGAAACGCAAATAGGGCCGTGACACCCATACGGCGTCGCGGCCCTTTTCCTTGGAGAAGGATCGATTGATTGAACGGGATGACCGTTCTAGTCTTCGAGTCCGCTATTGATGAGCTCCGCAATCTCAACGGGATCGGTGCTCGCGCGCACCTTGTCACGGAAGCCGGCGTCCATCAGCATCACGGCAGCCTTGGAGAGCAGACGCAGGTGCGTAGTTCCGGCCTCGCCGGCGGGCACGTACAGCGCGAGCGCAACATCGACGGGCACCCCATCGAAGCTCGGCCATTCAACGGGTTCGGTCAGTTTAAGCACGGCAACGCCCGGCGTGTGGATCGCGTCGCTTTTGGCATGCGGAACGGCAAAACCGGCGACAAGGCCGGTTTCGGCCTCGTTCTCGCGAGCAATGAAGGCGGCCTCTACGGCAGATGCGTCATCGGCAAAGCCGAGCTCGATGGCCTGCTCGGACAAATAATGCAGGGCGTCCTCGCGCGAGGCGGCGGTATACCCGATTGTCACTTGGTTGGCAGATACAAATCCCATGGAAACCTTCCTTACAACACGGACCTGACCGCAGCTTCGATGCCGTCGGCGTCCAAACCGTACTTGTGCAGCAAATCGACCGCAGGGCCGGACTCGCCATACACATCGCGCACGCCGACGCGACGCATCGGCACCGGATGCTGCTCCGCGAGCACCGAGGCCACGGCCTCGCCAAGACCACCGATAATCGAATGCTCCTCGGCAGTGACCACACGACCAGTCTTCTTGGCGCTGGCAACCACCAGGCGCTCATCAAGCGGCTTGATCGTGTGCATATTGATGACCTCGGCATCGATACCATCGGCAGCGAGCGCCTCGGCAGCCTCAAGCGCCTCAGCGACCATAAGGCCACAAGCGATGATGGTCACATCGGACCCCTCGCGCACGACCACGCCGCGACCAATCTTGAACTCATAGTCCTCGCAGTCGTTGATGACCGGTGTTGCCAGGCGTCCGAAACGCATGTAGACCGGCCCCTCAAACTCATAGGCGGCGCGCACGCATGCGCGAGCCTCGATGTCATCGGCGGGAACAATCACCGTCATACCCGGGATCGTGCGCATGAGCGCGATGTCCTCGCAGCACTGATGCGTGGCACCGTCTTCACCGACCGATATGCCCGCATGCGTGGCACCGATTTTGACGTTGAGGTGCGGATAGCCAATGGAATTACGCACTTGCTCGTACGCGCGGCCGGCAGCGAACATGGCAAAGGTGCTCGCAAAGGCGACGTGACCCGTGGTCGCAATGCCGGCGGCAAGCCCCATCAGGTTGCTCTCGGCAATGCCGGCGTCGTAGAAGCGCTCAGGGTGCGCAGCCTTAAACTTACCGGTCTGCGTGGCGGCGGCCAGGTCGGCATCGAGAACCACAAAGTCATCGCGCTCATTGCCCAGCTCGACAAGTGCCTCGCCATAGCTAACGCGCGTGGCGACTTTCTTGACGTCTGCCATTAGAGCTCCTCCCCTGCTGCTGCGAGCTCGGCCATGGCCTGCTCAAACTGTTCATCGTTGGGTGCCTTGCCGTGCCAGCCCACCTGGTTTTCCATAAAGGAGACGCCCTTGCCCTTCACCGTCTCGGCGATAATGGCCACGGGCGAGTCGCTCACTTTGCGGGCCTCGGCAAAGGCGGCGGCAATCTGCGCCATGTCGTTACCGTCGGCGAGCTCGATCACATGCCACTTAAAGGCGCGGAACTTGTCAGCGAGCGGCATGGCCGAGTTGACCTCATCGATCGTGCCGTCAATCTGCAAGCCGTTGTGGTCGACGACGGCAACAAGATTGTCGAGTGCATGGTTGCCGGCGAACATGGCCGCCTCCCACACCTGGCCTTCCTCGCACTCACCGTCGCCCAGCAACGTGTAGACACGGTAGCCGTCGCCCCAGTGCTTAGCGGCAAGCGCCATTCCAACTGCAGCAGAGATGCCCTGACCGAGCGATCCGGTGGACATATCGATGCCAGGGGCGTCGTTCATGTTGGGATGGCCCTGCAGTCGGCTGCCAATATGGCGGAGCGTCTCGAGCTCTTCGACGGGAAAATAGCCGCGATTTGCCAACACCGAATACAGGCCCGGCGCCGCGTGACCCTTGGAGAGCACAAAGCGATCGCGATCGGCCTTGTGAGGGTCGGCAGGATCGATATTCATTTCCTCAAAGTACAGATACGTCATGATGTCGGCAGCACCGAGCGATCCACCCGGGTGTCCCGACTTGGCCGCGTGAACCGCAGTCACGACACCCTTCCTGACCTCATTGGCGACCTTCGCCAGCTCCTGGTTGGTCATACGAATTCCTCTCTTGAGAACAACCCCGGCACCGGATGACACGATGCCGGGGCAATCCACTCGTTAAGCCTGAGCGACGACCTTCTGCCAGTCGGCCTCGAACGAGGCAAGGCCCTGATCGGTCAGCGGATGGTGCAGGCACTTCTTAAGGGCTGCCATGGGCACGGTCGCGATATCGGCGCCAAGCAGCGCGGCCTGGGTTACGTGGTTGGGCGTACGAACCGAGGCGGTGATGATCTCGACGGTGTCGTCGACGTTCTTGCCCGTCCAGTCGTAGTTCTTAATGCAGGTCACGACGTTGTCGAGCTGCGAGATACCGTCCTCGGCGATGTCGTCGAAACGTCCGACAAACGGGCTGATGTAGCGAGCACCGGCGTTGGCGGCCATAAGGGCCTGCGTCGGCGAGAAGACGAGCGTCATGTTGACGCGCACGCCAGCATCGGCCAGCGCACGGCAGGCGGCAAGGCCGGCCTCGCACACGGGAAGCTTGACCACGATGTTGGGGGCGAGGGCGGCAAGGCGCTTGCCCTCCTCGATCATACCCTCGGCAGTGGTCGCGGTAGACTCGGCGGACACGGGCAGGCCCTCGCAGAGCTCGGCAATCTTGAGCATATGCGGCTCAAAGTCGGCAAGCTTGCCGCCGGTCTTGGCGTACAGGGACGGGTTGGTGGTAACACCGGCCAGGCAGCCCCAGCTCTTGGCCTCGGCAATCTCGTCCAGATTGGCGGTATCGATAAAGAACTTCATGGTGAACCCCTTCAAAGGAAGCTAAAACTCAAAAGAATGGGACAAAGGGACTGCCCCTTTGTCCCATGTGCCGGGCCTGCAGCTGGGACATGCCCCAGGCCCGGCGTCGCGTAGGAAAAGCTACTTACTCGGCAAGAGCGGCCTCGATGCGGGTCGTGACGCCCTTGAGGTTAAGACCGACGACGTACTGCTTGATCGGGCGCTTGATGTGCTCGATGACAAAGCGCTTGCCGTCGATGTCCTGAGCGGCGAGGTTGCGGTAGAGCTTCTCGACCTGCTCCTTGACCTCAGGATCGTTGAACGCATAGTGACCGGAGACATCCAGGATCTTCAGGCTGAGCTCATCGTCGGCAAGAATGTCGTCGACCTGCAGGTTGACGTCGTCGCCAGTCATCCACTTGCGCCAGCGCTCGGTCTTGATAGCCTTGACCAGCAGGGTGTGATACAGGTCGGAGGGGTCATCGCACAGACCGTTGTCGACCAGGATCTGCTCGGTGGCGCAGAGCTTGAGGTAGGCGCGGGTCTCCTCGGTGCCATACTGCGGAGCAACGTTGGAGGCGGTCACGTGTGCCGGGATGTGCTCGAGCAGCGTCGCGTCGTCCAGATAGTCGGCGTTGTGCTCCTTCAGGCCCACGCCGTAGCGCTTAGCCATGTCGGCGAGCTCGCGGGCATTCTTGAAGTTGTAATGGCCGACCTGCTCGGTCCAACGGGTGAGCGTACCGGTCTGGCCGACGATAAAGGTGGGCATGGGGCAGCCGCGCTTCTCGAGCTCGGGCTGCAGCTGAGAAATGAACTCCTCGTACTTATCGGTAGAGGTCAAGCCGCCATTGGTCTCCTCGGTACCGACCTCATAGGCGACCTCGGGCAGGTTATGCTCGCGACGGTACTGCTCAAGGTAGTCGATAAGATCGATCGTGCGGCGAAGCACCACGTCGAGCGGAATAACCTTGCCGATCTGATAGGGATCCTTGGTGGGGTCGACCATCAGCAGGTCAAAGCCTGCCTCCATGTCGGCGACGAAGGACTTGCGGGCGAGCTCCATGGCCTCGTCCTCGGGCAGGTGGGCGTTACGCTCCTCGTCGCGCTGCCACGGACCGCCGTGATCTCGGCACAGGTAGTACGGGCCAGTGTAACCCACCTCGTCGGCAACCTTCTTGATGTCGGCGGCAAAGCGCGTCTGGTCCCAACCGTTGACGTAGCCGGCGCCCATCTCGTCCATATCGACCTGGTTGCGGCTGGCGATAAACATGGGCGGGAAATCCTCGTCCTTGGCAAGCTCGAACACGGCCTGAATCAGGTTGGGGCTCATGGGGCCAATGCCGACCATGGTTGCGTGATCGCCGCTATCCTGCAGCTTGAGCATGCCCTGAACGGCCTGACGGATGGTGAGGTTGGACATTTCGTTCTCCTTCTCCAGAGGATTTTTGACAAAAGTTCCCTGGGACCCAAATGCGGGCCCTATCAGTACGGATGGATTTTGTTGTGTAGGGGCGGTTGTGCGGAGTCAAATCCATCCCTCCGCACAACCGGAGTCCTTAAAGGTTTACTTGGCCTGCTTATCGAGCGTGGGCTTCATGGCAATCAGAATTGCAGCGGCGACCACGGAGCCAATCACGATGTCCATGCAGAACAGCGCGACGTTGTTGGTGGCAAGGGCGACGATAAAGCCACCGTGCGGGACGTAGCAGTCGATACCCTGGAAGGCGGCGAGCGCCGCACCCACGGCAGAGCCGATGCAGATGCCGGGCAGGGTGTGACCGAGGTCCTTGACCGCGAAGGGGATAGCGCCCTCGGTAATGCCGATGCAGCCCATGAACAGTGCGGAGATACCCATCTGGCGATCGGCGTCATCGAACTTGTTCTTGGCGATGAGCGCAGCAAGGCCGCAGGCAATCGGGGGAATGGCGACGGCGACGCGGAACATGCCGTTGGGGCCATAGATGCCGGAGGCCATGATGGCCATAGTAAAGGTCGAAGCGGTCTTGTTGATGGGGCCGCCCATATCGAAGGCGGTCATAACACCAATGACCAGGCCCAGGACGACGGCGGAGCCGCCCTGCAGGCTACCGAGCACGCTGGTGAGCCAATCCATCACAAAGCCAAGCGGCGTGGCCAGGATGTAGATGTAGGCCATGCCCAGGACGAGCGAGGTCAGAATCGGGATGATCAGGATCGGCATGATGGTCTGGATGGTGTTGTTGACCTTCCAGGTCTTCATCCAGCGGACAAAGTAACCGCAGATGACAGCCATGATCATGGCGCCCAAGAAGCCGGTCGAAACGCTGTTGCCACTCGGGGTGACGACGGCGTTGTTGACCAAGTAGCCCAGGACGAAGCCAGGGGCAAGCGCGGGCTTGCCGGCCATCGAGTAGGCGATGTATGCCGCAAGCACCGGAATCATCATAGAGATGCCGGCCATGCCGATGGTGTTAAGGCTCACCATCAACGGGTTGGTGACCTCCATACCGCTAGCACCAGCAGTACCGGATGCCAACGAGAAGGCGAGGAACACGCCACCGATAACGACAATGGGGATAAAATAGGAAACGCCGGTATTGAATGCATTGAGCAGCGTCTTGCCAGGATCGGCAAAGATAGACTGCTTGGACGCCGGTGTCGGGGCCTGCGGGGCAGCGGAGACGGCCTTCTTCTCTGCCTTGGCCTCGGCCTTGGGCGCGTCAACGGCGCCACCCGTCGCCTTGATAATCTCAACAGCCTGGTCGATGGTCTTGACCGGATCGGCGATCACGTCGGAAGTACCGACCTTGAGGAACTTGCCCTCGGCCATCTTCTGCTCAAAACGGTCCTCGTTCTCGACACCCACGTCGACGGACTCCAGGACTAGGTCGGCGGAGTCCACGTCTTCCTGCGTGAGCTCATTCTCGATACCCAGGCCACCCTGAGCCTCGACCTTGCACTCGATGCCACGGGCGGCGCATTCATCCTGAATCGCCTTCTGGGCCATATACGTGTGGGCGATACCCACGGTACAGGCGGCAACGCCTACGATCTTCATTGCTTCCCTCTTTTCATAGAGTTGCGTGCGCAAGACACCGTTTGCGGAGGCCTCCGGAGCATCCCCTGCCGTTTGGACTTGCTGTCTTTTCGACAAGACCAATATAGATTTCCAACATCGATAAATCGAGTTCATTTCGGTAAACGCGCAGGTCAGAGCGCTAGTTATGCAAT
Organism: uncultured Collinsella sp.; assembly: GCA_902476475.1. GTDB lineage: Bacteria > Actinomycetota > Coriobacteriia > Coriobacteriales > Coriobacteriaceae > Collinsella. The sequence goes on along the minus strand of CABSDO010000069.1, from coordinate 3,079 downwards.
TTAGTTATACGCTTAACCTAAAATGAATCCTGCGTTTTTGACCCTTTTCTTAAAAGTCAAGAAGTATTTGATTTTCTCGGTAGACGGCGGTCTTGCGTGCCCGCCACGAATTTTTGAGCCCACGAATACCGTCTTGTTGCATACTCATAGAAGGGCGAAAGGACAGACAGAAGCACGCGTCTGTAACCCGAATGCAAGCCACCGTGCCAAGAAACGCAATGTGTCGAAAGGAGCCGCTGTGGCAAAACAGCGCGTTACGATCGCAGACGTCGCTCGAGAGGCGGGAACCTCGACGGCAAGCGTCTCGTATTACCTCAACGACAAACGAGAAAAGCTTAGCGAGAAGACGCAGGCAAAGATTGCGCGCGTCATCAAGGAGCTGGGATACGTCCCCAACGCCCAGGCGCAAACACTCACCGGCAAACAGACCCACGTCATCGCCATTATCATTTTGGATAACACCAACAAGTGGGCGGGCCTCGTCCTCAACGGCATGGAGCAGGTCATGCTCCCCGCGGGCTACCAGACGGTCGTTTGCACGAGCAACTTTAACCCCGAAACCGAGCTCATGTATGTCGACAAAATGCTCTCGCTGGGCGTCGATGGCTTTATCATCCAGCCCACGGCAAATTTCAAGGCCGTCCATGACCGCATCAAGCGCGCCGGTAAGCCCGTCGTCTTTTTCGATGCGGCCATCTATAGCCCAGGTACCAGCTGGATCAAAACCAACCTTTACGACGGTGTGTACAACGCCACGCAGGCACTCCTCGACGCCGGTTACGAAGATTTCTTTTCCATTGCCGCCAACATGACCGAAATGCGCACCCGCATGGAGCGTTTTCAGGGGTATGCCGAGGCGCTGGCAGCGAACGGACAGCTCTACAAAGCGATTCCCATCGACCACAACAAGCCGTCGGTCGGTGAGCTTACCGAGTACTTTAAATACAAGTTCAACCCCGCCAAGCGAACCCTTATCTTCGTGCAAAATCAGTGGGCACTTCCCCGTGTCTACAAGGCTCTCCAGCCCATGGCCCATCTACTTCCGCAGCAAATCGGTCTTTTGGGACTCAACTGCGAAGACTGGACCAACCTCACCACGCCGACCGTCTCCACGATCATCGAGCCCGTCGACCAGGAAGGCAGAGAGGCGGCCGAGATGCTCCTCGCGCTACTCGATGGCAGCAGCACGCCAGGTGAGCAGCGCATTCTCGAATGTAAACTCAATTGGCTCGGTTCCACCTCGATCTAGCCATACGTCAAATATGAGGCAATTGAATCCGTAGCGTTTGTCCCAAATCTTAAGTATTTGTTCGACAGAACGGCCCCTGCCGGCTCCTGCTAGACTGGTAGATTCCCAACCGTCCATCCAGGAGCCTCCATGTCGCGCAAGTCCGCCTACAAGCAAGCACTTTCCATCGGCACCGCCGTGGTGCTGGGGTTTGCGTTGTTCACAGGGTCGCTCGACGGGGCGCCCAGACTACTCTCGCCGCAAAGTGATGAGCAGGCGGTAGCCCTGGCCGAGAAGCAAGACGAGAGTCCCAGCCGCACTGACGACGAGGCAGACCTGGTTGCCCGGCTCGAATCGGGAACAGCGAGCTCCTCGGACTCTCAAAATAGCCAAGACTCTGGCGATGGCTCCGATTCCGCCGCGTCCGGCACCGATGACAACGCCTCCGCGGACAGTGCCGCCACCCCCATCGACGAGGTCGAAAACCCCGACCTCAACCGCGCCCGCGGCGTATACCTCAGCAGCATTCCCGACTACGCGGGTAACCCCTACGTCGCCCTGCGCGCCGACAGCACGCACCCGCTCGGCACGCCGTCGTTCACGCTTGACGAGTATGAACGTGCCACCGAAGAAGGCTGCTTTAAGAAATTCTCCAAGCTCGACAGCTTGGGCCGCACTCGCAAGGCGCTCGCCTGCGTAGGCCCCGAGTCGCTCGGACAGGGCAAGCGCGGCGACATCTCGCGTATCCACCCCGCCGGATGGCACCAGCAGCGCTACGACTTTATTCCAAGCCAGAGCCTCTACAACCGCTGCCACCTCATCGCCTGGTCGCTCTGCGGCGAAAACGCCAACCGCAAAAATCTCCTCACCGGCACGCGTTATCTCAACGAGACGGGCATGCTACCGTTTGAAGAGCAGATCCTCGACTACATCCGCGACACGGGCAACCATGTGCTCTACCGCGTCACGCCCATGTACAACGAAGAGGAACTCGTCTGTCGTGGCGTTCGTCTGGAAGCACAATCGATCGAGGACCACGGCAAGACCCTCTGCTTCCACGTGTACTGCTACAACCTGCAGCCGCACGTGCAGATCGACTACGCCACCGGCCGCAATCAGGCCTCGGGGGACTAGCCCCGAGCCACGACAAGAACCGATTTGCAACCCCGCTGGGGATCAAAAAGGGCCGCCCTGGATTGCCCAGAGCGGCCCTTACATCGGCATATATGTTGCAGGCAAAGTCACGCGCTACTTGGCGCGACCCTCCTCATAGCGCTCGACCAGCTTGGCCTGAACGTCATAAGGCACCTGTTCATAGCCAGCGGGCTTCATGGTAAAGTCGCCCGTGCCGCGCGTGATAGAGCGCAGGCGCGTCGAATAATCCGTCAGCTCGGCCAGCGGCGCCTGGGCAATGACCACGGTATCGCCGCGCTCATCGGTCTCCATACCCGTCACGCGACCGCGCGAGGCCGAGATGTCGCCCATCACGGCGCCGGCGTAGCTCTCGGGGATAGTCACCGTGATTTCCTCGATGGGCTCCAGCACCACCGGGTCGGCATCGGCGCATGCCTTGCGCAGACCGATGCGAGCCGCCGCGCGGAACGCCATCTCGTTGGAGTCGACGCTATGATACGAGCCGTCATACACAGCCACGCGAATGCCCGTGAGCGGGTAGCCGGCAATGATGCCGTCCTTCATGGTCTCCTGGACACCCTTGTCCACAGCGGGGATCAGCGAGCGCGGGATGCGGCCACCCACGACCTCGTCAACAAACTCATAGCCGTCGCTCGTGCCGTCGGGCCCAATGAGCGGCTCCACGCGCAGCCAGCAGTCGCCGTACTGACCGGCGCC